>NZ_DASRGV010000019.1:0-8341 GCF_035650855.1 Actinocrinis sp. | reverse complement strand
ACTCGATCTCCGACCTCGTCGTGCACGACAAGGCGGGGGAGCGGATCCTCGAGGGGCTCGTGCGCAGCGCCGAGCAGCGCCTCCGCGAGGAAGGCATCCGCGGCGAGGTCTTCCTCTTCAAGAACAACACCGACTCGGCCGGGAACTCCTACGGCTGCCACGAGAACTACCTGGTGACCCGGCACGGGGAGTTCTCCCGGCTGGCCGACGTGCTGATCCCGTTCCTCGTGACCCGTCAGCTGATCTGCGGCGCCGGAAAGGTGCTGCCGACCCCGCGCGGCGCGGTCTACTGCGTCAGCCAGCGGGCCGAGCACATCTGGGAGGGCGTCAGCTCCGCCACCACGCGCTCCCGCCCGATCATCAACACCCGGGACGAGCCGCACGCCGACGCCGAGCGTTACCGGCGGCTGCACGTCATCGTCGGCGACTCGAACATGAGCGAAACCACGATGATGCTCAAGGTCGGCGCGACCGACCTGGTGCTGCGCATGGTCGAGGCCGGCCTGGTGATGCGGGACCTGACGCTGGAGAACCCGATCCGGGCGATCCGCGAGGTCAGCCACGACCTGACCGGCCAGCGCCGGATCCGTCTCGCCAACGGCCGCGAGGTCTCCGCGCTGGAGATCCAGCGCGAGTACCTGAGCAAGGCCTCGGACTTCGCCGACCGGCGCGACCTGCGCACGAACTCGGTGGCCCGGGTGCTGGACCTGTGGGAGCGCACCCTGGACGCGATCGAGCTCGGCGACCTGTCCAAGATCGAGCGCGAGATCGACTGGGTGATCAAGTACCGGCTGATCCAGCGCTACCAGGAGAAGTACGACCTGCCGATCTCGCATCCGCGGGTGGCGCAGCTCGACCTCGCCTACCACGACATCAGCCGCCGCCGCGGCCTGTACTACCTGCTGGAGCGGCGCGGCATGGTCGACCGCACGGCGCGGGACCTGGACATCTTCGCGGCGAAGTCAGTGCCGCCGCAGAACACCCGGGCCAAGCTGCGCGGCGAGTTCATCAAGCGGGCGCAGGAGCAGCGCCGGGACTTCACCGTCGACTGGGTGCACCTGAAGCTGAACGACCAGGCCCAGCGCACCGTCCTGTGCAAGGACCCGTTCCGCTCCGTAGACGAACGTGTGGAGAAACTCATCGCTTCCATGTAGCGGCCTTGTAGGGTTGGCCCGTGTTGCATGAAAGACGGATGATCAGTCAGCGGGCCCGCTCCGGCGCGCGCCGCGGCCCGGCGCCCCTCAACAGGGGCGCGCTGCCGGTTCTCTCGCTCGCCTTGGCGGGCGCGCTCGCGGCGGGCTGCAGCTCGAACACGAGCTCGAACCAGGCCTCCGGCGGCGGCGGGTTACCGCAGGTCAGCGGGGCGGTGGGGCAGAAGGCCGTGATCACGCTGCCGAGCGGCGCCGCAGCGCCGACGAAGCTGGAGACCAAGACCCTGGTCCCCGGCAGCGGGGCCACCCTCGCCAGCGGTCAGCTCGCGGCGGTCAACTACACCGTCATGAACTGGACCGGGGCCAAGGAGCTCGGCGACACCTACTCGACCGACGGCGGAAAGACGCCGAACCAGCCGCAGGTGGTCACGCTGGGCTCCAGCAGCCTGCTGCCCGCCTGGAACACCGCGCTCACCGGCGCCCGCATCGGCAGCCGGATCGAGGTGGTCGCGCCGCCCGCCGACGCGTTCGGCAGCCAGGGCAACTCGCAGGCCGGGGTCGGCCCCACCGACGACCTGGTATTCGTGCTCGACGTCGTCGGGGGCTACCCGGCGACTGCCGACATCCCCGGCAAGCAGGGCGCACAGTCGGACGCGGCGCTGCCCAAGGTGACCGGCGACCCCGGATCCGGCAATCCGCAGGTGACGATTCCGTCCGGCGCCAAGCCGCCGGCCTCGCTGGTCGCGGACACGCTGATCCACGGCAGCGGGGAAACGGTGCAGAGCGGCCGCACGCTGGTCATCCAGTACACCGGCGTGGACTGGAACACCGGAAAGAACTTCGACTCCTCGTTCACCCGAAAGCAGGCGTTCAGCACCGTGATCGGCGCCGGCAAGGTGATCAAGGGCTGGGACCAGGGCCTGATCGGCAAGCATGTCGGGGACCGGGTGCTTCTGGTGATTCCGCCGGCGCTGGGCTATGGCCCGTCCGGCGGCCAGTCATCCGCAGGAATCGGCGCGAATGACACGCTGGTATTCGTCGTCGACATCGTCGACGCGCTGTAGCCGACGCTCAACCTCAGACGTAACCACGACTCTCGGAGCGCAACCACGGCCCCGAGGTGAGACGACTTAGCTGGCTGCCGGGTAGGGGGCACAGGCTGCGGAGCTTGCGTAGCCGCCTGTGCCCCCTAGCCGGCAGCAGCGCCAGCTCCTGTGCAACCCCTAGCCGGCTGCAATGTCAGCTAACGCCGAGCAGGTCCACCACGAAGATCAGCGTCTCGCCCGGCTTGATGACCGGCGGGGCGCCGCGGTCGCCGTAGGCGAGGTGCGCCGGGATGGTCAGCTGACGGCGGCCGCCGACCTTCATCCCGGCCACGCCGCGGTCCCAGCCCGCGATGACCCGGCCCTTGCCGAGCGGGAACTGGAACGGGGCGTTGCGGTTCCAGGAGGCGTCGAACTCCTCGCCGGTCGAGTGCGAGACACCGACGTAGTGCACGGTGACGTTGTGGCCCGAGGCCGCCTCTGGGCCGTCGCCCTCCCACAGGTCCTTGATCTCCAGATCGGCGGGCGGCGGGCCCTCCGGGAAGTCGATCTCCGGCTTCTGCAGTGCCATCTCGGCTCCGTTCCTCTCGGTCGATCATTTCGTCCGCTCCTACCCTGCCACAGCCGGGCCTGCGCCGGGCGCGGACGGTTGCGACGCCAGGGCTTGCGAGCGCGGCGTCCCGCGACCGGATCAGCGATCCAGCAGGCTTGCCGCCAAGCGCCCTGCCGCGGCCGCGGCGAGGAAGTTCGCCCGATCGGAGTCGGGTCCGCGACCCATGGTGGACAGGGCGACCGGACTGGTCGCCAACGCCTCATCCAGACCCGCGCAATCGATCTCGCGCACCGTGTGACGCGGCGTCAGTTCCTTGGCCTGCTCGCGCACCGCGTCCCAGAAAGCCCCAGCCTCCGCCGGTACAGCCACCTCCGCGGGGGAGAGGGCCACCCGGCCGTACGAGGTCAGGCTGTGGTGACTCAGGCCGCGGTGCCGCTCCCTCGCGTCGGCTTCCGAGACGCGCAGCACGCCGACCGGCCGGCCGCCGAGCACGCCGGCCGCGTTCACCGCCTCGCCGCAGGCCACTCCGGAGAAGCCCCAGCGAGTGCCGGTGCCGAGGTTCCCGGGGCCTTGGGTGACGATCGCGACCTCGGCTTGCAGGATCAGACGCGCGGCGAGCAGACCGGTGTGCACGGTGACGGTTTCCAGATCCCCGCCAAGGGCCTGCCCGACCGTGACCGAACCGATCAGCCAGCCGGCATCGCGTAGCCCTGCGACGGCACGCGAGAACCACAGCGGCAACGCGCCCCCGTCGCTCATCACATAAGCGATGCGCGTCCCAGGCCGGTCCGCCAGGATCGCGGCGCACACCGCGGGCAGCGCCGAATGCAGGTCCGCGGCGACGACCGGCATGCCGTCGAGGGAGTCGGCGTCCCGCAGAAGCTCGTGGTACGGGGAATCCTGCTCGTCTGCTCCTAACACAATGGCCTGCAGTGGTGTGTATCGAGCCTTGACCAGGTGCCCGGGACCGGGCGGCGCGTCCGGGGGGAGCCGGTCGGGCAGGGCGACGACCATCGCGTAGCCGCCTGTCCCCAGGCCCATCGTCTGCGCCGTCGTGTTGAGCAGCACCCGGTCGCCGACCGCGGGCTCGCCGGTCAGCAGCGGATAGGCCAGTGCCTTGACGGACTCGCCCTCCACATCGGCGGTCAGCTCCCGCGCTCCGCGCCAGGCACGGCCAAGGGCGGTAACGCGTCCTGCTCGCCAACTGATCACGGCGGCTAAGCCTATTGGGTATTGTGCGTCCCTTGGTGCGAAAGGCTGTGCCGACGCAGTAGCGTCGGAGTCGCACCGTTGGCAACGGGGTGCAGCGACGACGAGGAGGGAGTCGGCGTATGCCAGCGAGCAAGACCGAGCGGCTGGTCAACCTGGTGATCTGCCTGCTCGCGTCGCGGACCTTCGTCACGAAGGAGCGGTTGCGCGCGACTTTGGAGCCGTACCGCAACTGTCCGACGGATGAGGCGTTCGAGCGAATGTTCGAGCGCGACAAGGAGGAGTTGCGGGAGCTCGGCATCCCCCTTGAAGTGGGCACCGTCAGCGCCCTCTTCGAGGACGAGGTCGGCTATCGGATCGCCCCGGGGGAGTACGCGCTGCCGGAGCTGCACCTGGAGCCGGACGAGGCCGCGGCGATCGGGGTGGCCGCGCGATTCTGGCAGCAGGCGACGCTGGCGCAGGCCGCGTCCTCCGCGCTGCTCAAGCTCAAGGCGGCCGGGCTGGACGTCGGGGAGGCCGCGCCGGCCGGGATCGAGCCGCGGGTGCGGGTCGAGGCCCCGGCCTTCGAGCCGCTGCTCGAAGCCGTATACGACCGTCAGGTGGTGCGATTCTCCTACCGCCGCTCGGACGGGGAGGTGCGGGTGCGCGAGGTCGAGCCGTGGACCATCGACTCCTGGCGCGGCCGCTGGTACCTGGCCGGATTCGACCTCGGGCGCGACGCCGCGAGAGTGTTCCGGCTCGACCGGATCACCACCCCGGTGCTGCTGACCGGCCGCGCGCCGGAGCACAAGGTGCCGGACCGGCTCGACGTGCGCGCGCAGGTGGACAGGTTCGCCGAAGGCAGCAGCGCGGACCTCGGTCCGGCGACGCTCCGGGTACGCGTGGGCACCTGCTTTCCGCTGCGCCGCGGCGCCTCCTCGATCGTCGAGGGCGACGACGGCTGGGACACGATCGTGATCACCGCGTACGCCGACACCGCCGGCTGGCTCGCCGAATACGGTCCGGACGTGGTGGTGCTCGATCCGCCCTCGCTGCGAGCAGGAGTGATCGCCACCCTCCGCGCCATCGCGGCGCCCGTCTCGGCTCCGGTGGGCGCGCAGGCGCAGGGCCCGATGCTCGCGGTCGACGGCGTAAGCGGCGGCAAGCACCACAAGCGGCTGGAGGTGGCGTCGTGAGCACCGCGGTCTCACAGGTCGAGCGGCTGCTGAACCTCGTGCCGTACCTGCTCAGCCACCCCGGCACGACGGTCGACCAGGTCGCGGAGGAGTTCCGTGTCACCACAAAGCAGGTCGCCAAGGACCTCAACGTGCTGTGGTTCTGCGGGCTGCCCGGGGGCTTCGCCGACGATCTGATGGAGGCGCACGTCGAGGAGGGCGGCGCGATCCATCTGGAGAATGCCGCGAAGCCGATCGTCAGGCCGCTGCGCCTCTCCACCCGCGAGGCGGTCGCGTTGCTGGTCGCGCTGCGGGCGCTGGCGCAGGTGCCGGGGATCGCGGACCGGGACGCGCTGGACCGCGCGGTGGCGAAGCTGGAGAGCGCGACCGGCGAGGCCGCGCGGGTCGCCGAGCGGCTTTCGGTGGCTTTCGAGGCGCGCGACGTGGTCTTCGAGGCGGCGCAGCGGGCCTTGGCCGAGAAGCGGCTGGTGCATCTGCGCTACTACGTGCCCTCGCGCGACGAGGTGACCGAGCGGGACGTGGACCCGATGCGGGTCGCGCTGCTGGCCGGGCGGGCCTACCTGGAGGGCTGGTGCCGCGCCTCGCAGGCGGTGCGGGTCTTCCGGCTCGACCGCGTCGTCGGGATCGAAGTACTCGACCTTCCGGCCGAGCCGCCCGCGGACGCCAAGGGCCTTGACCTCACCGAGGAGGCGCCCGCCTCCGCGCTGCGCGTGAGCGAGGACGCGCCGCTGGTGACGCTGGAGTTGGCACCGGAAGCCCGCTGGGTGCCCGAGTACTACCCCTGCGAGAGCGTCGAGGAGGACCCGGAGCGCGACGGCTGGCTACGCGTGACCCTGCGCGCCCCGGACCAGGACCGGATCAGGAGGCTGGTGCTGCGGCTCGGCGGCGCGGCGCGGGTGCTGGCCCCTGAGCAGTTCGCCGACAAGGTCCGCGACACGGCCGCCGCGGCGCTGGCAGCATACGGAGCGGACGCCGTGTCGTGACCCCGAGCTCGGACGGCGCGAAGGCAGTACGCGTACGTTGTGAGGGCTGCGGGCCGCGCGTCGTCACGCTTTCCTCGGTGCGCTTGCTGGGGCGGACTGGGCGCTGGGAGTACTCGTTCACGTGCCCTGGTTGCGGCGCACGGGTACGCCGGTCCGCGGACGACGCACTGCGTGACGCACTGCGCGATGCGGGGGCAGCGGAGTTGAGCGTGTACCGCAACGACAACGCGGATGGCGCGCCGGACCGATAGGGCCTGAGACGTCGCTACGAGAGTGCGACCGACACCGAGTAGGGTCGTCTCCGTGATGCTCTGGGTCATCGTCGGGGTGAGTCTCGCCGTGGCGGCGCTTGCCGCGATCGGCTTCTTCGCGTTCGGCGTCTTCCGCGCCGCGAAGGACGTGTCCAAGGAACTGGCCCGCGCCAGTCGGTTGCTGACGGACGCCGCCGAGCCGGTCAAGACGGGTCTGGCGCAGGTGGCGCTCGGCAACGGCTCGCGTTCCCGGCCCGCTTCCTCCGACGCGGACCAGTAACCGCGGACCGTCGGCCGCGTGAGGTGCTGATCGGGGGCTGACCGTTGACAAGGTCCGCGACCGGCTGAAACGTTAAGGCGGCATGGCGATTCGGTCCGCCTTGCCCGCGGACCTGCCGTTGAAAGGGCGCGTCACGATGTTGCTTCGTGCTGAAGGGCTGTTCCTCGTCATCGCGATCGGCCTGATCCTTTTCGGGTGGAAGCGGTTGCCCGGTGCGATGCGCGATCTCGGCAAGACCCGCCGTATCCTCAAATCCGAGGCACAGGCGTTGCGCGACGACGTCCCGCCGCCGCAGAAGCGCACGATCGTGGCGGATCCGGCGGAAGTGGTCGACCGCACCCCCGGAAGCCCGCGGCAATGACAGGCAGCACCATCACGACGACGAGGACGGGTGGCACCGGACGTGGCTGGTAAGGCCGGACGCTCGGCGGACGACGCGGCGCGGATGCCGCTCATGGAGCACATCCGTGAGCTGCGCTCGCGGCTGATCAGGTCGGCGCTGGCGATCGTGGTCGCCGGGATCGTCGGCTTCGTCTTCTACCGCCACATCGTCAGCGTGCTTGAGACCCCGATCTGCAACATCAAGTCGATCCACGGGGTCGGTCAGCCCACTAAGGACTGCCGCAACGGCGTGCTGGTGCTGGTCGGGCCGAGCGCGGGCATCACCCTGGCGTTCAAGATCGCGATGTTCTCCGGCATCGTGCTCGCCGCGCCGGTGTGGATGTACCAGCTGTGGGCCTTCCTCGCACCCGGGCTGTACAAGAAGGAGAAGAAGTACAGCCTGACCTTCATCGGCGCGGCCATCCCGCTGTTCGCGGCCGGCGCGGCGCTGTGCTACGTGTTCTTCCCGACCATCCTGCGGGTACTGATGGGCTTCGTGCCCTCGGGTGTCGCGGCCCAGTTGCCGCTGGACCAGACCCTGGTGTTCTTCCTGCGGATGATGGTGGTCTTCGGGGCCTCCTTCGTGCTGCCGCTGATCCTGGTGCTGTTCAACTTCATCGGGATCCTGAGCGGCGACCGGATGCGGCGGCACTGGCGCGTGGTGGTGCTGGCGATCTTCGTGTTCTCCGCGATCGCGGTGCCCACCGGCGACCCGATCGGCATGAGCGTGCTGGCCATCCCGATCTGCCTGCTCTACTTCGGCGCCATCGGCATCGCGCTGGCCAACGACAAGCGGCGGGCCGCGCGCCAGGCCGCCGACCCGATCCACCAGCTTTCCCCGGACGAAGCCTCCTCGCTCGACCTGACGCCCGCGCCGATCGAACGGGCCGACAGCCTCGAAGACATCTCGTGACCGCGGTCCGCGGGTGAGCGGGCCGCTGCGGCCGGCGCTCGTCATCAATCCCACCTCGGGTAAGGGGAAGGGGCGCGAGTACGGCGAGCGTGCCCGAGCCGCCCTCGAAGCCGCGGGACACGACGTTCGCCTCGTCATCGAGCAGAGCGCCGAACAGTCCGCGAAGAGGGCCCGTGCGCTCCTGGACGACGACGCGGACAGTGTCGTCGTAGTCGGCGGCGACGGCATGGTCAGCCTCGGCCTGCAGCTGGTCGCCGCGACTGGCGTCCCGCTCGGTGTCATCCCCGCCGGTACCGGCAACGACGTGGCGCAGTACCTCGGCCTGCCGCTGCGTGACCCGGAAGCCGCCGTGCAGATCGTGTCCGCGGGGCACACCGACGATTTCGACCTTGGCCGGATCAG
>NZ_DASRGV010000018.1:0-7310 GCF_035650855.1 Actinocrinis sp. | reverse complement strand
GCTCTGGCACGAGGCCAGTCCGTCGGTGTGCCACAGCGCGCACTACCTCGACCACGCCGACCTGATCCGCGCGGCCGGTGACGTGACCGTGCTCGGCTCGGGCCAGTCCGGGGCGGAGGTCGTGCTGGACCTCCTGCGCACCTGGCACCGCCCCGGTCGGCGGCTGCGCTGGCTGACTCGCAGCGCCGCCTTCGAACCGATGGAGTACTCGAAGCTCGGCCTCGAACACTTCACGCCCGACTACGTCGACTACTTCCACGATTTGCCGGCCGACGAGCGCTCCAGGCTCCTGTCCAGCCAGGGCCGCCTATACAAAGCCGTCTCTGCCGACACGCTCGCCGCCATTCGCGACGAACTCGACGCGCGCTCCATCAAAACCGGTGTGTCCGGCACGGGCGTCACGCTCATGCCTGGAGTCGAAGCCGTCGGCGGTAACCACGCCGATGACGCCGAGACCCTCACCCTCGCCCTAAGGCATCGCGGCACAGGCGAGGCGATGACGGTACGCACCGAACGCCTCGTGCTAGCCACCGGCTACGCCCCACGCAAGCCTGACTGCCTTGCACCGCTCGAAGCCCTGCTCCAACGCGACACGCAGGGCCGCCTCGTCATCGAGCGCGATCACCGCGTCCACATGACTGAGACACGCGCGGGGCTGTACGTACAGAACGCCGAGCTACACACGCACGGCGTCGGCACTCCAGACCTGGGCCTTGGCGCGTACCGGGCAGCGGAGATCCTCAACGCCGTAACCGGATGGCCGGTCTACCCGTTGCCCAGCCGTACCGCGCACACCGCGTTCGCCCCGACGGTAGCGGCAGCCGCCGATCCCGGCATCGCACTTGACCTGGAGGCCACCGGCCATGAGCAGCACCGCAGCCAGTACCAGCCGGCCGAGCCAGGCAGTGCCGGCGCCCTCGTCCCCCTCTGGCGCCGGCCACAGCACGTCGCCCAACCGCACCGGATCGACCCAGTCCCTGCCCGCTGACCCCGAACTGCGCTGGCGGCACGCGGGCCGGACCCTGTTGGCGAAGACCATCGCCGAACTCGCCTACGAGGAACTGCTGACCCCGGCTGAGCAGGATGACGGGTGGCACGCCCTCACCCTCGACGCTCCCGGGCAGGCTCCCGAGCAGCCCAACGGTGGCGGCGCTGGCAACGGCGCGCCTGGCGGTGCGCCCTCGATCGAGTACCGGTTCCGTGCCGACCGGGGCGCGTACGGGTCCTGGTTCGTCGACCCCGGCTCCGTGCGGCGCGGCGGACATCCGGCTGCGGACCCTCTCGCCTTCATCGCCGACGCCGCGCCCTCCCTCGGCCTTTCCGGCGAGACCGCAGGTCACCTCGTGCGCGAAATGGCCGCGACACTCGCCGCCGACGCCCAGATCCTCGCCACCGCCACGCTCACCGCCGCGGAACTGGCAGACCTCGACTACGCACAGCTCGAAGGCCACCAGACCGGGCACCCGTGGATCGTGTTCAACAAGGGACGCGTCGGCTTCTCGGCCAACGACACCCTGCGTTACGCACCCGAGGCGCGCCAACCGGTCCGCCTGCCGTGGATTGCCGTACGCGACGACTTGGCGCACTACCAGGCCGTCCCCGGCCTGAGCGCCCGCCGCCTGTACACCGAGGAGCTCTCTCCGGCGGCGCGCGTGCGGTTCGGCGCGGAGCTGATCAGGCGCAGCTGTAACCCGGCGCGGTACTGGTGGCTGCCGATCCATCCGTGGCAGTGGGACGAGACGATTCAACCGCTGTACGGGGCTGAGATCGCGTCAGCTCGCTTGGTGTACCTGGGCGAAGGCGACGACTCGTACCTGCCCCAGCAGTCGATCAGGACCTTTAGCAACATCAGCGTGCCGCACCGGCGCCACGTGAAGCTCCCGCTGTCCATCCTCAACACGATGGTCTGGCGCGGCCTGCCCACCGAGCGCACGCTCGCCGCACCCGCCCTCACGGCCTGGCTCCAGGGCCTCGCGGCCAGCGACCCGTTCCTCACCGACGACTGCAAGGTGATCCTGCTCGGCGAGGTCGCGTCCGTCACGGTCGACCATCCGGTGCTCGACCGCATCGACGCAGTCCCATATCAGTACCGCGAGTTGCTGGGCGCGATCTGGCGCGAACCGCTGCCCGCCGCGCTGCACGAGGGGGAGAGGGCACGCACGCTCGCGTCGCTGCTGTCCTTCGGCGCGGACGGCGCGTCACTGGTGGCTGAACTGATCGCCCGGTCCGGGCTGGACGCCTGCACATGGCTGGAACGCCTCTTCAGCGCTCTGCTGCCGCCGCTGCTGCGCTTCCTCTACGCCTACGGAACGGTGTTCTCTCCGCATGGCGAAAACGCGGTCGTGATCTTCGACGAGCGCGACATCCCCACTCGGCTCGCGGTCAAGGACTTCGTCGACGACGTCAATCTCGCCGCCGCCGACCTGCCCGAGCTCGCGGAACTGCCGCAGCAGGTCGCCTCGGTGATGCTGCGCGAGCAGCCGGACTACCTCTGCCAGTTCCTGCACGGCGGTCTGTTCATCGGACATTTCCGCTACCTGGCCCGGATCTGCGAGCAGCATCTCGACGTCCCCGGCGCCGAGTTCTGGTCGCTCGTGCGCGCCGCGATCCGCGCATACCAGGACAGGTTCCCCGAGCACGCGGAACGCTACGCGCTGTTCGACCTCGGCAAGCCGCACATCGACCGGCTCTGCCTCAACCGCAACCGGCTGCTGCTCGACGGCTACCGCGATCGGCCGACCCGTCCGCACGTCGAGGCCCACGGCGTCGTCCCGAACCCGCTCGCCCCGATCGACTGACTGGCCGTCGCCCGCCGTGGCCGCCACGCCGCCACGCCGCCACGCCGCCACGCCGTCGCCCCGCCAGCGCCGGATCCGTCCTACCGCAGGCGCGCCCACTCGCCACTCGCCCCGATCGACTGACCTCCGCCCAGGATCCGTCCTCGGCTGTCGGCCGAGCCCCGTACCCTAGTGGCCCATGGGCAAAGCTGATCTCGAAACCTTACTCGCGAGCGCGGTCGCCGCAGTCGGCGGCGAGCCGAGGCCGGGTCAGGTCGAGATGGCCCAAGCGGTCCGGCGCGCGCTGACCGAAGGGGATCCGCTCCTGGTCCAGGCCGGCACTGGAACCGGCAAGTCGCTGGCGTACCTCGTGCCCGCCATTGCGCACTGCCTTGACCGGCGGGACCGGCGCGTCGTCGTCGCCACCGCCACGCTCGCGCTGCAGCGCCAGCTCGTCGCGCACGACCTGCCGCTGATCGCCGACGCGCTCGCCCCTGCCCTCGGCCGCGTCCCCGAGTTCGCGCTGCTCAAGGGCCGCAGTAACTACGTCTGCAAGCACAAGATCGACGGCGGCGACGAGAACGAGGGCGAGGAGGCGCTGTTCGATGCCTCGGCGGTCTCCGACCTCGGCCGCCAGATCCTGCGCGTGCGCGAGTGGGCCGAGGAGACCGAGACCGGCGACCGGGACGACCTGGTGCCCGGTGTCAGTGACCGAGTGTGGGGCATGGTCTCGGTCAGCGCCCGCGAGTGCCTGACGGCCTCCAAGTGCCCGTTCGGCACGGAGTGCTTCGCCGAGGAGGCCCGCGAGCGCGCTCGCGAGGCGGACATCATCGTCACCAACCATGCGCTGCTCGCCATCAACACGTTCGACAGCGATGTCCAAGTCCTGCCCGAGCACGACGCCGTGGTCGTCGACGAGGCGCACGAGCTGGTCTCCCGGGCGACCGGCGCGAACTCCGGCGAGCTGACCGGAGGCATGGTCGACCGCGCCGCGCGCCGCATCCGCAAGCATGTGGACGAGAAGACGCACCTGGTCTTCGAGCAGGCCGTGGAGCTGTTCCGGGAGATGCTCGATACGGCGGACGCCCGCCGTTATCCGCAGCTGCCAGAAGACGTCGTCGAGGCGCTCACCGCGCTGCGTGACGCGTCCCGACAGGTCATTAGCGCTCTGGTGCGCGGACGGGAGAAGGGTGGGAAGGGGGCGTCCCGGGGCGGGGGCGGCGAGGACGGTGCCGCCGAGGCAGGTGCGGGCACCGAGGGCGCCAGGCGGCAGGCCCAGTCGGCGATAGAGCAGATCTTCGAGCTCTCCGACCGGATGCTGCTCACCTCGCCCGACGACGTGATCTGGCTGGACCGCGGCGACCGATTCAGCTCCCTGCACATCGCCCCGCTCTCAGTCGCCCAGCAGCTGCGCCACCGCCTGTTCGCGCGCACGCACACGGTCCTGACCTCTGCGACGCTCAAGCTCGGCGGCGACTTCGACGGGGTAGCCCGCTCGGTTGGCCTGTACCCCGACGAGCGAGCGGACCGGCTCCCGGCGGACAGCGCTGCCAACGGTCCTCGCTCCGGTCGAGCCCCTTCGCGCGACGCGTCTGACGACCCGTCCGACGCCGCATCCTCAGCCGCCGACTCGAACGCGGCGTCATCGAACGCGGCGCCCTCAAGCGCGCCAGCCTCTAAGGAGCAGTCGGCGCAGGACGACACCCAAGCCGACACCCAGGACGACACCGACCATCCCATTCGCTGGAACGCCCTCGACGTCGGCTCGCCCTTCGACTATCCGAAGCAGGGCATTCTCTACATCGCCCGGCACCTCGCTCCGCCCGGACGCGACGGTATCCGCCCTGACCAGTTCGACGAGCTCGCCGGATTGATCGAGGCCGCCGGCGGCCGCACCCTCGGGCTGTTCTCCTCGCTGCGTGGTGCGCAGGCGGCGGCAGCGGAGATCTCCGACCGGCTGTCGTACACCGTGCTGTGCCAGGGCGAGGACTCGCTGCCGCAGCTGATCGCCCGCTTCGGCGAGAACCCGCGCACGTGCCTGTTCGGCACCCTTTCGCTTTGGCAGGGGGTCAACGTGCCCGGACCGTCCTGCCAGCTGGTGGTGATCGACCGGATCCCGTTCCCGCGCCCGGACGACCCGCTGGCAGCGGCCCGTCAAGAGGCGGTCGCGCGCAACGGCGGAAACGGCTTCATGGCGGTCGCCGCGACCCATGCCGCGCTGCTGCTGGCTCAGGGAGCCGGACGGCTCATCCGAGCGGCCGGAGACCGGGGCGTGGTGGCGATCCTGGACTCCAGGCTGGCTACCGCCCGCTACGCGAGCTTCCTGCGGGCTTCCCTGCCTCCGTTCTGGCCCACCGACGACACGAAGTTGGTGCGCGCCGCGCTGCGCCGCCTCGACGCCGAAGCCCCCTGATCCGAAGCACTGTTCGGACGCTGCCTCAAAGCGCCCTGCTTTGCGCTGGCCCGAGGCCCCCTGATCCGAACTGCTTGTTAACCGGTGCTTCGGAGCGCCGCGAGTCGCTATCCCCTGAGTCGCGATGGCCCGGCGACCGGACACGCACAGCCGTCAAAGCTCGTAGCCGTCGCGCACCGATCGCGGATGTTCAGCCGTCGACGCTCGTCGCCGTCACACGGGTACCTGAACCCCGCAGCCGCCTGCTTCTAGCCCCTCGCCCCGCGCAGCTGCCTGCTTCTGGCCCCTCGCCCCGCGCAGCTGCCTGCTTCTGGCCCCTCGCTCCGCGCAGCCGCCTGCTTCTGGCCCCTCGCTCCGCGCAGCCGCCTGCTTCTGGCCTCTCGCCCCGCGCACCATGAAGGCGCCGTGCGTGCCGCTCAGCCTTGGCAGCCGCGGCCGGCCGACCTTCCCCGAGCAACGCGGTATCACCGCCCGCACGCGTACCACACTGCGCGTACTCAGCTGCCTCGGTCAGCCGCCCCTTCCCACGACGGCCGACCGGGCCGAGAGAGACGGCCGACCTCACCCGCCTCTCTGTCCACGCCCTGCCCCAGTACTCGCGCGCGCTTACCTCGCGTTTCTCAGCGCCACGCCACCTGGGCAGGGTTCTGCGTTGCAGCTAATTCATCTAGCTCGTCTCACTCGCCCAACTCGTCACAGCCGCCGCATCACCGCGACCACCCGGCCGAGGATCGACGCCTCGTCGCCCGGGATCGGGTCGTACGCCGGGTTGCGCGGCATCAGCCACACGTGCCGGCCCGACGGCGTGTTCTGCAGCTTCAGCTGCTTGATGGTCGCCTCGCCGTCGATCATCGCCGCGACGATCTCGCCGGACTCGGCGGTCGGCTGCTGGCGCACCACGACCGTGTCCCCGTCCCAGATCGCCGCGTCCACCATCGAGTCCCCGACCACCGTGAGCGCGAACAGCGTCCCGTCGCCGACCAGGTCCCGGGGCATCGGGATGAGCTCCTCGATCTCCTCCTGGGCCAGGATCGGGCCGCCGGCGGCGATCCGGCCGACCAAGGGCACGTATTCGGTCGCGCCGACCGAGCCGCCCATCGGCAGCACCCGGCCCGCGGTCGTGTCCTCGTCCACCGGGATCGAGGCGGCCGGCGCGGCGATCTGCGGCACCGACGACGCGGCCGCGTGCGACTGCGCCATCCGGGCCCGCCACGCCTGGGTCGGGTCGCTCGGGCCGCGCACGATGTACGCCCGCGGCCGGTTCGGGTCGCGCCGGATGAACCCCTTGTTCTCCAGCACCACCAGCTGATGCCGTACCGAGGAGGTGGACTGCAGACCCACCGCCTCGCCGATCTCACGCATCGACGGTGGATAACCGCGCCGATCGATCGACTCCTGAATGACTTCGAGCACCCGGCACTGCCGGTCGGTGAGCCGCAGCGACAGCGGAACCCGCGTCATATCCGCCGCCTCCGCCCCCGCTCCGAGCCGCCCCGGTCCGCGCCGACGCTGCCGCACCACCGCACCCGCGGGCTTGCCGTCGCCGCCCGGCTCCGCACCGCGCGCCGCGTCTCCGCGCGCGCCGGTACTGCGACGCCGCGCCGCGGCTGCACTGCTCCGTCCGGCCATGATCGTGGTTCCCTTCCCTTTTCTCGGCCGGGGGTTCGCCCCTGACCCGACCCCTGATCCCAACCGTAGCCGAAGCGTCTGACATCCGACCAACACTTGTTCGAATATGCTTATCGAACAAGTGCGCCGCAATCCCCTCCGCCGGTCGAGCTGGTGTGCCACAGACGCTTTCGCGCGGCCGCGCGCTCGCGTTCTTCTCTGGGCTGCTGCCGTACATCCTGCTGCCACTTCCGGCTGTTAATCCGGTTTTCCACAGCGAATTCATCCGGTCGAAGGAATTTGCGCCGAACACCCTTGCGCAGGACCCCCGAAGGTGTTCAAGGCCACCTGGACCGATCGCGGAGCGTAGCTAATCAGGACACGGACACTCGTCCTCGATCGGCCGCGTCGGGGTCGCGGGCGATCGGTCCGCGTGCTAGGTTTACCCCTACATCTAGTGGCTGGTCGTCCAGAGCGTACCACAGATTGTGGTATCGACTGGGGATTGAGCG
>NZ_DASRGV010000017.1:0-39404 GCF_035650855.1 Actinocrinis sp. | reverse complement strand
AGTCCGCAGACTCGGAGGCGGCGGCCTCGGAGCCCGGGGAGTCGCCGGAAGCAGCGAAGTCGTCGGAGTCCGCAGGGTCGAAGGCGGCGACCTCGGAACCTGAGGAGTCGCCGGAAGCAGCGAAGTCGTCAGAGCGCGGAGAGCCGGAGGCGGCGACCCCGGAGCCCGGAGAGTCGTCAGAAGCGGCAGCTGCGTCAGAGTCCGCAGACTCGGAGGCGGCGGCCTCGGAGCCCGGGGAGTCGCCGGAAGCAGCGAAGTCGTCGGAGTCCGCAGGGTCGAAGGCGGCGACCTCGGAGCCCGGAGAGTCGTCGGAAGCGGCAACGTCATCGGAATCGGCGGAGTCGCCGGCTTCCGCCTCTGCGGCGCGGCTGCGTCGTCTGCGTGCGGCGGCTAGTGCGGCCTGCTCCTCCGCGCGCAGGGCGCGGCCGAGGCGGCGTAGGTCGCCGCTGTCCAAGCCGCCCAGCGGGCCCATCAGCAGCTCGCGCGCGCTGTCCGGGGTGAGCGCGGCGGGTTCGGCCGCGCAGCGCAGCGCGGTCAGCAGCGTGGCGACCGCGGGTTCCTGAGCCAGCGGCAGGTCGTCGCCCAACACCTCGGCCGGAACGTTCGCCCCGAGCAGGGCGCGGCGCGCCGGAGCGAGTTGCTGGCCGTCGCGCACCAGAACCGCCATGTCCTCCCACGGCACGCCGTGTTCCAAGTGCGCGCGCCGCAGCAGGTCCGCGATCGCGGCGAGTTCGGCGGCCTCGTCGGGATAGACGATCGCCTCGACCCGGCCGACGCCGTACGGGTTGTTGCGCAGCGCCGTCGACTGCGCGGGTTCCAGGGCCGAATCGGCTTCTACCGCGACCAGTTCCCGGTGCTCTCGCACCTGTTCCGCCGGCAACCGCGTGATCGGTATGCGCTTGGCGACCTGCCGCGAGGCCTTCAACAGCGTCGGCGCCGCGCGTCGGCTGTTCTGCAGGACGACTATGTCGGCGGGCTCGCCGTCGCTGCGGCGGAACTGCTCCGGGAAGTCCAGGATGCCGCTGAGGTCCGCGCCGCGGAACGCGTAGATCGACTGGTCCGGATCGCCGACCGCGACCAGGTCGCGCCCGTCGCCGGCGAGCGCCTGGAGCAGCCGGACCTGCGCCGAATCGGTGTCCTGGTACTCGTCCACGAACACCGCGCGGTACCGGCGACGCAGCAGCGCGCGGACCTCCTCCGCCTCGCTGAGCAGCACGGCCCGGTGCACCAGCTCGGTGTAGTCGAGCACGCCCCGGGCGTCAGCGACGTCGAGGTACTCGGCGTAGAAGCGGGCCGCGGCCCGCCAGTCGGACCGATCCGCCCGCGCGGCGAAGTCGGCCAGGTCCTCCGGATCGAGCCCCAGGTCGCGGGCGCGCAGCAGGACCGCGCGCAGCTCCTCCGCGAAGCCGCGGGTGCCCAGTGCCGCCCGCAGCGCCTGCGGCCAGCCGCCGGGCTCGCGGCCCCAGCCGCCGGGCTCGATCGTGCCGCGCACCAGTTCCCGGATCACCACGTCCTGCTCCGGGCCGGACAGCAGCCGCAGCGGATCGCCGAAAAGCTCCGGCTCCTGATACTGGCCGACCAGGCCGAAGCAGAACGAGTGGAAGGTCGTCGCGGTCGGCGCGCCCGCCCCCGGGATCAGCCGCGCGCCGATCCGATCCCGCAGCTCGGCTGCCGCCGCCCGGCTGAAGGTGAGCACCAGGATCTCGTCGGCGCTGAGCGCGTCCGGTCCCCTGGTGCGGTCCAGCACCGCCTCGACCAGCGTCGTGGTCTTCCCGGTGCCGGGCCCGGCGAGCACCAGCAACGGTCCTCCGCGGTGCTCGACCACGCTGCGTTGCCGATCGTCGAGCCGCAGACCGCCGACCGGATAGGCCAGAGGTGGGGGAAGCAGGCGAAACGGCGCGGCCGACCGCCGTGCCGACCGCTGTGCCGATCGCGGCGCCGCAGAAGTACTCATCGCTGACCCACCTCCTTCCGTTCCCGCCAGCCGGGGCCGATCCGTTCTTCGCTAGGACCGACATTGGCCATGACAGCACAAACCGCCGACAACAGAGGCAAACTCGGAAAGTGGTTGTGGATAACCAGCGGACCGGCAGCGCGGATTTCAGCGTCCATCCCAGCGGGCTGTCCGCAAATTCACCCGTTCGCGAGACTTGTCGTACGGCGTGCCCTCCTCGGCGTAGTGCAGCGCCGCCTCGCCGCGCAGCTGCGGCGGCAGAACGCCCGAGGCGTTGACCACCCGCCACCACGGCACACCGCCGCCGTGCCGGGACATCACCGCGCCGACCTGGCGCGGACCGCCGTCCTCCAGGTACTCGGCGATATCGCCGTAAGTCATCACCTTGCCACGCGGGATGGACTCCACCACCGCGAGCACCCTACGGACGTACGCCCGCGCCTCGGGGTCAGCCGTCGGGACGAGACCTGGCTGCGTCACAATCAACCCTCGGATGGATTTCCGCCGTCGCCGAAGCCGCCAGGATATCGGCGGTAAACGCGGGACGCTGCTCACCCGGGCTGCGTGCAAGCATCCGGATAGGTAACGATAGGGACGAGCATGCGTACGCAGATCGGGACTGCGGTAAATCGTGAACGCGAAGACAGGGACCCAGTGAGCTTGCACAGGGGCGGCAATGCCACCCGTGACTCGGCCAAGCCTGTCTCCGGCGTGCCCAAACCCATGCAGCCGGTGATGTTACCCGCTCAGATCACCATCGACGAGCCGCCTGAACCTCGCCGGATAAGACGACCGCCCGACCTGATGCGGTTGCTCTTCGAGACCGGTCTCATCGCCATCGTGCTGCTGCTCGCGGTGCCCGGCGCGAGTACTACGACCGGCCTAGAGACGGACATCCACAACAGCATCACCCTGGCGCCGCAGCTGTTCCTGTCCACCATCACGCTGCTCACCAACATCGCCACGGCGGTCATTCCGGTCGGGCTGGCCGTGGAGCGGCTCTACCGGCACGAGGGGCGCCGGGTCGCGGACGGCGTCATCGCGGCGGCGATCGCCTACCTGGGCGCGAGCCTGCTCAACCTGTGGATCGACTCGAACGCCTCACCCGACTGGCTCTCCGAAGTGTTGACCCGTCACCTGGCCAGCAGCACGACGACGCCGCTGCACGTCTATATCGCCACGGTCATTGCCTTCCTCACCATCATCGGCTTCGGTGACCGGCCCGCGCTCCAGACGTTCACGTGGTCATGCGTGCTTACGTACGCAGTCGCCACCCTGATCAACGGCAACAGCGCGCTGGTCGGGCTGATGGTGACCTTCCTGTTCGGCCGTACCGTGGCGTTCGGCTGGCGTTACGCACGCGGGGTGGTGAACGCCAGGCCGACCGGTTACGACGTGGTCACCTCGCTGTTCGACGCCGGGCTCCAGCCGGTGGCCTGCCGGTGGATCGGCGAGACCGAGGACACCAGGCGCTACGAGGCCGACACGCACGACGGCCGCCTGCTCGACGTGACTGTGCTCGACCGGGACAGGCAAGCGGTGGGCTTGGTTTACCGGCTGTACCGGCGGATTAGGCTTCGCGGCCCTGCCCAACGTCGCAACCTGCTGTCGCTCAGGCGCGCGGTGGATCAGGAAGCGTTGATGTCCTATGCCCTGCGCGACGCGGGCATCCGGACGCCGCGTCTGGTCGCAGTGCGTGAGCTGAGCGCTGACGCTGCCGTGCTCGCGTACGAGCGGGTCGAGGGTCGCACGCTGGAGAAGCTGTCGCCGGACGAGCTGACTGACGAGCTGTTGACTCGCATCTGGCAGCTTCAGCAGCAGATGCAGCTGCACCAGGTCGCGCACCGCCGCTTCGCCCTCGACTCGCTCCTGGTGGACCGCGACGAGCAGGTATGGCTGCTCGATCTGCGCAACGGCGAGATCGCGGCGAGCGCGTTGCAGACTCGGTTAGACACCGCGGAGCTGATGGCCACTCTGGCGCTGCGGTACGGACCGGAGCGCACGGTACGCGTCGGCGCGCAGGTACTGGGCGCGGATGCGATTGGTGCGGCGCTGCCCATGCTGCAGCCGGTCGTGCTCACGCGCACCACGCGTACGGCAGTCCGCAAGTCCAAGGACCTCTTGCAGCGCATCCGCGAGCAGATCCTGGCCTACCAGCCGCAGGCGACGCGGGTGGCCGAGCCGGTCAAGCTCGAGCGGCTGCGGCCGCGCACGCTGCTGACCGTCGCGGCGGGCCTGGTCGCCGCGTATCTGGTGCTCTATCAGCTGGCCAGCTCGAAGCTGAGCCTCACCAAGATCCTGGCCGTCGCCTCGCCGTGGTGGGCCATCGCCGCGGTGGCCGCCTCGGTGATGACCTACGTCGCGGCCGGGATGGTGCTGACCGGGTTCATTCCCGAGCGGCTGCCGGTCGTGCGCAACTTCCTGGTCCAGGTCGCGGCCGGCTTCGTCTCGATCGTGGCGCCCGCGGCGGTCGGCGGCGTCGCGCTCAACACGCGCTATCTGCAGAAGCAGGGCATCGGCACCGGCCCGGCGGTCAGCGCGGTCGGCGCGTCGCAGGCGGTCGGCTTCATCATGCACATCGCGCTGATCGCCGCGTTCAGCTTCCTCGCGAACACCGGAACCAGCGGACACAGCTGGGCGCCCTCCACGGTGGTCATCGCGATCCTGTTGGCGATCGGCGTCGTCGCCATGGTGACCATCGGCGTCAAGCCGCTGCGCCAGTTCGCGGTGGCCCGGCTCAAACCGTTCTTCGAGGGGACGCTGCCGCGGCTGCTGGATGTGGCACAGAACCCGCGCAAGCTGTCCATCGGCCTCGGCGGCACGGTCCTGCTCTCGCTGATGAACGCGCTGTGCCTTTGGGCGTCGGTGCTGACCATCTCGCCGCACGCCAACATCTCGTACGCGACGACCGCGGTGGTCTTCCTCACCGCGCAGGCGATCGGATCGGTGATTCCGGTGCCAAGCGGTATCGGCACCGTCGAGCTCGCGATGGCCGGCGCGCTCACCAGCATCGGCGGCCTTCCCGCCACGGTCGGGACTCCCGCGGTGTTCATCTTCCGCCTGCTGCGCACCTACCTGCCGGTGATCCCGGGCTACTTCGCGTTTACGCATCTACAGCGCAAGGGCGCGCTGTAGATGCGTAAAGGTCATACGCACTGCTCCGACTGACGCACGGTCAGCGGACCAGCAGCAGCTGGTAGATCAGTTAGTAGATCGGCTTCTCCGGCTCGATCTGGTTAACCCAGCCGACGACGCCCGACCCGACGTGCACGGCGTCGGAGAACCCGGCCGCCTTCACGAGCGCCAACACCTCGGCCGAGCGCACGCCCGACTTGCAGTGCAGCACGATCCGCTTGTCCTGCGGCAGCTTGGACAGCGCGTCACCCATGATGAACTCGTTCTTCGGGATCAGCGTGGATCCGGGGATCGAGACGATCTCGTACTCGGCGGGCTCGCGCACGTCGATGATCTGGATGTTCTCGCCGTCGTCGATCCACTGCTTGAGGGTGCGCGGGGTGATCGTCGACTCCCGGGCCGCCTCGATGGCCTCCTCGGAGACCGCGCCGCAGAACGCCTCGTAGTCGATCAGCTCGGTCACGGTCGGGTTCTTACCGCACACCGCGCACTCGGGGTCCTTGCGCACCTTGACCGTGCGGTACGACATCTCCAGGGCGTCGTAAATCATCAGCCGGCCGACCAGCGGCTCGCCGACACCGGTGAGCACCTTGATGGCCTCGGTGACCTGGATGGCCCCGATCGAGCCGCACAGCACGCCGAGCACGCCGCCCTCGGCGCAGGAGGGAACCATGCCGGGGGGCGGGGGCTCCGGGTAGAGGCAGCGGTAGCAGGGGCCGTACTCGGACCAGAACACGGCGGCCTGGCCGTCGAAGCGGTAGATCGAACCCCACACGTACGGCTTGTTCAGCAGCACGCAGGCGTCGTTGACCAGGTAGCGGGTGGCGAAGTTGTCCGTGCCGTCCACGATCAGGTCGTACTGCGCGAAGATCTCCATCACGTTCTCGGAGTCCAGCCGCTCTTCGTGCAGGACCACGTTCACGTACGGGTTGATCTCGCGCACCGAGTCACGCGCGGACTCGGCCTTGGACCGCCCGATGTCCGACTGGCCGTGGATGATCTGGCGCTGCAGGTTGGACTCGTCCACGGTGTCGAACTCGACGATGCCGAGCGTGCCGACACCGGCCGCGGCCAGGTACATCAGCGCCGGTGAGCCGAGCCCGCCGGCGCCGACACAGAGCACCCTCGCGTTCTTGAGGCGCTTCTGGCCGTCCATGGCGACGTCCGGGATGATCAGGTGGCGCGAATAGCGGCGCACCTCGTCAACGGTCAGTTCCGTGGCCGGCTCGACCAGCGGAGGCAGCTTCACAGGCGCGGACACAGCCGTCCCCTCACTCGTGTTTGAAGAACTCTTTTCAGGCAACCGTCCCACTCCCGCGGCCATTCCCGTCAATGGGGACCGCAGCGTGAGATCGGCGTAAAGTCGACGATTAAGGGTGGGAACCCACCGGATGAGGGGCTCGACCATGACTGAGCAGCAGTTCACCGACGAGTACGAGGCCCCGGAGGCCGACGCCGCCGAGCAGTCGCTGCCGGTGGTCGAGGGCGCGGAGGAGATGGACCAGGAACGCGCGCCGGCGCATCCGGAAGCCGAGGTGCCGATGGAGGCCGACCCGGCGGACGCCGCCGAGCAGGCCGTTTCCGTGCCAGTGGACGAGGACGAGTACCGGTAGGCCGCAGCCGGGCGGTCCGACAGCCTGGCTTGAATAGGTTACTGCCGCGTAGGATGCGTGTGACCTGCTTCACCCGCGAACCCATGACAGAGGCACCGTGAGTACAGCCGAAACGCTTTACAGCGCCGACGACCGTCCCCGGTCGGCCCGGCTTCCGCGGCTGGCCCGGCGCACCCAACTGCTCGGCGCGGCGCAGGAGGTCTTCGTCGCCCAGGGCTATCACGCCGCCGCGATGGACGACATCGCGGACCGCGCGGGTGTGTCGAAGCCTGTGCTCTATCAGCACTTCCCCGGAAAGCTCGAGCTGTACCTCGCGCTGCTCGACCAGCACTGCGAGACGCTGGTCGAAGCGGTACGCAGCGCGCTGGCGTCGACCAGCGACAACAAGCAGCGGGTCGCCGCGACGATGGACGCTTACTTCCAGTTCGTCGAGCACGAGAGCGGCGCGTTCCGCCTGGTGTTCGAGTCTGACCTGGTGAACGAGCAGGCCGTGCGCGACCGGGTGAGCAAGGCGGAACTCGACTGCGCGAAGCTCATCAGCGCGGTCATCGCCGAGGACACCGGGCTCGGCCAGGAGGAGTCGATGGTGCTCGCGGTCGGCCTGACCGGAATCTCACAGGTCACCGCGCGCTATTGGCTGTCCGCCGGGATGCCGGTGCCGCGCGACACCGCCGCGCAGCTGATCTCGCAGCTCGCCTGGCGGGGGATTGCTGGTTTCCCGCACCTCTAGTCCGCACCTTTAGTCGGCTCCCCGCATCTCTGCGCGTTGGTGTTCGCCGAGAGCTGACCGGTCTACGCGCCGATCGACGCAGTACCGCTCCGTCGAACACGTAGGCTTCGTCCTAGCGTCTTCTGTTCCTCGAAGACCGGCGGCTTGTCTACGTGGAAGGAACCAACCACCGTGGAGATCAAGATCGGTGTGCAGCACGCGGCTCGCGAGCTCTCGCTGGAGTCCGAGCTGAGCGCCGAAGAGGTGGAGAAGGCGGTCTCCGCCGCGCTCACCGGGAAGACCGGCCTGCTCGTGCTCAACGACGACAAGGGCCGCAAGGTGATCGTCCCCGCCGATCGGCTGGCGTACGTCGAGATCGGCGAGCCGGCCGCCCGCCGCGTCGGCTTCGGAGCGCTGTGACCTGCTAATATTCTCCTCTCGACCCCGCCGGCCGCGTCGCTTCGCGGCCGCGAGGGCGAGAGGCGGCAAGAGCGGATCTGACGTAGCGTCGGTTCGTGCTCTCATCTGAACTACTGAGACTGATCGCGCTGGGACTGGTGATCGGCGGGCTCGGCGGGCTCGCCGTTCCCGGTCGCTTTGCGCCTGGACGTCGCGGGATCGCGTGGCTCTCCGCGCTCGCCATCGGCGTCGGCGGGGCCTTCGGCGGCGCAGCGCTCGGATTCGCGGTGCTCGGCAGCGCCTTCCACGGCACCCGGCTCGTGCTCGCCGCCGTCGTCTCACTGCTCTTGGTTTGCGGTTGGGCGCTCTATCTACGCGAACGCAGCTTGCCGCGCTAAGCCGTTCGAGCCCTGATGCGGCCCGGTCCGCTCAGCCCGCAAGGCCCTCAGCCCGCCAGGCCGAAGTCCTCCAGCCTTCGCGCGTGACTCGCGGCCAGCCGGTCGGCGAGTTCCGGATAGCGCTCGCCGCCGAATTCGCGCGCCAGCACGATCGCCTCGCCGACCAGGCGGCGGCCCCACATCGCGATCCGTGCCGCCAGGACTGGGTCGTCGGCCAGCGCCGCGCGCAGCCGCTGCGCCGCCCACGCGTCCGCGGCTTTCGCCTCGACGTCGGCGGACGCCGCACCCTCCTGCTCCGGCTCGGCCGCTTCCGCCCGGTCGCCGAGCATGATCTCGAACAGCTCGTCGGTAAGTGCGCCGCCGAGAACCGCAGCCGCCAGCGCCTGCCACCAGTCCTCGGACTCGACCCGGCGCCGCGCGTCCTCGATCGCGGGCGCCGCCGCCGTCATGGCGGGCTGCGGATCACCCGCCCCACCGGCGCGTTCGAGCAGCTCGCGATAGCGTGCGTACCGCTGCGCGATCACCTCGGCGACGGCCATCCGGTCCGCCAAACCCGGGGCGAGCGGCAGGAGCGCGGTCAGGCGCTCGAATTCGGCGAGCGCCGCGTATGCAGCCGCGCCCGCGCTTGATTCTGTGAGGTCAGGCAGCACATAACGCAGCGTACTCGATCGTTGGCGAACCGCCTGGTAATATGGTGACTTGACTGCATCGGCGGAGGCTCGGGATCGCCCCGAGACCCGCCGATCCGTACAGGATGCCCGGTCGGCCGAACGCACCCCGATCGGCTCCGACCGCACGGCCCGCCCCTGACGACGACGGCAGCGGCCCTGCGATTGGTCGGGTGAAGACCCGGCGGCACCGGCCCGAGCCCGCACACACGCTCGGCGCGGTCCTCGCCGACGCCCGGCCGAACCCCGGTCGAGCAGCCCGCGGCCCGAGTGCCGCGACCTGGCTGAACTCTCCGGGACGCCCGCCGTCACGAGGACGAAAAGGTCAAGACCATCAGCATCCGCACCCGAAACGCAACGAACCCGACCAACTCAGAGACCTCCGCGACAGACGAGTTCGAGGACGGCGCCGCGGCCCCGGCCACCGACGCCGAGACGGTCGCCCCCGCCCACAGCTTCGCCGAACTCGGCGTGCTCCCGGAGACCGTCGAAGCGCTGGACGCGCTCGGCATCACCGCCCCGTTCCCGATCCAGTCCGCCACCATCCCGGTCGCGCTGACCGGCGCGGACGTGATCGGCCAGGCCAAGACCGGCACCGGCAAGACCCTCGCCTTCGGCATCCCGATGCTCCAGCGGGTCAGCGGCCCCGGCTCCGACCCGGCCACCGAGGACGCCGCGAGCACCGGCGCCGTCGCGGCGAGCGCCGCTCCCGCCGCGTCCTCCGGCAACTCCCGCCGCAGGCGCCGCACCCGCACCTCCTCCCCCGCCGGCCTCGCCCCCGCGCACGGCGCCCCGCAGGCCCTGGTGGTCGTGCCGACCCGCGAGCTGGCCACCCAGGTCACCAACGACCTGCTGGACGCCGGCAAGGTGCGCGCCATCCGGGTGCACGCGCTGTACGGCGGCCGTGCCTACGAGCCGCAGGTCGCCGCACTGCGCGCCGGCATCGACATCGCGGTCGGCACCCCCGGCCGGCTGCTCGACCTGACCCGCCAGCACCACCTGGAACTCGGCGGCGTGCGCACCCTGGTGCTCGACGAGGCCGACGAGATGCTGGACCTCGGCTTCCTGCCGGACGTCGAGCGGATCATCGCCCAGCTGCCGGCCGGCCGGCAGACGATGCTGTTCTCCGCCACGATGCCCGGCCAGGTCATCTCTCTGGCCCGGCGGTACATGTCCCGGCCGACGCACATCCGCGCCGCGGACCCGGCCGACGAGGGCACCATGGTCAAGGCCATCAAGCACTTCGTCTACCGCGCGCACTCTCTCGACAAGGTGGAGATGCTCTCGCGCATCCTCCAGGCCGACGGTCGCGGACTGACCATGATCTTCGCGCGCACCAAGCGCACCGTGGCGAAGATCGCCGAGGAACTGTCGGACCGTCACTTCGCGGTCGCCGCGGTGCACGGCGACCTTGGCCAGGGCGCCCGCGAGCAGGCGCTGCGCGCGTTCCGCAACGGCAAGATCGACGTGCTGGTGGCCACGGATGTGGCCGCGCGCGGCATCGACGTCGAAGGCGTCACGCACGTGATCAACTTCCAGTGCCCCGAGGACGAGAAGGTGTACACGCACCGGATCGGCCGCACCGGCCGGGCCGGCGCCAAGGGCACCGCGGTGACCTTCGTCGACTGGGACGAGGTGCCGCGCTGGCAGCTGATCAACAAGGCGCTCGGCCTGCAGTTCCCCGAGCCCGCTGAGCTTTACTCCACCTCGCCGCAGCTCTACCGGGACCTCGGCATCCCCGAGGGCATCAAGGGTGTACTGCCGCGGCAGGAGCGGGTGCGCCAGGGCCTTGAGGCCGAGGAGATCGAGGATCTCGGGGAGACCGGCCGCGGCCGCGCGCCCCGAGGCGGCCAGCGGGGCGGCAAGGAGGCGCCCAAGCAGGAGCGCCCCGCGCGCACGCCCCGGCAGCGCACCCGGACCCGTCGCGGCCAGCAGGTCGAGTCCTCCGGTGACGGCGCGGCGGCCCCTGTGGTCGGCGAGGCTGTCGAGAGCGTGCCGAGCAGCGCCGATCACGCGACCGCCCCGGTCGCGCCGGTAGCGACGGCCGAAGCGGCTGTGGGCACGGAGCGGGCGCCGCGCAAGCGGTCCCGCACGCGCAAGCCGTCGGCGGGCGGTGGCAGCGTCAAGCTGGCCCCCGGCTCGCTTGCCGGCCCGGTCGGGTCGGTGCGCGAGCCGCAGCCTGCCGCTGTGGCCGAGCCGGTGCTCGGTCAGCCGGCCGAAGCGCTGGTCGGGGAGCCGACGGAGAAGGCCGAGCCGCGCAAGCGCACCCGGACCCGCAAGGCCTCCGCGGCGAAGGTCGAGACGGGCGCGCCTGTGGCGGATGCTCACGTGGCCGATGCTCTGGAGGCCGAAGCCGCTGAGCCGACGGCGGAGAAGGCCGAGCCGCGCAAGCGGACCCGGACCCGCAAGGCCGCCCCCGAGGCCGTCGCCGCCACGCCCGACACCGGAGCCGAGGCGTCCGAGGATCTCGGCGCGGACCCGGTCGCGAACCCGCGCCGCACCCGCGTCCGGGCGACCCGCAGCCGCAAGTCGGCGGCGGCGGAGCCCGTGGTCGAGACTCCGTCGGCGCAGCAGTAACCAAGCCGGGACGACGCCGCAGAGACCCTCGGAGCGCAACGTGTCAACGCCTCTCTCGACGGAGCTGCCGCGCTGCGCCCGGCGCGTCGACCTGCCACGGCCGGACGGCCCGCTCGCCGCGATCGAAGCGCGACCGGACCGCCCGGCAGTGGCGGCGGCCCTGCTGGTGCCGGGATTCACCGGGTCCAAGGAGGACTTCCTCCACCTGCTCGAACCGCTCACCGCCGCGGGCGTGTACGTGCTCGCCATCGATCAGCGCGGCCAGTGCGACTCCTGCGGCCTGGCCGAACCGGCCGGCTACACGGAGCACGGTCCGCGGGGCAAGGGCTACGGCACGAGTGTCTTCGCCTCCGACATCCGCGCCCTGGTGCGCGGGCTGGCGGTCGAGACGCACCTGCCGGTGCACCTGCTCGGTCACTCGTTCGGCGGACACACGGTCCGCGAGGCGTTGCTCGGCGCCCACCGCGACCTGGAGGCCGAGGACAGCCCGGACCTGGGCGCCCTGCTCCCGCTCGCCTCAGTGACCTTCCTCGACTCCGGGCCCGCCGCCGTGCTCGGCAAGGCGTCGCGCGACCGGCTCGACGTGCTGCTCGCCGTGGAGAACCAGCTGACGCTGCAGCAGATCCACGAGCTGAGCCCGATGGACCGGCACCCCGATCCCGAGGTGAGCGCGTTCCTGCTGCGCCGCTGGCTCGCGAACGACCCGGGATCGATCTTCGCGATAGCCCGCCGGCTGCTGACCGAACCCGACCGCACCGATGACCTCAAGGCCCTGCTCGGCGCCTGGGACCTGCCCTGCCTCGTCATGACCGGCGCCGACGAGGACGTCTGGTCGGCCCCGCTGCTGCGGGACACCGCCGACCGGCTCGGCGCTCAGTTCGCGCTCATCCCGGACTGCGGCCACTCCCCCAACACCGACCGGCCCGAGCTCGTGGCCGACGGCCTGCTGGAGTTCTGGCTCGGCTGAACGGCGGCGGTCAGGCGAGCTTGGAGAAGGCGATCGCCGACTGCGCCACCATCTGCACCGCGATGGCGGCCAGCAGCAGACCGGCGATCCGGGTCACCAGCGTGACTCCGGAGTCCTTGATCACCCGGATGATGTGCACCGAGAAACGCATCGTCAGCCAGATGATCACATGAGTGAGCAGGATCGCCGCCGCGACCGCGAGGAAGTCCCCGACCGCGTGGATCTGCTGCACGAACAGGATCACCGCGACGATCGCACCAGGACCGGCCAGCAGCGGGGTGCCCAGCGGCACCATCGCGACGTTGACGTCCGCCGCCTCGCTCGGCTCGTCCGCCCGGCCGGTGAGCAGTTCCAGCGCGATCAGCAGGAGCAGCAGCCCGCCCGAGCCCTCGAGCGCGGGCACCGTGATGCCCAGGTACTTGAGGATCTGCTGCCCGAACGCGGCGAAGCAGGAGATGACCACGAGCGAGACGAGCGCGGCCTGCTGCGCCAGCCGCCGCCGGGCCCGTTGCGAGCGGCCGGAGGTCAGGGCGAGGAAGATCGGCACGGTACCCGGCGGGTCCATGATCACGAAAAGTGTGATGAACGAGGTGCCGAAGAGGGTGAGGTTCACGCGAACAGCGCCTCATAGGCCTCTGGTGCCGTCGTGTTCTGCCCTATCCGCACAGTCTTGCGCCCGCCGTGGTAGTCGCTCGAACCGGTCGGCACCAGGCCGAGCTCCGCGGCCAGACCCCTGATCCGGTCACGCGCCGCCGCGTCGTGGTCCACATGGTCGACCTCGATGCCGCGCAGCCCTGCCTTGGCCAGGTCGGCGATCTGATCGTCCGTCACGATCCGGCCGCGCCGGCCCGCCGCCGGATGCGCGAAGACCGCGACGCCGCCCGAGGCGCGCAGCAGGTCCAGCGCGCGGTAGGGATCGAGCGCGTACTTGTCCACGTAGGCGCGTCCGCCGTCGGCCAGCCAGTCGGAGGAGAACGCCTCGTCCACCGAGGCGACCACGCCGGCCTCGACCAGCGCGCTGGCCACGTGCGGCCGGCCGATCGAGGCGTCGCCCGCGATCTCCCGCACCCGCTCCCAGGTGATCGGCGCGCCCAGCTCGCGGCAGCGCTGCACGATCAGCTCGGCGCGCCGCTCGCGGTCGTCCCGCAGCAGGTTGCGCTCGCGGGCGAACTCCGGCTCGGCGCGGTCGAAGCGGTAGCCGAGCAGGTGGATCTGAATGCCGTTCAGCCGGCAGGACAGCTCCGCGCCCGGGACCACGGTCACGCCGAACCGCTCGCCGGCGACGGCCGCCTCGTCCCAGCCGGCCGTGGTGTCGTGGTCGGTGAGCGCGACGACGTCCAGGCTCGCGGCCTTCGCGGCCTCGACCAGTTCGGTCGGGGTGTCCGTGCCGTCCGAGCGGGAGCTGTGCGTATGCAGGTCGATGCGCATCCTGATCCTGAGTCGTCCAACACCAAACAGGTGATCGCGGGCCGAACGCCAATCACCTTACAGGGACGCGCCGCGCCGCCGGGACGCGGTCGCGCGTGGCCGAGTTCGGGTGAAAACGCAGTTCAGGCGAAGAAGCGCGGGGAAAGCGAGCCGACCGGCAGGTGCGCGATCTCCGAGCCCGCGTCGCGCAGGTCGGTAAGCACCATGTCCTCGTAGAGCAGGGTGCCGGCCAGCGCGGGCCAGAGCACCAGCCAGAGCCACATGCCGCGCGCCTCCCCGACGAAGACCGCGCGGTCGCCGGTGTCCGGGACCGACCACATCGGGGTCGGCCGACCCGCCGCGTACACCTTCGCGTGCGCGGCGGTGTCCTCGAAGATCGGGCCCGGGTCCGGTCCGGTCAAGCCGGCGAACCGTGCCCCGAGCCCTATCCCCATCTCCTCGGCGATCAGCAGCATGTCGCCCTCGCCGCCGAACGGGGACGGACCGCTGGCCGCCATCACCGTCGCTCGTGCGCCGGTGTGGTGGTCGCCGGCGTACGCGACCCCGCTGAACACCCAGCGGTGCGGTAGCGGCCAGGGCAGCCAGAGCGGGACCTGCGAGCGGTACACCACCGAGGCGAGTACCGCAGGGCTCGGGGCGAGAATGGGCTGCACCGGGTGCACCGAGCCGTGTAGCTCACACGTCCACAGTTCGGCCCCTGATCCAGACGAGTGCAGCGGCAGCAGATCGACCGGGAGTTCGGCCAGGTTCTCCGGGACGGTGTCCGGAATCGGACGCGCCAAATCCTCCGGAACCACTGGCAACAGGGCCGACGGGTCGCCGGGAGCACGTACTCGGCTCCCACACCGTGGGCAGCTTGGCTCGCCCTTCATAGGCTGAACAGTCCCCCGTTCAGGTGTCTCCAGTCAAGCGTCCGTCACTCTGACGGGGCCTTGTGGCCGTGCCCGGTGATCCGCAGGGAGCGAGTATCAGCCGGTGTGTCAGGCCGGTGCTGCTTTAGAGTAGTGGGTCCGGCCTGCCCGGCTGCTCTCCGCCCCGCGCCTCGCCGTAGGACCGCTTGGGCACCATGACTTTGCGGCGGAATACGCACACGACGGTGCCATCCTGCTTATAGCCGCGGGTCTCCACGTAGACGACGCCGCGGTCGTCCTTGGATTTCGACTCGGTCTTGTCCAGCACCGTGGTCTCGCCGTAGATGGTGTCGCCGTGGAAGGTCGGCGCGATGTGCCGCAGCGACTCGACCTCCAGGTTGGCGATCGCCTTGCCGGAGACGTCGGGCACTGACATGCCCAGCAGCAGCGAGTAGATGTAGTTGCCCACCACCACGTTGCGCTTAAATCGGTGGTCTGCTCGGCGTAGTGCGCGTCGAGGTGCAGCGGGTGGTGGTTCATGGTGATGAGGCAGAAGAGGTGATCGTCGTACTCGGTCACGGTCTTGCCCGGCCAGTGCTTGTAAACGGCACCGACCTCGAACTCCTCGAAGTAGCGGCCGAACTGCATCGCGGTCAGCTCCTCATGGTGGCGAACGGGTCTTGAGCGACTCGGTACTGGTCCCGCCATCTTGCCGCAAGAAGTTACCGATCGGTAGCACGCGGGTCGTGGCCTAGATCACGCGACTGTCCGACGCGTTCCGTGGCCCGGCGACCCGCGATGAAACGCGCTACTGCCCGCCCTCGCCGGAGCCCTCGTTACCGCCCTCGCCGGATTCCTGAAGCTGCACCTGCACGCCGTAGTCCGGACCTTCTCCCGCCGGGTGCAATTCGTTCAACTGCGGCTTGAGCCACGACGTGAGCGCGTCGATGGTGTCGTTCGGCACGAGGTCGCCGACGCTCATCACGTACGCGATGTCGCCCGCGAGCGAGGCGGCGTGCCCGAGAGCGGAGTCGCGGTCCCAGGTGCCGTACGTGGCGGCGCGCGCGTAGCCGCGGGCGAGCCGGGCCGCCCCGGTGCGCCCGGAATCGGCGATGGCCCGGTCGGACACCGCGAGCGCGTCGAACTTGACCTTGGCGAACTCCAGGCCGGCGCTGTCGATGCGCCGCCCGATCGCGTCCAGTTCCTCGCGCTTGAGGCCGGTCAGCGCGTAAATCAGGCCGAGGACGTTGCGCCCGTGCGGTCCGTACGCCCACCACGCCGGGACCTCCGCGACCGCCAGGAACTCGCGCGTGACGATGGCCTGCGAGCCGACCGCCGAGCTGGGGGTGAAGTGCTCGGGTGCGGGCACCGCCTGGAGCTGGAAGAGCCGGAACGACCCGTCGACGCCCAGGGTCAGCGTCATGTCGTCGGCGATGCCGAGGCCGCTCTGCGCGGGTTCCGGGTGCACCAGCAGGCCGTAGGGGTCCGTCGAGCGCTCGTCCTCATCCAGCTCGGGGACCTGGATGAAGTGGGTTATGCCGCGCTCGAGAGCGTCGGCCAGATCCACGCTCTGCCGGTCCGGTCCCACCTGACGGGTGCCGTCCATGCGCGCGATCACGTAATAGGTTGCCATTGGAGCCTCGAGCCCTCCCAGTCGCGTTCCGCGCCCTATCCTGCCTCACCGCACCGGCTCACGTCAGCGTGAGTCGGGTAATCAGCCACGGGAACTACTCTGTTCGGCCGCAGGTGCGCCGTACGCACCGGCACGCTACCGCCTGGCGCGGGATCCGTCGCCGTGCTCGATGTCCATCGCTTCAATCACGTTGAGTACCGCATCCGCGACCGCATCCGGGCGGTCGAACGGAATGTAGTGCCCGCTGTCCTTCAGCTCCACCAATTCACCGCGGGGGGAAAGTTCCGCGAGATCGCGCTGCCTGCGCCACCAGCGGTCGGCGAACTGCGCGGCCAGCGCGCGCGGCATGATCGCCCGCTCTATGCGGGAACGGCCGAACGCCGCGAGCACCTGGAGCGGCACCGGTGGGAAATCGCGTTCGCAGCGCAGCTCGAGCAGTTCGGCGGCCACGTCGTAGTACAGCGTGTTCTCGACCATCGCGGTGACGCCCGGGCGCCCGGCCGCGAAGGTGGCGCGCACCTGCCTCGGATCGGCTACCCCCGGGCCGCCCAAGGTGGTTCCGGCGATGATGAGCCGCCACGCCGCCGGGCCGATGAATCCGCCGATCCCGCTGGCCCGCCCGACCCCGCCGATCAACCGCCACCGGCGCACCCGCTGCGAATAAGCGGGCTGCGGCGCCGCCTCAGGCTCCGTGGATCCGTCGACGAGCACGACGCCGGCGGTCAGCTCCGGAAACATGCGCGCGAACGCCTCGACGTGGAAGCCGGCCAGCGAGTGGCCGACCAGCACGGCCGGGCGTTCGAGCTCGAGCGCGCGCAGCAGTTCTCTGATTCGCCCGGCCTCCGCGGCCAGCGTCGGGGGCACCGCGGCAGGCTGCGACCAACCGAGTCCCGGCCGGTCGAAACGCACCAGGGTGGCGCGCCCGGCCAGCAGCGGGACCACGGCGTCCCAGTCGTACCAGGCTCCGCCGAGGCCGGAGGTGAAGACCACCGGCGGCGCATCATCCGGGCCCTCATCCACCACGACGTGGTGCGCACTGCCGGCCACCTGCACCATCCGGCCGGGCACAAGACGCCGCAGCTCCCGCGACGTCGGCTTCGCTACCGCTCGCATGCACTAACTCTAAAACGGAGGTGCTACCACTTTTTTACGCGGGCCCGCCTTCAGCCGACGCGCCGTCAGCCCTTGAGCTTGTACTCCTCCAGCAGCCGCCGCCCGACGATCATCTTCTGGATCTCGGCGGTGCCCTCGCCGATCAGCAGCATCGGCGCCTCGCGGTAGAGGCGTTCGATCTCGTATTCCTTCGAGTAGCCGTAGCCGCCGTGGATGCGGAAGGAGTCCTCGACGACCTCCTTGCAGTATTCGGCGGCCAGGTACTTGGCCATCCCCGCCTCGAGGTCGTTGCGCTGGCCGGCGTCCTTGACCCGCGCGGCCCGCACCATCATCTGGTGCGCGGCCTCCACCTTGACCGCCATCTCGGCGAGCTTGAACTGGATCGCCTGGTGTTGCGCGATCGGCTTGCCGAACGTCGAACGCTGCTGCGCGTAGGCGATGCCGAGTTCGAAGGCCCGCAGCGCGATGCCGCAGGCGCGGGCGGCGACGTTGACCCGGCCGACCTCGACGCCGTCCATCATGTGCGCGAAGCCGCGACCGGTGGTCCCGCCGAGCACCCGGTCCGCCGGGACGCGCACGTTGTCGAGCACCAGCTCGGTGGTGTCGACGCCCTTGTAGCCCATCTTGGCGATCTTGCCCGGGACGGTCAGGCCGGGGCGCACCTCGCCGAACCCGGGCTCCTTCTCGATCAGGAAGGTGGTCATGTTCTTGTGCGGCGCGTCGTGGCCCTCGTCTGTGCGGGCGAGCAGGGCGACCAGGCTGGAGGTGCCGCCGTTGGTCAGCCACATCTTCTGACCGGTGATCAGATAGTCCTCGCCGTCGCGCACCGCCTTGGTCTTGATCGCGGCCACGTCCGAGCCGAGCGCGGGCTCGGACATCGAGAACGCCGCGCGCACGGTGCCTTCAGCCATCCGCGGCAGGAAGTACGCCTGCTGCTCGTCGGTACCGTGCTGCTTGATCATGTACGCGACGATGAAGTGCGTGTTCAGAATCCCGGACACGGACATCCAGCCGCGCGCGATCTCCTCGACGACCAGGGCGTAGGTCAGCAGCGACTCGCCGATGCCGCCGTGCTCCTCCGGGATCATCAGGCCGAACAGGCCCATCTCGGCCATGCCCTTGACGATCTCGGCCGGGTACTCGTCGGCGTGCTCCAGCTCGTTGGCCACCGGGATGATCTCCTTTTCCACGAAGGTGTGGACGGCGGCCAGGATCTCCTGCTGTACCTCGCTGAGGCCTTCGGTGCGGGCGAGTCGTGCCATGTGACTGGGCTCCCGGATCACTCGTGCTCCCGCCCCCGGGCAGGGGTGCGGGGCGGCTTAGTTACTGGTGAGTATCCCCGGGAGCCGCGGCGTTGTGAAGTGTGGCACCGGCCACTGCTCGCGGCGCCGAGGTAGGCGTGCGCCACGTGGCCGGACCGGCCCGGAGGCCTCGGCCGCGCGGGCCGGGCTCAGGCCGCGGGCGGCTCGAACTTGGAGGTGCGCGTGTAGCCGGCCACCCGGCCCTTGCCCGCGATCACCAGCGCCATCTTGCGCGAGGCCTCGTCGATCATCTCGTCGCCGAGCATCGCCGAGCCCTTCTTCCCGCCCGCCTCCGAGGTGTAGTACTCGTAGGCGTCCAGGATCAGCTCGGCGTGGTCGTAGTCCTCCTGGGTGGGCGCGTAGAGCTCGTTGGCGATCGCGATCTGGTCCGGGTGCAGCACCCACTTGCCGTCGAAGCCGAGCGCGGCGCTGCGGCCGGCGACCCGGCGGAAGCCCTCGGCGTTGCGGATCTGCAGGTACGGGCCGTCGATGGCCTGCACGTCGTTGGCGCGCGCGGCCATCAGGATGCGCATGAGGATGTAGTGGTACGCGTCGCCGACGTCGTATCCGGGCGGCTGCTCGCCGACGACCAGCGACTTCATGTTGATCGAGGCCATGAAGTCGGCCGGGCCGAAGATGATCGTCTCCACCCGCGGCGAGGCGGCGCCGATGGCGTCCACGTTGACCAAGCCCTTGGCGTTCTCGATCTGCGCCTCGATGCCGATGCGGCCGACCTCGTAGCCCATGGTCTTCTCGATCTGGGTGAGCAGCAGGTCGAGCCAGATGACCTGCCCGGCGTCCTGCACCTTGGGCAGCATGATGCAGTCCAGGTTGGCCCCGGCGCCCTCGACGACCGTGACGACGTCGCGGTAGGTCCAGTGCGTGGTCAGGTCGTTGACCCGGACGGTGCGGGTCTTGCCGGTCCAGTCGCCGTTGTTGAGCGCGTCCACGATCTTGAGCCGGGCGCCCTCCTTCTCCAGCGGGGCGCAGGCGTCCTCCAGGTCGAGGAAGACCTGGTCGGCGGGCAGCGTCTGGGCCTTCTCCAGGAACCGGGGGTTGGAGCCCGGAACGGCGAGACAGGAGCGGCGCGGGCGGTTGACGTTGGTGTTTGCCATGGGGTGGGTTCCCTCCCGAAGCGGGTACGGACCGGTGCCAAAAGTGCAGTGACACCGCCAGGTTACTGGCCGGTCACATCCGCCGTCTCGGGCGCACCGGAGTGATCCGTACCACGCGCCGCCACGGACGGCCCCGCCGCCGCGCCGCCGACGGTGACCACCGCGAGCCCGGCCAGGATCAGCGCCGCGCCGGGGACCATCGACCAGGTCGGCACCTGCCCGAGCCAGAGCGCCGCGATCAACGCCGCCGACGGGACCTCCAGCAGGATGCACAGCGAGACCACGGTCGGGCTGGTGGTCTTCAGCACCCGGTTGAACAGCGTGTGGCCGAGCAGCTGGGCGCCGGCGGTGAGTCCGAGGATCTTGATCCACGCGTTGCCGGACATGCCGGTGAGGTGCTCGCCGGTCGCCAGCGCGAGCCCGGCCAGCACGACCGCGGCCGTCGTGTAGCAGACCACCGCGTAGGGCGCGAGCGAGACGGTCTTGCGGACGTTGGCGCCGACCGTCATGTACACCGCCGCCAGCGCCCCGGCCAGCAGCGCGAGCAGGTCGCCGGAGAATGCCCGCACGGAGAGCCGCAGGTCCACTCCGGACAGCGCGACCACCCCGGCGACCGCGATCAGGATGCCGACCCACGCCTGCCGAGAGACGTGCTCGCCGCGCAGCAGCGCGATCAGGGCGGCGAAGATCGGCTGCGCGGCGGCGAAGGCGGTCGCGGACGCCACCGAGGTCATCGTCAGGCTCGGGGTCCAGGTGGAGAAGTGCAGCCCGAGGGCCACTCCGGCGACGAGGCTGGAGAGCCACTGCGCGCCGTTCATCGAACGCAGCTCGCCGAGATGCCGCAGCAGCGCGAAAGGCGTGAGCGCGGCGGCGCCGAAGACGTTGCGCCAGAACGCGATCGCCAGCGCGGGCGCGGCCGTGGCGGCGATCAGCGGACCGGAGGTGCCGACCGCGGCCACCGCCACCGCGAGTATCGCCATATCAGCCCGCGGAGGCCGGTGGACTGCCGAAACCGGGAGCGGAGCGGGCGGTGAGGCGGTCTGGGCGGTCAGGGGTGCTCCTCGGTCGCGGCTGTGACACGGTGATGCCAGGGTATCGCGCGCCTGTCGCGGTCCCGGCCGCGAACTTCTACAGGCCGTCCCCGCTGAGTGGCCTTCAACTGCCCTGTGGGAAAGTTCTGAGCCATGACCAGCCCGTCACTGTCCGCTGCATCGAGCGCCCCCAGCCGTTCCGCGCTGTCCGTACCGGACGCTGCGCTCATCGAGGAAGCGTGTAAGAAGTCGGGCCTGATCTGGGTGGCGGTGTCAGGCCTGCGTGACCGTGCGGCTTGGCACGTCTGGCATGAGCAGGACGGGCAAGCCGCGGTGTACGTCGTGGTCGGCGGGGGCGAGCAGTCGCTGCCCGGACTGGCCGACGGGATCACCGTGCGCGTGACGGTGCGGTCCAAGGACAAGGGCGGCCGGCTGGTGAGCTGGCCGGGTGTGGTCGCGCGGATCGTGCCGGGCAGCGAGGAATGGGCCGCAGTGGTGCCGGTACTGCACGCGAAGCGGCTTAACGCGCACGACGGCGAGGCGCAGCCGGAGCGGTGGGCGGCGAACTCGGCCATCTTCCGGATCCGTCCGCAGGGGGCGCTGATCGAAAGCCCCGGCCGCTATGCGACCGCGTCAGGCGCCGCTCCCGTGCCGCCGTCCCCGGCCACGACCCGCTCGCGCTAGCGCGCGCACCGCCGCCGGGCTCCAGCAACCCTCCGCCCAGCCGTCGCTCAGCCGTGCCCGCGGCCGGGATCGGACGGCGTCGCGGACGGCGAGGTCGAGGGTGACGGCGGATTGGGCCCGGACGCCGTCGCGCTGGGCGTGGCGGATGGCGAGGTCGACGGCTTCGCCGGGCCGGTGCTCCGATTCGCCGTGGGACTGGCCGAACCATTCGAGCCGGACGTATTCGACGTCGCGCTAGCACTCGCGGTCGGCGGCTGCACCAGCAGCGCGTTGTCCAGTACCTGGCCGGGCAGCGGGGCCTGGATCGCGACGCGGTCCTCGTAGTCGGTGAAGTCCACTCGGCCCTGGTAGCTACCCGCCGTGGGCGCGATACGCAGGATGTACGGCACGCCGTCGGTGGCTACCCAGATCGACGCCTTATGCCCGTCGCGGCCCGTACCGTCGAGTTCGAGTGCGTTCTCGCCGTTGACCGTGTCGACCTTGCCCTTGGCCCATGTCGCGGAGGTCAGCAACAGCCGGTCGAGCAGGTACCCGATGCGCGTGTCGTTGGTGAACCCGGCGTACCGCGGATCGGCCGTCGGGATGCGCACGTACAGGCCGCCGTACGCCTTTCCGCTATCGATGGCGCCGATCTCCTTCCAGAAGGAGGACGGCTCGGCGGTCCACACTTCGTCCTCGACGCGCAGCAGCCGGCTGGTCGCGCTGCCGCTGGTCACGTCGCCGACCGCGCCGAACTGCGTGAAGACCATGTCCACGGTGAACGTCCCGCCGGAGACCGGTACACCGGTGAGCGTGCCGGCTACGTGCACGGTCGGCGCGGAGGAGGTCGCCTTCACCGTCTTAGTCACGATCGCCTGCGGATCGAGCGCCGCGATGCCGTTGCCGGTGTAGGGGATGCCGGACGCGGTGATCTCCTGCGGCCGGAAGGACCGGTGCGCCGGATCGTCAGCCGCGCAAGCTGTCAGCGCCGTGGCCAAAGCCACAGCGGCGACGGGGCCGAGGACGGCTGTGGCCATGGATATACGCGCCATTCGACTAGCCGTCACTTCCCTGTTCGCACCGGTGTCTCCGAGTCCGGCAGTGTAGCGAAGGGACACGACTGAACGTGGTCCGGTGATCGGACGGTTCGAACTGTCCGACAGTCAATCCGGCGACATAATCTAAAGCTGAAAAGCGCTGGACACGGCGCTGAACGCAGAGCCGGCGGGATCGGCGGCCAGGACAGGTCAGGAGGGCCACGCGTGGCGGCGACCAGGGCTCCGTCCCGGATCTTCATCTCGCATCTGGCGGGCAAACCGGTGTTCGACCAGGACGGCGACCAGGTCGGGCGGATCCGCGACGTCGTGGTGACCATGCACACCGACTCCGCGCGGCCCCGGGTGCTCGGGCTGGTCTGCGAGGTCACCGGCAAGCGCCGGGTGTTCCTGCCGATGACCAGGGTGACCGCGATCGAGGGCGGCCAGGTCATCTCCTCCGGCCTGATCAACATGCGCAGGTTCCAGCAGCGGCCCGGCGAGGCGCTGCTGCTGGCCGAGCTGACCGACCGGCGGGTGCACCTGGTCGCCGACGGGACCGACGTGCAGGTCGTGGACCTGGCGATCGAGCAGAACAGCAGCCGCGACTGGGAGGTCACAAAGGTCTTCGTGCGGCGCCCGGCGCGCGGCTTCCGGCGGCGCGGGGAGACCCAGACGGTCGATTGGGAGGCGCTGACCGGCTTCGCCGCGGACGAGCCGGGCCAGGCCGCGGCCACGCTGATCCGCACCTTCGAGAAGATGCGCCCGGCGGACCTGGCCCGCGCGGTGCACGACCTGAACCCGAAGCGGCGCACCGAGGTGGTCGCGGCCCTCGACGACGAGCGGCTGGCCGACGTGCTCGAGGAGCTGCCCGCGGACGAGCAGGTCGACATCCTGGCCAAGCTCGAGGTGGAGCGGGCCGCGGACGTGCTGGAGGCGATGGACCCGGACGACGCCGCCGACCTGCTCGGCGACCTGCCGGTCGAGGAGGCCGAGCGGCTGCTCGAGCTGATGGAGCCGGACGAGGCGGCCCCGGTGCGGCGGCTGCTGATCTACTCCGACGACACCGCCGGCGGCCTGATGACCAGCGAGCCGATCGTGCTGCCTCCGGACGCCACGGTGGCCGAGGGGCTGGCCCGCATCCGGGTTCCGGAGCACTCCCCCGCGCACGCGAGCCAGGTGTACGTCTGCCGGCCGCCGCTGGAGACGCCGACCGGGCGCTTCCTGGGCGTCGTGCACTTCCAGCGGCTGCTGCGCGAGCCGCCCTCAACCCTGGTCAGCGCCGCGGTGGACAACGGGATCGAGCCGCTGCGGCCGGATCAGCCGCTGACCGCGGTCACGTCGTTCATGGCGACCTACAACCTCGTCGCCGCGCCGGTCGTGGACGAGTCCGGACACCTGCTCGGCGCGATCACCGTGGACGACGTGCTTGACCACGTGCTTCCGGGCAACTGGAGAGAACGCGACCTGCACGCGCACGACGCAGGCGCCGGTACGCACGCAGACGATTCGGGAGGGGGCGGCCATGGCGCGTGACACGGAGACTCGCCGAGCCATGCGTCAGGCGGCTCGGCGCGAACAGCCCCGCCTTGACCAGCCCAAGGACATCCATCGCGCCCGTTCGCTGCGACCGAAGATCGACTCGGATAAGTTCGGGCAGGCCTCGGAGAACTTGGCGCGGTACTTCGGCACGGCGCGGTACCTCGTCATTCAGACGGCCTTCGTCTTCGTGTGGATCGTGCTGAACATCCTCCAGCTCACCCGAGAGATCCACTGGGACCCGTACCCCTTCATCCTGCTGAACCTGGCCTTCTCCACGCAGGCCGCGTACGCCGCGCCGCTGATCCTGCTGGCGCAGAACCGGCAGGCGGACCGGGACCGGGTACAGATCGAGCAGGACCGGGAGCGGGACGAGCGGTCGATCGCGAACACCGAGTACCTGGTGCGCGAGGTGGCGGCGCTGAGGCTGGCGGTCAACGAGGTGGCCACCCGCGACTACGTCCGCTCCGAGCTTCAGGCGATGCTCAAGGAGATGGACGACCTGCGCACCTCCGGCCAGAACGCGGCGGTCCAAAACGTGGGGGTCCAGAACGCGGCGGTCCAAAACGCGGCGGTCCAAAACACCGTGCTCCCGGCTCGTACCAGGGACGTCGCGCCGCCGAGTGCGAGCTCCGGTCCGTGAAGCAGCGGCCGGTCGCGGACAAGTGGGTAGCCGCGGCCGGAGCAGCCGCGGGCGGCGCATAGCATTGAGCCATGGCTGACACGACGACGAGCACGACGACGCCCACCGAGGATCAGGTGCGCGCGGCGCTGGCCCGGGTTCAGGACCCGGAGATCCGCCGCCCGATCACCGAGCTCGACATGGTGAAATCGGTCGCGGTCGGCCAAGACGGCGCGGTGGACGTGGAGATCTACCTCACCGTCGCCGCCTGCCCGCTCAAGGACAAGCTCTCCGAGGACATCAAGGCACAGGTCGGCGCCCTGGGCGGGGTGCGCTCCGTGCGCGTCGGCCTGGACGTGATGAGCACCGAGCAGCGCCAGGCGCTGCAGTCGAAGCTGCGCGGCGACCGGCCGGAGCGGGAGATCCCGTTCGCCAAGCCCGGCTCGCTGACCCGGGTCTTCGCGGTCGCCTCGGGCAAGGGCGGGGTCGGCAAGTCCTCGGTGACGGTGAACCTCGCGGCGGCGATGGCGGCCAAGGGTCTGAAGGTCGGCATCGTGGACGCCGACATCTACGGCCACTCGGTGCCGCGCATGCTCGGCGTGACCGACCGGCCGACGCAGGTCCAGGACATGATCATGGCGCCGATCGCGCACGGCGTGCGGGTCATCTCGATCGGCATGTTCACTCCGGGCAACGAGCCGGTGGTCTGGCGCGGCCCGATGCTGCACCGCGCGCTCCAGCAGTTCCTCGCGGACGTGTACTGGGGCGACCTGGACGTGCTGCTGCTCGACCTGCCGCCGGGCACCGGCGACATCGCGATCTCGGTGGCGCAGCTGGTGCCCAACGCGGAGATCCTGGTGGTGACGACCCCGCAGCAGGCAGCCGCCGAGGTGGCCGAGCGGGCCGGCACCATCGCCCTGCAGACCCGCCAGCGCATCGCGGGCGTGGTTGAGAACATGTCCTGGCTGCCGTGCCCGCACTGCGGCGAGAAGGTAGACGTCTTCGGCTCCGGCGGCGGCGAGACCGTGGCCGAGGCGCTGACCCGGGCGACCGGCGCACAGGTCCCGCTGCTCGGCCAGGTCCCGATCGACGTGCGGCTGCGCGCGGGCGGCGACGAGGGCATGCCGCTGGTGCTCTCGCACCCGGACGAGCCCGCGGCCGCGGTGCTGCAAGGCATCGCCGACCGGCTCACCGTGCGGGCACGCGGACTCGTGGGCATGTCCCTGTCTGTTTCCCCGGCAGGGCGGTAGCGCGGCGCGCAGCGGTTACGCGGGCACTGCGGTAGCTCGTCGACGGCTGCGGTACAGCGACCAACCAAGCGCCGCGGCGAGAACGACCTCGGTGGCCAGCACGTACACCGGCATCCCAGGCCACAGCGATCGGGAGAACAGGTCGCCGACGAACACGTTCTCGTACTTGCCCTGCGCGTAGATGATGACGGCGCGCGGCACGATCAGCAGCCCCGGAGCGCCGAGGGTGAGCAGCGCGGCGGGCCAGATCGGCGATCTACGGGCGCGCGCAAGACCGAAGAGCGCCGCGAGCACCGGAACCAGCGGACCGCCCACCACGCCTGCGATCTCCTCGGCAAGCTGTACGTCGGGCGCGGACGGCGGGAAGGCCAAGGCCGCGTAGACGCCGCTGACGGCGAGGATGATTCCGGTCAAACCTGCCGCGCTGATCAGCCACCGGCGAGGCACAGGCATTCGCGGCGCCTCGCGATGGAACGCACTGCCTGCGGCTACCGCGATCAGCAGGGATACGGCGAAAACTGCCATCCGATCGGACAGCACCAGAAACGAGTCGTGGCGCGTGACGGCGAACCCGATGAACCCGGCCTGCGCGACCGCGAGGAATCGGCCCAGGCGGCGCCATCCGACCAGCAGCGCGACGAACGCGCCGAGGTAGTCCAGCGGCGGTAGCGTGTCGGACGCTATCCACGACGCCAAAGTGGAAGCAGGAAGAGCGCGCATCTCGTAGCTGCGGTTAAGCCAGGCCACGACGAGGCTTGCGACGCCGTTCCACCCTGTCCACAGACCCAGCGCGAGCAATCCCGTCAAGGCGGTACGCCGCAGGACCTCGCCCACGGCGATAGCGCGGCGAGTTCCGCCCTGCGCGCCGACGCGCAGCCGCATCGCGAGCGCAGCAAGGCTCGCCAACTCCGCGACGCTCGGCCAGCGCCTCCCCTCCGGGGCACCGTCGAGCAGGGTGCTGATCATCTCCTCGCCGCGATGCTCGCGGTACGCGGCGGGAAGGAGCATCAGCATGCGCCGATAGCGCGCTTCGAGGACATCGGCCCCGGCTCCGATGTCCGCAGGGCGCTCGTCGTCCATTCCTGCTTCCCCGTTCTTGTTCACGCCGCTCCTCCCGCCGGGCCGAGCTTCCCGGGCAACGACACGCCGCGGTCACGCAGTCGGCGCGTGGCGACCGCCGCATGCGCTGCGAGCCGCTCCGCGTCTTCGGCCAACGCGGCCGCGCCCTGCTCGGTGAGGCGGTAATAACGCCGCAGCCGGCCGCCCTCGATCTCGTCGCGATCCGGGGCCAGCAGTCCTTCTCCCGTCAGCCGGTCGAGCGCGCCGTAGAGCGTGCCCACCTTCAGCTGTGTCTGCCCGTTGGACAGGCGGGCGACCTCTTGCACGATCCCGTAGCCGTGCCGCGGCTGATCCACCAGCGCGGTGAGGATCAGGAAGACCTGCTCCGTCCTGGTCGATGTGTTCATAGGCAAGATATATCGCCTAGCGAGTCATTGGGCAAGCCGGGACAGTCGGTACTGTCGAGGTATGGATCTCGATCATGTGGTGATCTGGGTCGACGACCCGCTCAAGTCCGTGGACTTCTATGTGAACGTGGTCGGCTTGCGCCCGGTGCGCGCCGAGGAGTTCCGTGCCGGTGAGGCGCCGTTTCCGAGCGTGCGCGTCACCGAACGGTCGATCATCGACCTGACCCCGCGTCAGGATGCCGCGGCGGTCGACGAGATGACCAAGACGAGGCAGACCGCCGGCTTCCCGGTCAACCACGTCTGCATCGCAATGACGAAGGAGGAGTACGAGGCCCTCAGCGACCGGCTCGAGGCGCACGGCGTGGACACGTCATCGCGGCGGGTCGTCACGTACGGCGCTCGCGGGAACGCCCCGCACGCCTTCTACTTCCGCGATCCGGACGACAACGTCATCGAGGCGCGGTACTACGACGAGTGACGGGGCGATTATCTGACCTATTCACTCGTGCGGATCAAGAATTGCGATGATCGGCACCAGCTGTGCGGGCAACAGATCAGGCGTCGTAGTCGGCGAGGCTCACGCGGGTGAAGGCCAGCGAGTACGCGGACACCCCACGCCCGTATGCGGCCAGAAAGCAGTGCTGCGTCGCGGTGGCCAGCACCCAGCCGTACTCCGATTCGCGGTAGTGGAACACCTGCGGCAACAGGTCCACGGAGAGCGTCAGCAGCCGCCAGGGCAGGTCGCCGAGGCGGTCGGCCACCTGGGCGGCCAGCTCGCGCTGCTGATCCATCCAGTGCTGGCGGACCGCGACGTCCAGATGCCAGGGCCACTGCTCCTCGACCAGGCCGATGCCGGCCACCGCGGCCGCTGAGGCGACCGTGCTGGCCTCGACGAAGCCGCGGGCCGTCCCGTCCGGCCGCAGGGCGGGGCGGCGCGGCAGCGGCGCCATGGTGACCACGGTGACCGCGCGGCGCTGCGGATCGCCGCCGGGGCGGCCGGCGGGTGCGTCGCCGTGCAGGAGGGAGCCGTACTGGACAGTGCCGTCGACGTCGGCGCACAGCGACCCCAGCCGCCGCTCGCCGCGCCAGCCGGCATCCAGCCCGTACCAGGGCAGCTGTGCGGCGAGGAAGGCGGCGTGCCCGTCACGCGCCGAGGGTTCGGCGGCGCGGGCGATGATCGGGGCGTGGCTTCGGATCGGTGCTGAGGAGGACTCGGCTTGGCGCGAGGTCGGCTGGGCCGGGCTGGTCAAACGGGGCTCCGGGAAAGGGTCACGTCGCGTCTGCGTCGTAGGGCGGGCGCTCGCCGGCGGCCAGCGGGGTCGGCTCGCGGCGCGGCGGCGGCAGCTCGTCCATCGAGCCGAGGTTGCGCAGGTCGCGGTTCAACTCGTCGCGCAGCTCGCGCAGATCCTCGCCCTCGCCGAGCAGGTTCTTGCGAACGAAGGTCTTCGGGTTCAGGTCCTGCAGGTCGAGCCCTTCGAACTCGGGCCCGAGCTCGTTGCGCAGATCGGCCCGCGCGTTCTCGCCGAAGGCGCGGACCTGGCGCAGGAAGCGCGCGGCGCTGGCCGCGGCCTGCGGCAGCTTGTCCGGGCCGAACAGGACGACGGCGAGCCCGAGCAGCACGACTATTTCCAGCGGGGACAGATCGAAGAACATCGCGGTGCTCCGGCGTCGGCGGGCAGGGGGCAGTGCAGGCGGTCCGATGACCAGAAACCACAGTAACCGCCCGAACCGCCGGTCAGACAGAGGCTAGGCCGCAACCTGGTGGGAAAAGATCGACGCGGGTGCCGCATTCCGAAGCGGAGCGGCGCAGAAAGCCGAGCGACGCCCGAACAGGACCGGCACACCAAACGAAGCGACTCCCGAAGCGGAGCGGCACTGGACCGGAGCGGCACCAGAGCGAAGTGAGATCCGAAGCGAGCGGCGCCCGAAGCGGACCGACCCCCGAAGTGGAGCGGCACACAAACGCGGACCGCCGGTGAGCGCAGAGCCTCGTGGGGCGGCGGTGCGCGGATCGGCGGTCCGGGGCTTGCACCGATCGGTCGTGCGCCGCGGACCGTGGGCCCGCGGCTCGACCGGTGGCGAACCTAGCGACCGGTGGCGAAGCTAGCGAATGGACGGGAAGGCGCGGCCGAGGAAGGACGGCTCCTGCGCCGGCACCAGGCCGCCGCGACGCGGGGCCAGCCGGGTGCGGTTCATCGAGCCGCCCTCGCCGAGACCGGACTCGCCGTCCTCGGGCAGCTCGCCGATCGGGCGCAGCCCGACCGCGAACTCGGGCAGGAACGCGGAGGAACGGCCCAGGAAGCCGCCGAGCTGCGGCGGCGAGCCCGCGGGCGGCTCCGGTGGGCGCTCGGTCTGCGGGATCTGGAAGAGCGCCGCCATCAGCCGGGCCGAGGGCTCCGGCATCGCCGTCGCCTCCAGCCGGTTCTTCAGCGCGCGCTCCGCCTCGACCAGCGTCCGGCACTGCGCGCAACAGGCCAGGTGCGCCAGCGCCCGGTCGCGGTCGTCGTGGGCGAGTTCGCCGTCGACGAGCGCGCCGAGGCGGGCGCCGAGGTGTTCGCTGAACCGGCCCATCACAGCTGTCCCTTTCCGCCGCCGGTGCGCTCCGCGTCGTCCTCGATCGTCGTCAACGGTGGCAGTTCCACCGCCTCGGTCGGGGCCCGGTGCGCCAGTGCGGCACGCAGTTGGCTGCGGCCCCGGTGGATCCGGGACCTGACGGTGCCCAGCTTCACGCCGAGCGTGGCCGCGATCTCCTCGTAGGAGAGGCCCTCGATGTCACAGAGCACCACCGCGGCCCGGAACTCGGGAGCGAGTTCGGCCAGCGCGCGCTCGATGTCGGCGTCGAGGTGGTTGTCGAAGTAGGCCTGCGCGGGGGTCGGCTCCTTGCCGGCCAGCCGGTCGGCCGCGTCCTCGGCCAGGCCCTCGAAGCGGATCTTGGCCTTGCGCCGCACCGAGTCGAGGAACAGGTTCGTGGTGATCCGGTGCAGCCAGCCCTCGAAGGTGCCGGGCGTGTAGCTGTTGAGCGACCGGAACACCCGGACGAACACTTCCTGGGTCAGATCCTCCGCGTCGTGCCGGTCCCCCGTCAGTCGATAGGCCAGCCGGTACACCCTGGCCGAATGAGTACGCACGACCTCGTCCCAGGACGGAGGCGTCCATTCCGCCCCGTTCGGCGTTCCCGCCGGAAAGGAGTCGAAGCCCGCCTCGCCATAGTCACTGCCGCCCCCGAGCGCCACGGCACTACCTCCTCGTCGTTCGAGTACCGCTGCAGTAACCATAGCTTCCTTCCCCGACGGAATTGCTGAGAGCGGCCTGTGAACCTTGACATAGTCAGGCTCAAGGTTGCTGAACGTCGTCTGAGCCCGGTGGCGGACCCTCACCTGGGAAACGCTCGGCCCCGGCGCCGGAGTTCCCGGGCCGGGGCCATGGCGACGGTCGGACCGTCGAAGTGCCGAAGGGGTTGTCTGTGTAGTTGAGCTGCGCGGCCGCTAACCGACCACGTTCTTCAGCGCGTCTCCGAGAGCGCCGGCCTCGTCCGGCGAGAGCTCGACGACGAGTCGGCCGCCGCCTTCGAGGGGCACCCGCATCACGATGCCGCGCCCCTCCTTGACCACTTCGAGCGGGCCGTCGCCCGTCCGCGGCTTCATCGCCGCCATGCTCGTTCCCCTTCCTCGTCGGGTGGTCCGCCGCGGGTTGGGCGCGGCGGGCCGTGTACATCCGGACTGGGCCGGCTGGAGCTTGGGGCGCGCTCGGCGGGAGTCGCGGGACCGCTGCGCTGTCCGACGCTCCACTCCGTACACGCCCTGGCGCAGGGCACGCGGACACCCTGACCGAAGCTCATTATCCCGCACGTCACCGGCCCTGGGAAAACACAACTTGAGAACAAGCTGGCCCGCACGATTACCAGCGGGTAACTTATTCGCGTGAGCCAAGACCTGGAAAGCGGCGGCGAACCCGTCCGCTATGAAGTGACCGGAGCGGTCGCCACCGTTACCTTCAACCGGCCCGACGCGATGAACGCGCTCGACGTGCCGACCAAGGAGGCGCTGCTCGCGGCGCTGCGCTCGGCCTCGGCCGACGAGAGCGTGCGGGCGGTGGTGCTCACCGGGACCGGCCGGGCCTTCTGCGTCGGCCAGGATCTGCGTGAGCACATTCAGAAGCTCAATTCCGGCGACCCGCCGCTGTCCACGGTGCGCGACCACTACAACCCGATCACGTTGGCGATCGCGGAAATGCCGAAGCCGACGATCGCCGCGCTCAACGGCGTGGCGGCCGGGGCCGGGGCGGCTTTCGCGTTCGCCTGCGATCTGCGGATCGCGGCCGACACCGCGTCCTTCACCCTGGCCTTCTCGCAAGTGGGATTGTCGGCGGACTCGGGCGCGTCGTGGACGCTGCCGCGGCTCGTCGGCACCGCCAAGGCGATCGAGCTGCTGTTCAACCCGCAGAAGATCGGGGTGCGGGAGGCCTCGTCGCTCGGCCTGGTCAACGAGGTGGTGCCGGCGGACCGGCTGGCCGAGCACGTCGCGGCGCTGGCCGAGCGGCTTGCGGCGGGTCCGACGGTGTCCTATGCGGCGCTCAAGGCCTCGGTGAACTTCGGCGCGTCGCACTCGCTGGCCGAGACGCTGGAGTTCGAGGACGCGATGCAGACCAAGTGCGGCGCGACCGCGGACCACCGCGAGGCCGTGGACGCGTTCCTGGCCAAGCGCGCGCCCGATTTCCTCGGCAAGTAGGAGGTAGGGAGCGCTCAGCCGCGCGGGGGTCGATCTTTCCCGAAACTGCGGCCGTTCGGGCGACGCGGCGATCTTCCGAGATCTACCGCGTCGCCGGTCTCAGCCCAGGTCGGCCAGCGTGCAGAAGTCCACGTAGGCGCGGTGGGCCAGGCGCACGGTCTCGCGCAGGAAGGCCCGCTTGCCCTCGGCGTAGGCCTCCGGGTCGTTGCGGCACTGCCGGGCCAGCCGCCGCTTGAGGTCGGCGTACTGCTCGCGGCACTCGGCGTGGTTCGCCAGGTACTGCACGAGCAGCAGCTGGTCGTACTCGAGCACGCCGCCGGCTCTGCACACGTACACGTGCGTCTCGCAGCGCGGGGCATGCGCCGGGAGCGCTCCCGCCGGGGCGGTGAACACGCGGCGATCGGCCTCGCGCACCTGGAGGGCGAAACCGAGCCCTTCCAGCGCCGCGCGGTACTCCTCCTCGGCCTCGGGTTCCGCCACCGAGACCTGGATATCGAGGTGCGGGCGGCCGAGAAGGCCGGGCACCGCGGTCGAACCGATGTGATCGACCCGGACCGCGTAGCCTCCCAGGGCTCCGCGCACCAGATCGGCGCACACCGCGAAACGCTCGGACCAGACCCTGTCGTAGGGCTTGATCTCGACTGGCGCCAGTTCGCCCACGGCGACGGCGATCTCTACTGCCATCCAACACCTCCCGCCTGAGGTGAAGTCAGGAAACCGCGCAACCAGCGCGGCGTCAAGATGTTACGCGGTAACGACCGTGCGTGATAAAAGTATCACGGATCGGCAACGTTTTGACCGGCGCGCGCCGCGGACGCCCAGGGCAGCCACGCGCGGGGTGACGCACGCCATTCGAACTCTGATACCGCTCCTCGCCTTGGCTGAGGTGGCGGGCTTATTCGACAGTCGTTCGACAGTGTGCCGATTGCGCGGCAAGCGAACTCACGCGGCGACAGAAACCACGGCGCGGTCGGTCACTGGCCGCGTTCGGCGTTCTCGCCGTGTTCGACGGGCTCGTGCAGTTCGAAGATCTCTTCGTCCGCGTCCGGCTCGGCGCCGTCCGCCGATCCGACGTGCTCTGCGCCGGATTCCGACTCTGATTCCGCCTCGGGGCTCGCGGCCTGCTTGGGCGCGCGCCCCTCAAGCTCCGCAATGCGCTGTTCGCGCATCTCAATCTCTTGCGCGAGCCGGTCCAGCACGTCGTCGACCTCGTCCATGCGGTAGCCGCGCGCGCCGACCGAGAACCGCACCCGGTCGACGTCCTCGCGGGCGAGCAGGCCGTCGCCCGGCAGCGCCAGATCGGGGCGGTCCGGCTCCGGCTCGGACATGTGCCCGCCGCCGCCGATCGCCAGCCAACCCACGGCCGCGAGCAGCGCGACGATCACTACGAGTTGGAGCCAGTACATCGCGTCCTCGCCTCGTTCCCTCTATGCGTGTCCGCAGACCGCGTGATCTCGGCGTGCGCCGCCGGGTTAGCCTGCCGCAGAGCATAGGGTACGGGTCCCGGAAAGGCATGAAGGGGACGCCTCCATGATCGAGGACGGATTCAGGCTCGGCCGCCACAGCTTCGGCCCGAATGAGCTGGTGGTGATGGCCATCGTCAACCGCACGCCGGACTCGTTCTACGACAAGGGCGCCACCTTCGGCGATGAAGCGGCCATGAAACGCGTGGAACTCGCGGCCGCGCAGGGCGCCAGGATCGTGGACATCGGCGGCGTGAAGGCGGGGCCCGGCGACGCGGTGGACGCGGCCGAGGAGGCGCGCCGCGTGGTGCCTTTCGTCGAGGCGGTGCGCGAGCGCTTTCCGCAGCTGGCGATCTCGGTGGACACCTGGCGGGCGGGGGTCGGCGAGGCGGTCTGCCGGGCCGGGGCCGATCTGCTCAACGACGCCTGGGGCGGATTCGACCCGGATCTGGCGCAGGTGGCCGCGAAGCACGGCGTCGGGCTGGTCTGTATGCACACCGGCGGTGCGGTACCGCGGACTCGGCCGCATCGCGTCGGCTACGCGAACCTGATGGCCGACGTGCTTGAGCAGACCCTCGGCCTCGCCGAACGGGCCGCGTCGCTCGGCGTACCGCGCGAGTCGATCCTGATCGACCCCGGGCACGACTTCGGCAAGAACACGCGGCACTCGCTGGAGGTGACCCGCCGGCTCGACGAGATGGCCGCGACCGGCTGGCCGGTGCTGGTGTCGCTGTCGAACAAGGACTTCGTCGGCGAGACGCTGAACGTGCCCCTCGAGGGCCGGCTGACCGGCACGCTGGCGACGACCGCGGTCTGCGCCTGGCTCGGCGCGCGCGTGTTCCGGGTCCACGAGGTGCCCGAGACCCGGCAGGTGCTCGACATGGTGGCCTCGATCGCGGGGACCCGGCCTCCGGCGGTGGCGCGCCGAGGTCTGGCCTGACCGGGCTCGAGTGCGGCGTGAAAGACTGGCGCCGTGGCAGAGTCGGAAATCAAGGCCTTGCTCGATCTGGATCGGGAGCTGGTGTGGCATCCCTATGGGGCGATGCCGGGAGCGCTCGATCCGCTGCTGGTCACCGGCGCGTCCGGCGTACGGCTTGAGGTCTCGCTGCCGGATGGGACCCAAACCGAGCTGATCGACGGTATGTCGTCGTGGTGGGCGGCGATTCACGGGTACCGGCACCCGGCACTCGATGCGGCGGTGCGTAATCAGCTAGGGCAGATGGCGCACGTGATGTTCGGCGGGCTAACGCATCGGCCGGCGATTGAGCTCGCGGTGCGCTTGGTCGAGCTCACGCCGGAACCACTGCGGCACGTCTTCCTCGCCGACTCGGGTTCGGTCTCGGTCGAGGTCGCGATCAAGATGTGCCTTCAGTACTGGCAATCGATCGGCCATCCCGGCAAGCGCCGCCTGATGACCTGGCGCGGCGGATACCACGGCGACACGTTCCATCCGATGTCCGTGTGCGATCCGGAAGGCGGCATGCACAACCTGTGGCGCGGCGTGCTGCCCGAACAGATCTTTGCGGAGGCGCCGCCGGACGGCTACGACACGGAGCCGTCGCCCGAGTACGTCACGCATCTCTCCGACCTGATGCAGCGTCACGCGCACGAGCTCGCGGCGGTGATCGTCGAGCCGATCGTGCAGGGCGCCGGCGGAATGAGGTTCCACGCACCCGGCTATCTAAGGGCACTGCGCGCGCTGTGTGACGAGCACGACGTGCTGCTGATCTTCGACGAGATCGCGACCGGGTTCGGACGGACCGGCACGCTGTTCGCCGCCGAGCACGCCGGCATCGCCCCGGACGTGATGTGCGTCGGCAAGGCGCTGACCGGCGGCTACCTGACCATGGCCGCAGCGCTGTGCACGACGCGCGTCGCCGAGGGGATCAGCCGGGGCGAGGTGCCGGTTCTGGCGCACGGCCCGACGTTCATGGGAAATCCGCTCGCCGCCTCCGTCGCCCTCGCCTCGATCGAGCTGCTGCTCGACGCCGCCGCGCGCGGCGGAGTGCCCTGGCAGGCGGACGTCGCACGGATCGAGGCGGCGCTGCGCGATGGGCTGGCGCCAGCCCGCGATGTGCCGGGCGTAAGGGACGTACGCGTACTCGGCGGCGTCGGCGTGGTGCAGCTTGAGCAGGCCGTCGACGTCGCCGCTGCAACGTCGGCGGCGGTACGTCGAGGCGTGTGGATCCGGCCGTTCCGCGACCTGATCTACACGATGCCGCCGTACATCACCGCCGACGACGACCTGTCCACGCTCTGCGGCGCGCTCGTCGACGCGGCCGCGGCTTCTCAGGCCTGACTTCTTCGGGCCTGAGCTTCTCAGGCCTAGCCCTCGGGCCACCGCTCGCCGGAACGCTCGGCCGCGACCTTCTCGGCGAAGGCGGCCGACTCGTCCGCCACACGGCGGCCGTTGGCGCCCTGGATGGCCTGGACCGCCTCGGCCGGCGAATCGGTCAGCGTGAACAGCGCCAGATCCGCCGCGGAGGCCTTGCCGTTCTCGACCATGCTGTGGCGCAGCCACTCGACCAGGCCGGACCAGTAGTCGATACCCAGCAGCACGATCGGGAACGAGGTCACCTTGCGGGTCTGCACCAGCGTGAGCGCCTCGAACAGCTCGTCCATGGTGCCGAAGCCGCCCGGAAGGACCACGAAGCCGTGCGCGTACTTCACGAACATGGTCTTGCGGGCGAAGAAGTAGCGGAAGTTGACCCCGAGGTCGACGTAGTCGTTCAGGCCCTGCTCGAAGGGCAGCTCGATGCCGAGGCCCACCGAGGTGCCGCCGCCCTTGACCGCGCCCTGGTTGGCCGCCTCCATCGCGCCGGGGCCGCCGCCGGTGATCACCGCGTAGCCGGCCTCCGCGAGCAGCCGTCCGACCTCGACGCCCTGCCGGTATTCGGTCGAGTCCGCCTTGGTGCGGGCCGAGCCGAAGACCGCGACCGCCGGGCCGAGCTCGGCCAGCGCGCCGAAGCCCTCGACGAACTCGGCGGTGATCCGGTGCACCCGCCACGGATCCGAGTGCAGCCACTCGGTCGGGCCGCGGCTGTCCAGCAGCCGCTGGTCGGTGGTGGATTCCTGTACCTGGCCGCGCCGCAGCACCACCGGGCCGCGGAAACGCACGCCGTTCTGCCGCTTCTCCTGCGGCTCAATATCTTCAGTCACGTTTTTCACGGTACCCGGCGGCGGGCCAATGGTTCGGGAACCCCGTCCCAACCATGCGTGAACCACGCGCCGCTCAGCCGCGCGCCCAGGCTCCGGCCGCGCTTCCGGCTCCGGTGACCCCGGACAGGTTCGGGACCGCGGGCACTCCCGACTTCGGCGGCTGGCCGAGATGCGTGGTCAGCCAGTCGAGGGTGGCCGGCTCCGCGGCCTTCCAGACCCCGGCGTTGTGGCCGCCGCGCGCGGAGATTATCCGCTCGACCACCGTCGGGGCCTTGGCGGCCAGGCTCATCTCGTTGGCCTCCGCGGCCGTGGAGCCGTCCTGGAGCGTGCCGGTCAGCAGCAGCGCTACGTTCGGCGCCGGCCGGTGCTGCAGCAGCCACAGCGGGCTGTTCTGGTTGTACGCGGCGGTTCCCGGCTTGAGCAGGTCGCCGTCCGGGTGGTCGTCGCCGCTCATCGAGACCGCGGCGGCGAACTCGCCGGGGTACTGCAACAGCAGCTTGGAGGCGCACAGCCCGCCCTCGGAGTAGCCCATCAGGCCCCAGCCGGAGCGGTCGGTGATGGTGCGGAAGGAGCTGTTGATCAGATCGCGCACGTCGTGCGCGAGCCAGGTGGCCACCCGCGGGCCGCCGGGGATGTCCGAGCAGTCCGGGTTGTGCGGCGGGTCCACGTTGATCGCCGCGCCCACCAGGATCACCGGGCGCGCGGCGAGCCGCTGCACCTCGGCCGCCAGCACGTCGGTGACCTTGAGGCTGCGGAACCAGGAGCCGGGCGAGCCGGGGTAGCCGGAGAGCAGCTGGATCACCGGGAAGTCGGTGTGCGCGTACTGCCGCTCGTGGTACTGCGGCGGCAGCCAGACCACCACGTCGCCGGTCACCTTCGACTGCGCTCCGGTGATCACGGCGTGGACCTCGCCGGGCATCTGGGAGTCGGGGTGGAACAGCCCGGCGTTCGGCAGCGGCCGGTCCACGCTGCGCGCCTGCGCCGAGGTCAGCGAGACCGGCTTGGCGGCCTGGATCTGGCCGGACGGGCCGTTGTGGCCGAACAGGTCGGACCAGGAGGTGTAGAGCTGGTAGGAGTTGTTGATCATCAGCGCGGCCAGCAGCACGGCGACGCCCTGGCACAGCGCGATCAGCACGAGCCGCTGTACCTGGCGTATCACCCGCGGGCCGCGCAGCCGGCCCCACAGCAAGACCGTGACCAGCGGCAGCGCGATGACCGCCGCGATCACCGCGTCCAGAAAGAAACCGCTGGTAAGTCCCATGTCCTCGCCCGATTCAGACAAAGCCCGTGCCGCCGCGACCGCACCGCAACTCCCCGCCCGCGGTCCGCGGCGGACCTCTGTCATTGATCGACGCCGCGGCGGGGGTTCAGGTTGCCTTCATTTCGCGGCCGTGCCCGCCGTGGGCCGCCGGTCGATTGTCGCACGCCCGCCTTGTACCGTTAGCCGACGAATCGCCCGGCCGAGATCAGCCCGGGATCAGCCCGGGATCAGGCCAGCTCGAGCCAGGCCAGGAGCAGCCGTTCGGCTTCTCGGATCTTCGTCACGGAGGCGTACTCGTCGCGGGTGTGCGCGAGGTTCGGGTCGCCGGGACCGTAGTTGACCGACGGAATGCCGAGGCCGGAGAGGCGAGCCACGTCGGTCCAGCCGTATTTGGCCCGCGGCGGGGCGGCGATGAGCGCGGCGAAGCTCGCGGCCTCGGGCAGATCGAGGCCCGGACGCGCGGCCGGGGCGCTGTCCACGATCTCGATGGCGCACCCCTCGAACTCGGCGCCGGAGAAGACCTCGCGCACGTGCTCGGCGGCCTGCTGCTCCGTGCGGTCGGGGGCGAACCGGAAGTTGACCACCACGCTGCACTCGTCCGGGATGACGTTGCCCGCGACGCCGCCGCTGATGCCGACCGCGTTGAGCCCTTCGTGGAACAGCAGGCCGTCCACCTCGACCTCACGGGCCTGGTAGTCGGCGAGCCCGGCCAGGATCGGGGCCGCGCGGTGGATCGCGTTCTGGCCTAGCCAGGAGCGCGCGCTGTGGGCGCGGCGTCCGGTGGTGCTGATGCGGGCGCGCAGGGTGCCTTGGCAGCCGCCCTCCAGCACTCCCTCGGTCGGCTCAAGCAGCAGCGCGAAGTCCCCGGTGAGCCAGTCCGGATGGGCGGCGGCCACGTGGCCGAGGCCGTTGCGCGCGGACTCGACCTCCTCGCAGTCGTAGAACACGAAGGTCAGGTCGTGCACCGGCTCGGGGCCGTCGGCGGCGCCGGCCGCCGCGGCGACCTTGAGTTGCACCGCGACGCCGCTCTTCATGTCGGAGGCGCCGCAGCCGTAGAGCAGGTCGCCCTTGAGCGTGGACGGGACGTTGTCCGCGATCGGCACCGTGTCGATGTGCCCGGCCAGCACGATCCGCTTGGCCTTGCCGAAGAAGGTGCGCGCGATGACGTTGTTGCCGTAGCGGTCCACGGTCAGCCGGGGCAGCGCGCGCAGCGCCTGCTCGATCGCGTCGGCCAGCGGCTTCTCCTCGCCGCTGACCGACGGGAAGTCGATCAGGGCGGCGGTCAGCTCGGCGGCGCCGAGGGAAAGGTCCAGCGCCGCGCTGTCTGA
>NZ_DASRGV010000016.1:0-12171 GCF_035650855.1 Actinocrinis sp. | reverse complement strand
CGGGACAGCAGCGGCGAGATCACCGAGAAATACGGGTTCTCCGTCGTCGCGGCGATCAGCGTCACCCAGCGGTTCTCGACCGCTGGCAGCAAGGAGTCCTGCTGCGCCTTGGAGAAGCGGTGGATCTCGTCGAGGAACAGGAGCGTCTCGCGGCCGGACATGCCCAGATCGCGGCGCGCGCCCTCGATGACCGCACGTACTTCCTTGACCCCGGCGGTGATCGCGGACAGTTCACGGAAATGCCGGTCGGTGCTGCGGGCGACCACGTGCGCGAGCGTCGTCTTCCCGGTGCCGGGCGGGCCCCAGAGGATCACCGAGGCGGGCACGGCGCGCGAGCCGGGCGTGGCCTCCACAAGGCGGCGCAGCGGTGAACCGGGGCGGCGCAGCTTGGCCTGGCCGACGACCTCGTCGAGGGTGCGCGGCCGCATCCGCGCGGCCAGCGGCGCACCGGCCTCGGCCCGTTCCCGGCCGACGGCGTCGAAAAGGGTCTCCGGCTCCATACACCTGAGCGTAATGCGGCGCGGTGACTGACAGACCGGCGACCGTGCCAGAATCGTGGATCATGACGGGGATATCCACGGTTCAGCGCCTTACCGCCGAGGAGTTGCACACCACCGCTCCGGACGACGTGATGGTGATCAGTGAGACGCGTGGCGGCGCGATCGCGGCTTGGGCATTGGACGGCGGGCTCGCGTTCGCAGCGAAGGACGACTACAGCGGCGCCGCCTGCTGGCTCAGCGTGGTCGGCGACCCGCAGGTCGCGCCGGTGCTCGTGGACGCCGCGCTGGCGGAGCTCGGCGGGCAGATCGCCGGGCTGACCGTGCCGCGCGGCGTCGATTTGGCGCGGTGGAACGCGGACTCCGCGCCCGGCCAGGAGGCGGACAGCGACTGGGATCTGATGGCGACCTGGGCTCCGCCTGCGGCTCAACCGGCGGAGTCGCTCGTCGCCGTGCTGGACGATCGGCCTGAGATCCAGGGCTTCCTCGACCGGGTCAACCCGCACCATTCGGTGCGCGCGGACTATGAACTGGTCGAGCAGTGGGCAGGCGTGCGCGACGAGACGTCCGGGGCGTTGCTCGGCGTCGGCGCGTTGACCCGCCGCATTTCCGGTGTCGCTTACCTGGCCTCGATCGCGACCGATCCGGTCGCGCGTGGCCGAGGATTCGGCGGTGCGATCACGGCCGCGCTGACGCGTCAGGCTTTCGAGGACGGCGAGCGGCTGTGCACGCTGGCGCACTACCACCCGAACGATTCGGCGCGGCGCCTGTACGTGCGACTGGGTTATGAGACAACGCACCGCTTCTCGTCCGGACGGCTGCGGGAACGCGCCGAGCTGAGCCGGTAACGCACGTCACACCAGCGGGTTTCGCGCCGATAACGCTGATCGACTCCGCTCAGCCGCGCGGACCGGCACAATGACGCGCATGGGAACGAGAGGCTGGAAGATCGATCCGACCGGCCCGCTGCGCGGCGATGTGACGGTGCGCGGATCGAAGAACGCGGTGACGAAGCACATGGTGGCCGCGATGCTGGGCGGCGGACCGAGCTCGATCGGCAATGCGCCACGGGTGGGCGACGTCGAGATCACCGCGCAGATGCTGCGGGCCGTCGGCTGCTCCGTTGAACGCGACGGCGACACGCTGCGCGTCGAGCCGACCGCGAGCCCGCAGTCCGCGGTGCCGCAGACCTTCACCGGTCGCAACCGCATTCCGGTGCTGATGCTGGGCCCGCTGCTCAACCTGACCGGCGAGGCCTTCGTGCCGATGGTCGGCGGCGACCAGATCGGCCCGCGCCCGCTCGACTTCCACATCCAGGCGCTCACCGCGATGGGCGCACAGATCACGGTCGACGAATCAGGTCTGCACGCGGTAGCCCGGCGGCTGCGCGGTACCCGCATCTCGCTGCCTTATCCGAGCGTCGGCGCGACCGAATCCGTGATCTTGTCGGCGGTCCTCGCCGAGGGCCGCACCGTGATCACGAACGCGGCGGTCGAGCCGGAGATCCTGGAACTGGCGCTGTTCCTGCAGCGCATGGGCGCGGGCATCCAGCTGCAGCCGGACCGCAGGATCGTGATTGAGGGCGTCGAGCGGCTGCACGGTGCGGCGACTCGCCTGGCCGGCGACCGACTCGAGGCGTTCAGCTATCTGGTGGCCGGGCTGCTGACGGGCGGTCAGGTTCGGGTACACGGCTGCGCTCAGGACCGCCTCGTCACCGCGATCGAGACGCTGCGCAAGATGGGCGCGCAGTTCGAGATCGACGAGGCGTACATCACCGCGTCGGCGCCGGGCGGGCTGCGTTCCGCGGCGGTGAGCACGGATACGCACCCCGGATTCATGACGGACTGGCAGCAGCCGCTGCTGGTGCTGATGAGCCAGGCGCGAGGGCTGTCGGTGCTGCATGAGACGGTGTTCGAGAACCGGTTCGTGTACGTGGACGCGCTCAAGCAGCTCGGCTGCGAGATCGAGCTGTTCCCGATGTGCCTGGGCGGCAACGGCTGCCGGTTCCACGACACCAACTACCTGCACTCGGCGGTTGTGCACGGCCCATCGAAGCTGGTGGGCGCGGAGGTGCACGTGCCGGACGTGCGTACCGGGTACTCGTCGGTGATCGCGGCCTCGATCGCGGAGGGTTCGTCGGTGCTGCTGGATGTCGACTCGCTGGAGCGCGGTTACGACGAGCCGCTGGAACGCCTCCAGTCGATCGGGATGGCGATCACGCCGATCGAGGCCTAGCTGTTGGCGCGGCGCGGCTGGGACGGCGGGGCGGCAGACGGCTGCACAGCGCGGCTTAGGCAGCGCCGCGGCTCGGCGCGAGACCGCTGGACCGCGTCCCTGAGACGGCCGCGCAGTGCGACCTAGGCGGCGACATGCCGGGCGCGCCCTGATACGGAAACGGCGCCCACCTCGAAGAGCGGGCCTGTTATTGCGGCGGCAGAAGCCGGACGGCGAGCCGCTCCAGGTCCGCCGCCGGGTCCGCGGTGAGCCCGAGGTGCACCGGTCCCGGCTGCACCACCGTCGAGCGGGGCGCGGTCAGCCAGCGGAAACGCTGCCCGGCCGTGGTCTCGCCGGCCTGGCCGGCCTGCTTGCCGCCGCGACAGACGCAGGCGTAGGCGGCGACGGCGGCTTCAATCCCTGAGACGTCGGCCGCCGGATCCAGCGCGAGCAGGAGCGCGGGATCGAGGTGCGTGCGGGCGTCCAGGAAGTCGCGTGCCTGGCAGTACACGATGACGCCCACGTTCACGCTGTCGCCGCGTTCCACCCGCGGCACGGCCTTCAGCACGCAGTACTCGAAGGCGTTGCGTACCAGCGCCGCCTCGGGCGAGGTGGCTTGCGGTGCCTTGGCCTGCATCACTTCGGCACCTCCGGAAGCCACGAGCGCGGTTGCTGCATCCGCGCGTCGAACCAGGTCAGGAACGCGGCCCGGACGTCGTCCGGCCTCGCGAAGCCCGGCTCGTCCGCCAGCCACTCGTCCGGCACCAAGGCGAGGGCCGCGCCGACTGCCTCCGGCGTAACCAGCGGAGCAAGTTCGGCGTCGGCCGCGGCCAGGTCCGGGTGAAACGGCATCAGTACGTGGTCGGCGAGCTTGGTGGCGCGGCGCGCCGAAGCCGCGGCCGCGGGCCAGTTGTGCTGGAAGATCAGCGCGGCGCCGTGGTCGATCAGGTAGAGCCTGCCGTGCCAGCGCAGCAGATTCGGGTTGCGCCAGGAGCGGTCGACGTTGCCGATCAGGGCGTCGAACCAGAGGACGCGTCCGGCCGGCTCCGGCTCGACCGGGAAGGCCAGCGGGTCGAAGCCCAGTGAGCCGGGCAGGTAGTCAAGGCCCAGGTTGCGCCCGACGCTGGCCAGCAGCAGCTCCTGGATCTCCTGGTCCGGCTCCCCCTTCGCGATGGCCTCATCGAGCTGCACGGTGACCAGTTCCGGCACCGGCAGGCCGAGGGCGCGGCCGAGCTCACCGGCGACGATCTCCGCGATCAGGGCCTTGCGTCCCTGTCCGGCGCCGCGGAACTTGACCACGTACATGCCGAGATCGTCGGCCTCGACGATGGCCGGCAGCGACCCGCCCTCCCGCAGCGGGGTCACGTACCGGGTAGCCGTCACTTCGCGCAACACGCGATCAAGGCTACCGTCGGCGGGCCCGGGTCTGGCCATCACATGCTCTTTCGGCCCGGCCGACCGCCCCGCGGCAACGGCCCTCGGATACCGTGTGGTGGTGACCGGGGAACAGACGATTGACGAAGGCACGGACTTCGAACAGCACCGCCGGTATCTCTCCGCCGTCGCGTATCGGCTGCTCGGATCGCTGGCGGACGCCGAGGACGCGGTCCAGGACGCCTGGCTGCGCTGGCAGGGCACGGACCGGTCCGCGGTGCGGGAGCCGCGCGCGTTCCTGACCACGGTCGTCACCCGGATCTGCTACGACCAGCTCGGATCGGCGCGGGCGCGGCGCGAGGCGTACTTCGGCGAGTGGCTGCCCGAGCCGTCGATCTCGGCCGTGGACCGCCAGCCGGGCCCGGAGGACGCGGCCTCGCTCGGCGAGTCCGTCTCCTACGCGATGCTCGCCGTCATGGAGCAGCTAAGCCCGGCCGAGCGTGTGGCGTTCGTGCTGCACGACGTGTTCGCGGTCGGGTTCGGCGAGATCGCCGAGGCGCTGGGCCGCACGCCGGAATCGGTGCGGCAGCTGGCCTCGCGGGCGCGGCGCCGAGTGCGCGAGGGGACCAGCGGCGCGAGCATGACTTGGGCGGAGCCGGAGGCCTGGGCGGAGGACGAGCAGGTCGCGGAGGCGGACACCGCGGCCGGCTCGGGCCCGCTGGACCGCCCGTGGCGCCGGCTCGACCGGCCCGAGCACCGGAAGGTCGTCGCGGCCTTCGCGGCGGCCTCGCTCACCGGCGACATCTCCGGGTTGATGGCCGTGCTGGACCCGGACGTCGTCTGGCACTCGGACGGCGGCGGCATCGTGCGCGCGGGCGCACAGCCGGTGCTTACCGCCGACCGGGTGGCGCGGCTGGTCAGCGGCATCACCCGGTGGCTCGATCCGGAGTCCGGGCTGGAGATGCGCGAGGCGGAGGTCAACGGCGCGCCCGGCCTGGTGCTCGTCGACAAGACCGGGGCGGCGATGGGCGTCATGGCCTTCGAGATCGCGGACGGCCGGATCGTCGAGGCGTACGCCGTGGTCAACCCGGAGAAGCTGCGTCGGGTGGCCGACGGCGCGGTCAGCACGTACCTACCGCGGCGTGAGATGCCCGGCCGGCACGAACCGGCCGGTGCTTGAGCAGCGGGTCGCCGGGCCCGGCGCGTGCCCCAGCGCGAGGTGCCGGGGCGACACGAACCGGCCAGCACTTGACCAGCCGGCTCGTCGGCGCCTGACCGGCCCGGTCGTCGGGCCCGGCGCCGTCAGCCGCCGCTCACCGCGGCGATGATGTCGATCACCGCCCCGTCGGGCACCGGGGTCTCGGCGCCCGACAGGGTTCGGATGTCCGCGCCGTCCACGTACACGTTGACGTGGCGGCGGATCACCGCGTTCTCGTCGCGGATCCGCCGCTCGAGGGCGGGCAGATCCGCGGCGAGCCGGTCGAGGACGCCGGCCACGGTCGAGCTGGGGCGGTCGGCCAGCCGGTCGGGCGCTGCGGCCTCCGCGTCGACCTCCACCTTGACCTCGCGGCGGCCGCCCGCGTAGCCGGCCAGCGCCCCGGGCAGTTGCAGGGTGACAGTCATGAACTCAGCCCTTCACCGCTCACTGCTTCGCTTCGCTTCGCGTCACGCCAGCGCCGTCGCACGCACGGACAGGACGTCCGGCAGGTTGGCCGCGACTCGCTCCCAGCCTCCGGCGCCGCCCGCGTACAGCTCGCCGGAGCGGGTTCCCAGGTACAGGCCGAGCGGCTCGGCGGCGTCGCAGCTGAAGGCGTCGCGCAGCACCAGGGAGTAGAAGTCGCTCTCCGGGAGACCGGCGCCGACCTCGGCCCAGGTCTCGCCGGCGTCGGTGGTGCCGTAGACCCGGCAGCGGAATTCCGGGGTGAACCGCGAGTAGTCGGAGACCAGCGGGAAGACGTACGCGTGCCCGCCGCGGTTCGGATCGGCCACGATCGCGAAGCCGAACTCCCCGGGCAGCCCCTCGGCGATCGAGACCCACTTGCCGCCCCAGTCGTCGCTGCGGTAGACGCCGTTGTGGTTCTGGAGGTAGAGCCGCTCCGGGTCCTCGGCGTCCTGGGCGACCTTGTGGACGCACTGGCCGAACTCAGGGTAGCGCTGCTCCTCGGGCAGGAAAGTCGCCTTGACCCCGGCGTTCGCCGCCGCCCAGCTCTTCCCTCCGTCGTAGGTCCGGTAGACGCCGCCTGAAGACAGCGCGATCAGTACCCGCTGCGGATCGACCGGGTGCGGGATGACGGTGTGGATGGCCTGGCCGCCGAAGCCGGCTCCCCACTGCGGCCGGTGCGGGTGCTCCCACAGCGGGCGGACCAGTTCGAAGTTGACGCCGCCGTCCTCGGAGCGAAACAGCGCGGCGGGCTCGGTGCCCGCGTATACGACGTCGGGCTCGTTGGCGGGTCCCGGCTGGATCTGCCAGACCCGGCCGAGGGCTACGTCGAGGTCCTTGGGGAAGGCGACCGGGGCGTGGTCCGGTTCGCTCCAACTGCGGCCGAGATCGTCCGAGTGCAGGATGGTCGGGCCCCAGTGCTCGCTGGTCGCCGAGGCGAACAGGCGCGGGGTGGGGCGGCGGGTGTCGATCCCGACCGCGTAGACGGCCGTCATCGGCAGGGCGAGCGGTTCGGTCTCCCAGGAACCGCCTCGCCGGCGCGCGAGCAGCAGGCCCTTTCGGGTGCCGGCGAGCAGCAAGGTATCGGTCATATCGCCCACCGTAGCCGCGGCCTCCGACAATCGCGCGGGGAAGCGAAAACGAAGCGTGGCAGCTTCCTGCCGCGCGCGTGGGTTGATGCCGCTCCGGTGCCCAGTCGGCGCCGAGTCGGCCCCGTTTGTCTGGGCCGGAACCGGCTGCCGGCCCCGCGCGACGCACCAGGCGGCCGCCCGATCATCCGCGGACCGTAATGAATGAACCCCTGGATCGGCGCGGACCGTGGGAGAGGATGGAAGCGTACCGGCGGCATGCCGGCGGAGTGCTGTGAAGGCGAGCGAGGCGCGCAGGGACATGGACGACGCGGTGGTGGTGGGCGACCGCACGGAGGAGCCGGAGCCGATGGGGCTCCGCGGGATCGCGGTCGGCGCGCTCAGCGGCCTGCTGGCCGGCGGGGCCGCGCTGGCGGTCGGCGAGCTGGTCGCCGTGTTCGCGGGAGCAGCCAGCGCGCCGGCCGTGGCGGTCGGCGAGTGGGCGATCGACTTGGCCCCGACCGCGGTCAAGGAGTTCGCGATCCGCGAATTCGGCACGCACGACAAGACCGCGCTGCTCACCGGCGTGTACGTGATCCTCGCGCTGGTGTCCGCGGCGGCGGGTGTGCTCGCGCGCAGGCATCTGACCTTCGCGAGCTTCATCGCGGCCGGATTCGGCGTGGTCGGGATCATCGCGGCGGCGACCCGGCCGAACGCGAACGCCGGCTCGCTCTTTCCCTCGCTGTTCGCGGGCGGCGCGGCGGTGGCGGTGCTGCGCTGGCTGAACCGGCTGGCTGCCGAAAACGACGCGGAGTATGCCGGGCCGACCGAGCGGCGCCGGTTCCTCGGTGCGCTGCTCGGTACCGCAGCCGGTGCGGCTGTGGGCGGCTTCGGCGCGAAGAGCTGGATCGACTCGCGGTACAACGCGGCGCCTGCGCGTGCGGCGGTGAAGATCCCGGCTCCGGTGCAGCCGCTGGCCGCGGTGCCGACGGCGGCGCACCCGAACGTCTCGGGTCTCGGCCCCTTCTTCACCCCGAACACAGACTTCTACCGCGTCGATACGGCCTTGTCCGTACCGCAGCTCGACCCTTCGAAGTGGATGCTGCGTATCCACGGCATGGTGGCCAGGCCGTTGGAGATCTCCTTCGAGCAACTGCTGAAGATGCCGCTGGAAGAGCACGACCTCACGCTGACTTGTGTCTCGAACCCGGTCGGCGGCGGTTACTGCGGTAACGCGCGCTGGGTCGGTGCGCCGCTCGCGCCGCTGCTGCGGCAGGCGGGCGTGAAGTCAGGAGCTGATCAGATCCTGTCCACGTCGAGCGACGGGATGACGATCGGCACGCCGGTTAACGCAGTGCTTGACGGCCGTGAGTCGATGCTCGCGGTGGCGATGAACGGCGTGGCGCTCCCGATTGAGCACGGTTTCCCGTGCCGGATGCTCGTGCCCGGCCTGTATGGGTACGTCTCGGCGACCAAGTGGGTCGTCGATCTGGAGCTGACCACATTCGCGTCCAATGCCGGATATTGGGTGGCTCGCGGTTGGGCGCAGCAGGCGCCGGTGAAGACCGCATCGCGCATCGACGTGCCGGCTTCAGGCGCCTCTGTATCGGCCGGGACGGTCACGCTCGCCGGGGTCGCTTGGGCGACGCACCGCGGTGTCGCGGCGGTAGAAGTGCAGATCGACGGTCAGCCGTGGGCAGAGGCGACGCTCGCGGCGTCGGACACTCCTGACACGTGGCGTCAGTGGTCGTACACGTGGCAGAACGCGCCGCGCGGCAAGCACACGGTCGCGGTCCGTGCGACGGATGGGACTGGCACCGTGCAGACGTCCACAGTCCAGGACGTCGTGCCCGATGGTGCAACTGGCTACCATCAGATCACAGTCAACGTCGTCTGATCGGCGGGCGCACAGGTAGATCGCGGGACCGCCCGGCCGGTCGACGTTGCACGCCTGACAGAATCCAAAGGTGACCACAAGATCCGGGCCGGCCCTTCCCAAGCTGATCGCGACCGACCTCGACGGCACGCTGCTGCGCTCCGACCGCAGCGTGTCGGAACGGACCAAGGCGGCGCTCAAGGCCTGCTCGGCGGCCGGAATCGAGGTGGCGCTGGTCACCGCGCGGCCGCACCGCACAGTCGTGCAGCTGGCTCGGCAGCTCGGCAGCGTGACCACGGCGATCTGCGCGAACGGCGCGGCGGTGCTCGATGTGGCGACCGGAGTGGCGGATCTCGTTCATGCGTTCCAGGTCGAGCAGGCACTTGAAATCGTGGCCGACCTGCGGCCGGTGCTGGCGCCGCTGACCGGATTCGCGCTGGAGACCGGCGGCCAGGTGTTCTGCGAGCCTGCGTTCCGGCCTGGCCTGATTTCCGGGGACAGCGCCATCCTCACCGAGGATCTGGCCCTGGCGAGGCCCGTCGGCGGGCGGTACATCAAGGTGCTCGCGCGCGACGAGACCGCGAACGCGGACGACATGGTCGCCGCCGCGCGCGCCGTACTGGGAGACCGCGCCGAGGCCTCGCAGTCTGGCGGCCGCGGCCTGGTGGAGATCGCTCCGCGCGGCGCGACCAAGGCGGGCACGCTCGCCTGGCTGTGTGTGCGCCTCGGCATCGGCGCACAGGACGTCGTCGCGTTCGGTGACATGCCGAACGATCTGCCGATGCTGACTTGGGCCGGTACCGCATACGCGGTCGCCAACGCGCACGCCGACGTGTTGGCAGTCGTTGACCGAGTTACCGCATCGAACGATGAGGACGGCGTCGCGATCGCGCTTGAGGCCCTGCTCGGCCTGGTTTGACAGAGCCGGCATGACAGAAAACGTATAACGATCGCGTAAACCCGTTGCTGAGAAGCGGCCGAGGCAGCAAGATTCGGCCGTGACCATGGGCCAGGAGGGGACCGGCGCGCTGACAGGCACGCCGACGCTGGTGGCGTTCGGGTGTCCGAACTGCGGCTGGACCGGCGAATTCGACACCAGATTCGTGCAGTGGTGTGAGGGCTGCGGCTTCAACGCCGACACGGCGCCTGAGAAGCCGCCGAAACCACGGGTCGCACGGCGCCGGGAACGGGCGCGGGCTCGCGCCGAGCAGCTGTGTGAGGAACTGACTACCGCAGAGGACCTGCGGCCGACGTCTGCGACCGGCGTCGCGGTGACCATCGCCGCGACCCTTGTGCATCTGGCCACCGTGGCGTTGGTGGTCGGCTCGATCCTCGCGATCAAGACGTGGTCAGGGAAGTACTGGTGGGGCTGGCCGCTCGGGATCTTCGGCCTCTTGCTGGCGCTCGCCGTGCGGCCGCAGGTGTGGGGAGTGCTGCGCAAGCCCCGCGGTCTGGACGAGTCATGCCTGACGCGTGATAGAGCGCCGGCGCTGTTCGGGCTCCTCGATCGCTGCGCCGCGCAGCTGAAGGCACCGGCCCCCGACTATGTTCTCGTAGACGCCCGTTTCAACGCCTCGACGCGGGACATCGGGTTGCGACGCAAGAAGCTGCTCACCCTCGGCGTACCGCTGTGGTCGATTCTCACGGGGCCACAACGCGTCGCGTTGTTAGGCCATGAGATGGGCCACCAGGTCAACCGGGACGTAACGCACGGGCTTTGGGCCATGATGGCTCGCCGTTCGTTGGTCGAGTGGGTCAAGATGTTCAATCCACGCGAGTCCGGCTTCGAGCGTTTCACGCGCAGGCGGCGAGAGCGCAGCGACTTCATCCAAGCGCTCGCGAGCTTGCTGACGCCGCTGTTCATCTTCCTGGTGTGCGGCCCGATCTTCCTCGTGGCGCTCGGGTGCTACTTCTGGCTCACCCGCCTTGATCTGCGCTGCGGACAGCGCGCCGAGCACCTGGCCGACGAGCTCGGCGCGCGACTGGGCTCGTCGGCGGCGGCGACCTCCCTTGCGGAGCGGCTGGCACTCGCGGAGTCCGTCGACTACTTCCTGCGCCGATTGAAGTCCGAGCGCTTCAAAGAGGATCCGTGGCCGCGGCTGCGCGATTACATCGATTCGATCCCGGATCACGAATTGCGGCGCCGGCTGCTGCTCGACGAGCAGCGCGGTACTCGGATCGATGCGACGCATCCGGCCAACTACCTACGCCGCAGACTGCTCGCGGCCAGGCCGCAGCTACCAGCCGCGGTCGAGGTAGACGACGCGGAGTGGACGGCGATCGACGCCGAGCTGCGGCAGTACTACGCGATGGCCGCGCACAGTCTGATTGGTACCCCGCTGAATGCTGCGAAGCGCGCGGCCGCAAAGCGCGTGGCTGCCTAGTGCGCGCGCCTCGGCGGCCGCCGCGCGCCTGCTGGCCGCCTCGTGCCTGCTACTTGCCGAGTCCGAGTTCGTAGTAGATCAGGTCGCGGTCCCGGCTCACGACGCTGAAGCCGGACTTCATCAGCACCCGCTGCGAGGCGATGTTGTCGTGATCGGTGTCGGCGGCGATGCTGCGCACGTCAGGATGCGCGCGGCAGAACTCGATGAGCTCGTGTACCGCTTCGGTCGCGTATCCGAGGCCCCAGCTGTGCGGTACGAGGCCATAGCCGATGGTGACCTGATGCCGCATGTCCGGCGGACCGTGGAAGCCGATGGTGCCAATGGCGGTGTTGTCTGCGCGGCAGTCGATGCGGTAACAGGTGAACGGCCCGACGTCGAGCGCCGCCGAGCCCTGGTCAGGGCATGAGCAGGACGGCGCGCTGCCGTTGATGAGCCGGAAGCCGTAGCCCGCGGCCACGGCGAATTCCGATCCGAGGTAACCCGAGCTGTGCCGGTGCACCAAAGCGTGCGCCTCTGCGCGGGCCTTGGCCGCCTTCACAGCCATTCGCGCAGCGTCACGGTCGCCTTCGCCGGGGAAGCCGTCCGCCCATACGTCCCCGGGACCGGCGATCCCGCCGACGATGCGTGCCGCCTCCGGAACCGTCAACCGGTGGAGGACGAGACGCCGCGTGATCAGATCAGTCATCACGGGCATTCAAACCGCTGGATCTGGGTGGCGCAATCAGTTTGCCCAAGTCTGGCGGATCAGTGCCGAAGCTGATCCTTGCGTACTTTGCCCATTGCGTTTCGCGGCAGCGCGTTGACGAAGCTCACGGAGCGCGGCCGCTTGTGCACAGACAGGCTGCTCGCGACGAAGTCGATCAACTCTGTCTCCGTTACGCCGTCCGCGACGACGAACGCGATGATGCGCTGGCCGAGATCCTCATCCGGCGCACCGATGACGGCGGCCTCACGCACAGCTGGATGCGCGAGGAGCGCGTTCTCCACCTCTCCCGCGCCAATGCGGTAACCGCCGGACTTGATCAGGTCGGTGGATGCGCGCCCGACGATGCGATGCGTGCCGTCCGGTTCGATCACCGCCACGTCCCCGGTCCGGAAC
>NZ_DASRGV010000015.1:0-14946 GCF_035650855.1 Actinocrinis sp. | reverse complement strand
GGCACCGTGGAGCTGCTCAGCCTGCTCGCCCAGCAGCTCAACTACACCGGGGCGTTCTGGTCCTGGATCGCCGGGCTGAATCTGAACACCGTCGGCTTCGTCATCGTCGGCCTCTTCATCGCCACCTGGGTCGTCGCGCTGGCGGTATGGAAGTTCGGCCGGATCGAGGAGCGCTGGCGGACCGAGGGCTGACGTCACGCCGCGCCGGTCGACTGCTTGCTCACCAGCAGCCGGTTGGCCGCGATGATCAGGCTGTCCACCGCCTGGGCGGACCAGCGTACGTCCGGACTGCGCAGCGTCGAGGCCAACTGCTCCGGGGTGAGCACCGTGACGCCGAGCATGTTGCGCGGCGTGCCCTGCAGCTTCTCCATGTGCACGGCCAGCAGCGGCTGCACCGTGACGATGCCGACCTCCTCGTCGAGCGCGGCCGCCTCGGTCAACGCCTCGCCCAGCGCCCGCGCCTGCTCGACCAGCCGCTTGAACATCGGCGCCTGGTCGACGTGGTTCACGTACATCACCGCGCCGAACATCCGCACGTCGTGGTCGTGCCACTGCTTCGAGTCGATGAGGAAGGCGCCGCGCGGCGAGAGCACGAGGTGCTCGATCTCGAACGGTTCGCCGAACCCGGTGAGCATCCGGTCGTGCAGCACCGTCGCGCGGCCCCGGATCTCCACGGCGCGCAGCACCTTGCCGGTCTCCGACTCGGCCGCGGCCCGCGCCCGTACCCGCACCAGCGCGTCCGGCTTGCGGAACAGCACGTCGAGCACCGCCGCGGTGCCCAGCACGAAGTAGAGCACGCCGAACAGCGGAAAGTGGGTCGAGTAGCCGGCGATGATGGAGACGGCCACGATCAACGGGCCCCACCACAGCGCCGACAGCGCCGCAGAGCGCCGGCGCGTCGCGATCCAGGCGTCATAGCGCTGCGAATAAGCCGCTTGCAAGCTCTGACCAGCGCGCGGTGGACCGTCCCGACGTGCCGCCCGGCCGATCGTGGCCATCGGCAACCTCCTAGATACCACGGGTAGTCGACGCCGCCTCGCGTGTCCCCGCGGCGACCGTCGAAACCCTTCTCAGCACGTTAGCGGCATACGGACACACGCGGCAGGGATACCGGAAGACCGCTTTCTCCCACTACCCTCACATCTCATGGTTGACCTGTCCGATTCGGTGGCCGCAGTGGGCGACGTGCACGGCTGCGTGGCTCCGCTGCGTGAGGCGCTGTACCGCGCCGGATTCATCGACGAGCGGGAACGCTGGATCGGTGAAGACGCCCGGCTTTGGTTCCTCGGCGACCTCACCGACCGCGGCCCGGACGGCATCGGCGTGCTCGATCTGGTCATGTCGTTGCAGGCGCAGGCGGCCGACCACGGCGGCGAGGTGGGCTGCCTGCTCGGCAACCACGAGCTGATGCTGCTCGCCGCGCATCTGCCCGAAGGCCGCAGGCTGCGGCTGATGCAGTCCGGCGACGACGACGTGCACGCGCTGTTCCGCGAGCGCTGGTTCGGCAACGGCGGCCAGGACGCCGACTCCAGTCGGCTGACCGATGCGCACTTGGAGTGGATCGCCAAGCTGCCGGCCATGGCCCTGACCGCCGACGGGCACCTGCTCGTGCACGCGGACACGGTCGGGTACCTCGAGTTCGGTGAATCCGTCGAGGCGGTGAACGAGAGCATCGCGGCCCTGCTCAGCGACCCGGTGGACGTCGAGGAGATCGACCGTCTCACGCACCTGATGACCAAGCGTTTCGCCTTCGCCTCCGACGACGGGATAGCTGCCCGCGAGTTCCTGCGCACCTTCGGCGGCAGGCAGCTCGTCCACGGCCATTCCCCGATCCCGCTGCTGCTCGGGATCGAGCCGCACGCGGTAACCGGACCCTTGGTGTACGCGGGGGGCTACGCGGTCAACCTCGACACAGGCCTCTTCCTCGGCGGCCCGTGCCTGGTGTGCGGCCTTCCCTCCGTACCCAAAGAGCTTCCCTGATATCGAAGCCAACCCCGATATCAGGAATCCGCTGATACCCCGTTCGTCACGGCTTCAAGCCTTGGTTCAGGCGGGTTGCACCTCGACGGCGGAGGCGGTCGGCGCGGCCGGGGTGAGGCCGAGCCGCTCCGGGTCCCAGATCCGCTCGCACAGCGCCCGGTACAGCCGCTGGCGTTCGGTGATCGAGGTGATCCCGAAGGTGTGCGGGTACGCGCGGAAGTGGTCGGCCAGGCCGTTGCGCACCACGAACCTGCGGAAGGACGGATTGCGTTCGTAGCACAGCGGATGCAGCGAGCGGGCCAGCAGATTCTGCGCGCGGTAGTGCTCTGCTTTGAGCGAGTACGGGTCGTCCCGGAACGCCGCGTTGATCTCCTTGGGCAGCAACAACAGCGCTCCGAATCGGTTGCGCACGACGCGGAACCGCTCCGGCGTGCCCACCTCCTCGGCATAAGGGCCGAAGTGGTCGGCCCAGATGTGTTCGATCTCGTACGGCCGGCCGGACGGTCCGAAGCCGAGGTAGTCCACGATCAGATCCGGCTGCCCGCACTGGGTTTCCACCCAGTGCGTCATCCGCGCGAGCAGGTAACGCACCTGCTTGCGGTTGTCCGAGCGCAGCCCGAAGGTCTCCAGGCCGGCGAAGTCGTGTTCGAGCCCGGACACCTCGGCGGCCAGCAGCGCGCGCACCGACTCGAGGCTCTGCGCCGCGCGCAGCGGCTCGACCAGCGCGCCGATCTGCCGGGCCAGGTCTCCGGATTGCAACCCGGCGTAGTTGGCCATCCGGCGGGCCAGCAGCAGATCGCAGAACGCGGCGACGAGGCGGGCCTTCTCCCGGAACACGGTGTCCGAGTCGTTCGGACCGATCGCCGCCATGATCAGCGTGAGCTGATGGGTGAAACCGTTGGCCGCGTTGTAGAACACCGGCTCTAGCCCCTTGGCCGGCGCGGCGCAGGCCTCGACCAGCGCCCGGTAGCGGTCCGCCAGGGGCCTGATGGTGTCCCGGATGAACACGCGGTAGTCGCGCGGGCGCACCAGGCCGACCGCGTCGGTGTTCTGCCGCACCCACTCGTGGAACGCGGTGGAGATCCGCTCCGCGGTGGCCGGCTCCGCGGGCGCGTACCTGGCCAGCAGCACGGTCTTGACGAAGTCGCCGGGGGCCTGGTCGTCGGTGACCGCGAGCTGCGACATGGTGCGCCGCCAGATGGCGTTCAGGGCGCTGTGATCCTTGTCCGCGCGCGAGAGCAGGAAGGACTTGAGCAGGTCGAGCGGGGTCAGCCGGGCGCCCCGGTCGTTCATCGACTCGAAGATCTCCCAGCCGTGGTCCCGGTTGCGCGCGGTGATCTCGACCAGGAACACCCGCTCCAGGAGCCAGTCCACGAAGAAGGGCAGCGCCTCGCCGCGCAGCGCGGCCGGGAAGTCCTCGACCAGTTCCCGGTAGCGCTGGCACATGGTGCGCACCGCGAGCGGGGTCAGCTCGGTGACGGGGAAGTCGCGTCCGGCCCGCAGCGCACGCAGCGCGGGCTCGCGTTCGTCCACGTGCACGGTGAACGTCGGCACGCCGTACTGCACCGTGCAGATCATGTTGTCCAGCACGGCCGCGCCGGCGTGGTCCTCGAAGTCGGTGAGCCGATGCCGCAGGTGGATCAGCAGCAGAAGCAGGGTCGTGAAACGCTGCTGACCGTCGACGAGGTATGACACACCCGGGGCGGGATAGGTGACGAAGGGACCGAGGAAGTAGGGCCGGTATCCGGCGACGTCCTCCCGATCGTGGTCGGCACGCCACTGCTCCAGGAAGCGGCCGGACAGGTCCTGTAGGAGATCGCCGACGTGCGTGCGGCTCCAGTCGTATTCGCGCTGGTAGTGTTCGAGCCCGTACCTGCGTCCGGTGAACAGTTCCCTGACGGTGTGCCCCCGGCCGTCGATGCGGTCCTGCCTGTCGTTGTTCGAGAACGCGGCCTTGGTCGTCAAAATGCAGCCTTGAACATGATCCTGGCGTCTCCTTGTGCAAGACGCGGAACGCGGGCCACGGGAGAGCGCCTTCGAGCGCTGCTTTCACTCCAGTGCGCCTCTTGCCCACCCTGTCTTCGGGAACATGCCCAGGTCAGCGGGTAGGAAAACCAGACGGCGGGTTACGAATGAGTGAAGCGATCAAGGCGGTCCACCCCGTCTGATGCGAAGCGCCGAGGCCCTTTCCGGTGTCCCCGTGGAAGTATTCGAAGAACCACGGGCGGTCCCGCCAGCGCGGGTCGGACTGCAAGAGAGCTGATTCAGGCGACGCCGTATCCGCTTGCGGGGCGTCGGCGCCGGCCGGGCCGAGTACCGGACGGGTGCTCTCGGGGCCGAGCCGGAAGATCCCGATCAGCCGCTGCCGCAGCTCCTCCGCGAACCCGGCCCGGTCCACGTCCGGCACGTCGGGCACCGGGTGCCGGGCCACCGCGAGGGCCGGGCCGACCCGGCAGATCGCCTCGTACACCAGGTAGTTGAGCGGCAGCCAGACCGGGCCGCGCCAGTTGGAGTTGCCGCCGAACATGCCGGAGCGGGATTCTCCGGGCTCGTAGTCGACGCTCGCGGTGTAGCCGTCGAGGTCGACGGAGAACGGGTGCTCCAGGTGGTAGCGCGAAAGCGAGCGCAGGCCGTGCGGGGAGAAGAACTCCTCCGGGTCGCTGAGCCGCTGCAACATGCGGGCCGCCTGCACGTCGTCGGCGAGTGAGAAGACGATGCCGCCGGCGGCATGCGGCCGAGTCACCGCGCGGGCGTACTCGGGGCGGCGGGTGGTGAACTCCGCCAGGTGCGCGGTGAAGCGGGGCAGCCGCTTGAGGGTGTCGGCGTCCACGGCGATCGCGGCGAGCAGCGGCACCGCGCCGACCATCGAGCGCACCCGCATGACCACCGGTTCGTCGCCGTCCCGGCGCAGCCGGTCGTAGTAGTAGCCGTCCTGCTCGTCCCAGAGCCCGCAGTCGTTGATCGCCTTGGCGATGTAGGCGTAGTGCTCGGCGAACTTGCAGGCCATCTCCTCGTAGATGGGCTCCTGTGCTGCCAGTTCGATGGAGATCGCGAGCATGTAGAGGCAGTAGGAGGCCATCCAGCCGGTGCCGTCGGACTGCTACAATACCCCGCCGACCGGCAGCCGGGAGCGATCGAAGACCCCGATGTTGTCGAGGCCGAGGAATCCGCCCTCGAAGATGTTGTCCTCGCCCTCGTCCTTGCGGTTGACCCAGAAGGTGAAGTTCAGCAGCAGCTTGTGGAAGCAGGCCTTGAGGAAGTCGCGGTCGCCGCCGACCGCCCGGTGTACCCGCATCGCGGCCCAGGCCAAGACCGGCGGGTTCATGTCGTCGAAGTCCCACTCGTAGGCCGGGAACAGGCCGTTCGGGTGCTGATAGCGCTGCGAGAGGTAGGTGTAGAGCTGCTCCTTCGCACAGCCGGGATCGACCTCGGCCATCACGGCGCAGTGGAAGGCCAGGTCCCAGGAGGCGAACCAGGGGTACTCCCAGGGATCAGGCATCAGCAGTACGTCGCGGGCCCAGAAGTGGTCCCAGCCGGCGTTGCGGTCGTGGCCGCGGTGGTCGGGCGGGAGCGGCTGGGCCGGATCGCCGTGGATCCAGCGGTGCACGTCGTAGTGGTAGAACTGCTTGGACCAGATCAGACCGCTGAAGGCCTGGCGCATGATTCGGGCGTCGTCCGGGGTGGTGTCGTCCGGCGTGAGACCCGCGTAGAACTCGTCGGCCTCGCGCTCGCGATCTGCCAGCGTCGAGCTGTGGTCGCGCGCAGCGGTGCCAGCTGCGGCCAGCCAGAGGTTGATCTCGCGCCGTTCACCTGGCGCCAGATCCAGCACATAGTGCAACGCGCCCTTGGTGCCGGTGCGCTCCGGACTGACGGTGTCGGCACCGCCGACGACGTGATCCCCGATGCCGTCCTTCGGGTACTGCGTCCGATTCTGCGCACCGAACAGCAGTTGCGCGTTCGTCTCGTTGTCGCAGAGCAGCGCCGGGGGCGTCTGACCGGAGGCGTCGGACAGCACGAGGGCGCCGTCGAGGTGCGGGTGTTTCGCGGTCAGCCTGCCGGGCTCGCCGACGATCATCAGCCCTGATGTGTCAACGGCGTCCTCGATGTCCGGCGCACGGCCCCAGGACCACATGTCCCGGAACCACAGGTGCGGTAGCACGTGCAGCGTCGCGGGGTCGGGCCCGGCGTTCTCCACAGCGATGCGGATGGCATACGCATCCGGCGCCGCCTTCGCGTAGTCGGCGGTGATGACGAAGTAGCGGTCGTCGGCGAAGATCCCGGTGTCGACGAGCTCGTACTCCGGGTCATCCTTACCGCGCGCCGCGTTCTGCTCACGCAGCTGTTGATACGGGAACTCGGCCTGCGGGTAGTGGTAGCGCCAGCGCAGCCACGACCCGGTCGGCGTCGCGTCCTCGTACCACCAGTAGTCCTTGGCGTCCTCGCCGTGGTTCCCCTGGGCGTTGCCCAGGCCGAAGGCCCGCTCCTTGAGGATCGGGTCGCGCCCGTTCCAGAAGGCCAGCGCGAAGCACCAGTCCTGGTTGAGGTTGCACAGCCCGGCCAGGCCGTCCTCGCTCCACCGGTAGGCGCGGGAGCGCGCGTGCTCGAACGGGAAGTAGCGCCAGGCGTCGCCGTCGGCGCTGTAGTCCTCCCGCACGGTGCCCCACGCGCGCTCCGACAGGTAAGGGCCCCACTCACGCCAGGGCTCTACCCCGTCGTCCGCCGCCTTCAGCCGCCGCCGCTCCGCGTTCGCGTCTTCATACACCTCACCAGTCTTACCCGACCGGTGCGGCCGCCGCGCTACGAATCTGGTGGGTGATGCGCATCGAGCAGAAGTGCGGGCCGCACATGGAGCAGAAGTGCGCCTGCTTGGCGGGTTCGGCCGGCAGCGTCTCGTCGTGGAAGGAGCGGGCCGTGGTCGGGTCGAGGGCCAGGTTGAACTGGTCCTCCCAGCGGAACTCGAAGCGGGCGTCGGAAAGCGCGTCGTCCCAGGCCTGTGCGCCCGGGTGGCCCTTGGCCAGGTCGGCGGCGTGCGCGGCGATCTTGTAGGCGATCATGCCCTGCTTGACGTCTTCCAGGTCCGGCAGGCCGAGGTGCTCTTTCGGGGTGACGTAGCCGAGCATCGCGGTGCCGTACCAACCGATCATCGCCGCGCCGATCGCGGAGGTGATGTGGTCGTACCCGGGGGCGATGTCGGTGGTCAGCGGGCCGAGGGTGTAGAAGGGCGCGTCATCGCACAGCTCCTTCTGCAGCTCCACGTTCTCCCGGATCTTGTGCATCGGCACGTGTCCGGGTCCTTCGATCATCACCTGCACGTCGTGTTCGCGGGCGATCCGGCCCAGCTCGCCGAGGGTCTTGAGCTCGGCCAGCTGTGCCTCGTCGTTGGCGTCGTAGATGGAGCCGGGGCGCAGGCCGTCGCCGAGGGAGTAGGTGACGTCGTACTCGCGCAGGATCTCGGACAGCTCGGCGAAGTGGTCGTAGAGGAAGTTCTCCCGGCCGTGCGCGATCATCCAGGCGGCGAGGATGGAGCCGCCGCGCGAGACGATGCCGGTCTTGCGGCGCGCGGTCAGCGGCACGTAGTCGCGCCGGACGCCGGCGTGCACGGTCATGTAGTCGACGCCCTGTTCGCACTGCTCGATGACGGTGTCCCGGTAGACCTCCCAGGACAGCTCCTCGGCCTTGCCGCCGACCTTCTCCAGCGCCTGATAGATCGGCACCGTGCCGACCGGCACCGGCGAGTTGCGCAGGATCCACTCGCGGGTCTGGTGGATGTCGCGCCCGGTGGACAGGTCCATGATGGTGTCCGCGCCCCAGCGGGTCGCCCACACCATCTTCTCCACCTCCTGCTCGATCGAGGAGGTCACCGCGGAGTTGCCGATGTTGGCGTTGACCTTCACCAGGAAGGCCTCTCCGATCACCATCGGCTCGATCTCCGGGTGCCGGAGGTTGGCCGGGATGACCGCGCGGCCGGCGGCCACCTCGTCACGCACCTTCTCGACCGGGACGCCTTCGCGCAGTGCGATGAACTCCATCTCGGCGGTCACCTCGCCGCGGCGCGCGTAAGCCAGCTGCGTTCGCGGAGGCTGCGAGCCCTGGGCCCGGTCGGCGATCCATGCCTCCCGCAGCTTGGGCAGCCCGGCTCGTACGTCGGTCTTCACATCGGGATCGGTGTAAGGGCCCGAGGTGTCGTACAGCACGACGCTGTCACCGGTCGACAGAACGACCTCACGCATCGGGACGCGGATCGCGCCGGCGCAATCGCCGGAAGCGGACTTTGCAGTGCTCAGATAGGTCTTGCGTATCGCGGACACGGTCGCCCCACTCTCCCTACGCCGGCATTACCCGGACAGGTTCTTGCGGTCGGCGACAACGGCTTGTCTCGGCCTGCGGCCTGGCCAGTCGCCCTCTCAGCCCGGTCGGTTCCGAGCTCCCGCGGTCTTGAGTTGTCCCGGTCACCCTAGCGCGGGCAGCACGCAGCGCAAGGCGAGGGCGGAGCGATTGCTTCCTAAGGCCGACCGGCCGTCCGGCGGCGAGAGCGTCGCCGGACGAACCGGGTGCGGATCAGTAGTCGCGGCGGTTGCGGATCTGCCGACGCCGGTAGGCGGGCAGCGAATTCATGAACCGCCGGTACCCGTACCAGAGCACGCCTACCGCCCCGACGGCGAGCGCGACGAAGAACAACGAGCTGAACACCGCGGTGACCAGCGCGATGACGATCTTGGCGGCGATCACCACACCGGCGACCGCGAGCACAGCCTTCAGCCAGGTTGGCATCTGCCTTCCCCAACCCCTTCAAGAGCCTCAGGACGCCGCGCGTCACGGCGTCTACCGGAAGAACGTTCGGGCTCTCGCCCCCGTTCCCAATCCACGATATATCGCGTTAGGCGGCTACGCCAGTGTCCGGTGGACACCTTGTTGCGGGCCGTTCGCGGGACCGCGGCCGCCTCGAAGCAGGAGGCCGGGCCGGGCTCGGGCCGCGGGGAGGCGTGAGGAGTATGCCCGGCGCCAAACGCGCCTAAGCCCGCCGGGACCTAGCGCACCCCGGCGGGCTGTCGAGCGCCTCGCCGCACAGCCCTTGCGTGCTGCGGCGTGGCCGGTGTTTCTGAGCGCTTGCGCGCGTTACTCGTGTTGCTATTGCTACCCGCTGATACCAGAGTGTCGCACTGAAACCTCTGATACAGCAGAGCATTGACTGCTGCCGCACTATCGCAGCGGTCGGTTGTGACGGCCGTGATGTACACCGGCTGTCGGGATCGCGGGATCAGGCCTTCTTGGCGCGCGTCGAAGCGCGCTTCGCGGGGGCCTTCTTGGCGGGCCTCTTGGCGGCGGCCGGTGCCTTCTTCGCGGTCGCCTTGCGAGCCGGACGCGCAGCCGGGGCGGGGGTCTCCTCCGCCTCGACCTGAGCGGTCACGGTGGCGAACGCGCTGCGGCACTTCTCCAGCAGCTTGCGTAGCGACTGCTGGTCCGCCTTGCTGAGCTGCCCGTTGAGCAGCTCCTCGACCTCGAGGATCTTCTTGTCGGCGCGGCCGAGCAATCTCTTGCCCGCCGCGGTGATGTTGGTCTCCATCGCGCGGCCCTGACCCGGTACGGTGCGCCGCTCGATGAGACCCTTGACGGTCAGGTTGCCCAGAACCGTCGTCATCGTCTGCGGAGTCACCAGGCACCGGCGGGCGAGTTCGGCCCCGCTGATACCCGGCGTGTCAGCGATCACCAACAGCGCCGAGTACTGCGGGACGGTCAGGCCCATCGGGCGCAGTGCCGCGTCCTTCGCTCCGGAGAGCTCTTGCTCAAGGCTCTTGACCATGTGGCCGAGCCGGTCATCCACTGCTGTCATGGCGTCGATCATATCCTGTGTCGCACAAAATGCCCGTTTTTGCGGCGGGCTCTGACGCGGATGGGTGATACACAACGCTCTGCGAGCGCCACCCGTACCCTTCTACAACAGCTTGCCACACCTTCTTGGCCGAAGCGCGCCACTTGCGGGAACATGCGGCCATGAAGAAATTCGTGATCAAGATCCTGGTGAACGCGGTGGGCCTGTACGTGGCCTCAATCGTGGTCAAGTCAGGCATCGCGTTCCAGGGCACGGGCTTCCAACTAGTGTGGACCGTGCTGCTGGTCGCGCTCATCTTCGGCCTGGTGAATACGTTCATCAGGCCCATCGTCAAGCTGTTCAGCTTCGGGATCCTGCTGCTCACGCTGGGGCTGTTCACCTTCGTCATCAACGCTCTCATGCTGTTGCTGACCTCGAAGATCTCCGACCACTTCGCGGTGCGCTTCCACGTTCAGAACTTCGGCTACGCGCTGCTCGGCTCGCTGATCATCACCGCGGTGTCACTGATCCTGCACGCGGTACTGCCCGACGAGAAGCGTAAGTAGGAGTGGAAACAGCGGTCGAAGCTCAACGTCCGGGTACACGATCATGACCGAAGAACAAGGCCAGTGAACAACCAGGCGGACATCCGTACCGGTGCGGACCACCGGCGCGGCGAGCGCAGTGCCCTGCAACGCTCGTCCGGCGGCGGGCAGGCCCGGGAACCGTACCGGGTCTGCTTTGTCTGCACGGGCAACATTTGCCGCTCGCCGATGGCCGAGTGGGTGCTGCGCGCACGTATCGCCGAGGCCGGGTTGTCGGACGTAGTCGAGGTGGACAGCGCCGGCACGGGTGACTGGCACGTCGGGGACGGCGCGGATCCGCGCACGGTGCGGGTGCTCGCCCGCCACGGCTATCCGTCGCGGCACGTGGCGCGCCAGTTCGAGCAGTCCGACTTGCTGCGCAGGGACCTGGTGATCGCATTGGACCACGGGCATCTGCGGACCCTGCGGCGCTGGGCTTCGGCGTTGTCCGGCGGCTGGGGCGCGGCGACCGGTGCTTCGTCCGTCAGCGCTCCATCCGTCGCCGCGCCTTCCGCCGATCCGGTGAAAAACGCCGCCAGCGCTGCTGACGCTCCGCGTATGGCGGAGTTGCGGCTGCTGCGCGAGTTCGATCCGGCTGCGGGGCCCGACCGGCTGGACGTACCGGATCCGTACTACGGTTCTCTGGCAGGCTTCGAAGAATGCCTGGCGATGGTGCAGGACGCGATGCCGGGCCTGCTGTCGCACATCGGGTTGGCTTTGGAGACGAGGGCAGGGTGATCGGCGACCAGGTGGCCGCGGTGCTCGGGGGCGCCGTGGCCGGGGTGACCGCGCTCGGCACCGGCGCGGGGGGCGCGGGGACCTATCGGGTCTCGCTGCTCGACGGCGGCAACGTCTTCGTCAAGGCCACCGGGGGGCAGGACCCGGAGTTCCTCGCCTCCGAGGCCGCCGGGCTGCGCTGGCTGCGCGAGGCGGAGGGCGTGCTCGTGCCCGAGGTGCTCGGGGTCAGCGACTCGCTGCTGGTGACCACCTGGGTCACGCCCGGGCGGGCGACCCCGGAGGGCGCGGAGGAGTTCGGCCGGCAGCTGGCCACGCTGCACGCGCGCGGAGCGCAGTCTTACGGCGCTTCCTGGCCGGGCTTCATCGGCGCGCTGCCGATGGACAACACGGAAGAAGAGGAGTGGCCGGGTTTCTACGCTCGGCGCAGAGTGCTGCCTTACCTGCGCTCGGCGGTCGACCGGGGTTCGATCGACGCGGAGGGTGCGGCCGTGATCGAGCGGGTCTGCGACCGGATCGAGGACCTGGCCGGGCCGCCCGAGCTGCCGGCCCGGATCCACGGGGACCTGTGGGCCGGCAATATCCACTGGGACACCCGCGGCCGCGCCTGGCTGATCGACCCGGCGGCGCACGGCGGCCACCGGGAGACCGACCTGGCGATGATGGCGCTGTTCGAACCGCCGCACCTGGACACGATCATCGCGGCCTACGACGAGGTGCATCCGCTCGACGAGGAGTGGCGCGAGCGCGTGGGCCTGCATCAGCTGCATCCACTTCTCGTTCACGCGGTGTTGTTCGGTTCTTCGTACGGGGCGCAGGCAGTCGCCACTGCGCGCCAGTATCTGTAAGCGTGCGCCGTGCAGCAGAGGCGGACGCCTCTATAACGCACCGTCTGAGTCGCTTCCGGGAACTTACGATGAACCGCCTCCGTGGCGCCGCACGTGTGACACATTCGAAGGACCACACCGACGCACCACAGAATTCGGACTATCCGGACTTACCCGGCGGATAACATCCCGGACGCGCAATGTGACAGTCCTGTCGCAGGAGAGCAAAGGGTCGGTAGGAGATGTACCGGACACGCGTACAGGCGTACTACAGTTGCCGACCGTCAGTCGGGACGGCGGGATAGGGCATTGAATTCACGGGCTACCTATGGAGCGTGACGAGCGGTGAGCTACTGCAGCTCCTGCGGCGAGCCGGTGGAAGGCCGGTTCTGCCGGATGTGCGGGACCCCCTTCGAGGCGGTCCCCGCCGAAGCGGTCGCGGCGACCACCAGCATGCAGCAGGGTCTCTTTCCGACTACGCCGCCACACCGCCCCACCCACGCGCAGCCGCCGGAATCCGCGTTCGAATCGCTGTTCCGGCAGCCGGACGGACAGATCAACCCGCACAGCTTGACCCAGATGATCCCGCCGGTCGAGGCCGACTACCGGATGCCGCCGCCGGGGTCGCAGCAGTTTGACGCGTTCGGCGCGGCGCCGGAGAAGACGACCGTGCTCCCCTCTCATCCCGGCGGAGGCGTCTACCCGCCGGGACCGAGCACCGAAGCGCCCGAGAACTGGGACGACGACGAGTCGGGCATGCGCAAGCCGGTGCTGTGGGGCACCGTCGGCGCAGTCGTCGCGGCTTCCGCGGTGATCCTCGGCCTGCTCTACATCGGCAGCCACAACAACGGAGCCGCGGCGGGGGCGGGCAGCACCGCGTCGAGCGCACCTTCCGCTGTGGTCTCGACCCAGACCTCCGTGGGCAGCGTCCCGCTCGCCGTCGGATCGGCGAACCCGTCGCCCTCCGCGAGTCCCTCAGCCTCACCATCGATGCAGGCGACTGGCAGTACGACGCTGCCGCTGTCGATCGGCTCGACCGGCACATACGTCCACTACGTGCAGACCCGGCTGCGACAGCTCGGCTACTACCACGGCGACATCACCAGCCAGTACGACCAGGCGACCGCACAGGCGGTGATCTCGTTCCAGGGCAAGGCCCAGGTGACCGGTGACCCGTCCGGCACGGTCGGCCGGTCGACGCTCACCGCGCTGATCGCGGCGGGCTCGCAGCCGAACCTGCACCTCGGGCAGCGGTCCGCCGACGTCAAACGCCTCCAGGAGGCGCTCAACAGCGCGGAGGACGCCGGACTCAACGTCAGCGGACGCTACGACCAGGCGACGTTCCTGGCGGTCGCGCGCTACCAGACACAGGTCGGCGTCGCGCCCACCGGGACGATGAACGCGCAGACCTGGGCCGCGCTGCAGTCCGGCATGATCGCCGGCTGATCACCGCCGTGTCTGATCAGCGCAAGCCGGCCGCAGTGAGCAACCGGTCGCGCTCCGGCCTGCTGATGGCAGTCCACCGCACCGCGCGGATCGCCCCCTCCAGCGCGAGCAGGGTGTGCACGCACTCCTCGCCGGGGGTCTTGTCCGCGATCAGCTCCCAGGCCTGCAGCGCACCGAGCTGTTTGAGCTGCTCAAGGGTATCGACGCCGACGGAACTCAGCCGTTCGGAGAGGACCGGGCCGATGTTCACCGCCCGCTCCATCGGCGTGCCCCGGGTCGATCCGCCAACCGACATCGCCACCGCCACCACCCTTCCTCCGGCCGCTCCACCTGGCGCCCACGCAACGAGCGTGACCCAACTGCCCCCGCTCGGCCACCCCACGCGCCCTTATGACTGATGCATTATGTGATCTGCCGGTTTCTCCCGGACACGCCGCCGATCCGACCGAACGAAGGAGTTCGTCTGGTTTGAGTATTTGTGTAGCACCGCGCGCCCCCGGAGACTGGGAGCATGGCCTGGCTCCTCGTCATCGTCGCCGGTCTCCTGGAGACCGGGTTCGCGGTCTGCCTCAAGCTGAGCGACGGCTTCAGCCGGATCGTGCCGACCATCGGCTTCGCTCTGTTCGCGCTCGGCTCCTTCGCCCTGCTCACCCAGGCGCTGCGCCGGCTCGAGGTCGGCCCGGCGTACGCGGTGTGGACCGGGATCGGGGCGGCCGGAACAGTGCTGTTCGGAATGTTGTTCCTCGACGAGAGCAGTTCCCCGGTGAAGATCCTGTCCGTCTCGCTGATCGTGGCGGGGATGGTCGGGCTCAACCTTTCCGGGGCCTCGCATTGAATGAACCCGCCGGCAGATTGAACCGACAGCGCCGCCGGGCCGTGACCGTGACCAGGTGGTTACCGCCCGGAGCATCGCGCCGCTTAGATATCGATCCTGTGTCAGACGCCGCTCGCCCCATGGCGCCTGCGCCGGCCGCCGATATCTTTACCGCGTAAGGACGCAGCAAGGAGGGGCCATGGACGTCTCCGCGACGTCTGCCACGGCAGTCAACCCCTTCGGCACGGCACCACCGCCCACGGGGGGTCAGGCGGCGCCGTCGCTGGAGGAAACCGTAGCCTCCGCCGAAACGGCGCTCGCTGAGGCGCAGATCGCATTGGAGACCAGCAGGTTCGACCTCGACCGGCTGACCCGGCTGCACCACCACCACCTCGGACCGCTCTACGACCGGCTCGACCAGCTCGACCTGATGATCGCCGAGGCGCGGGCCGCGATGACCGGAGATCCGGAACAGGCTCGACGCGCGTACGAACTGAGGTACGGGTCTGCCGGGCAACCTATGTTCGATCCGTTGACCGACCCGCTGCCGACAGGCGAGCCCGAGCCGGCCGGTCCGGTCATCGATCCGGAGTACGCGAGCACGCTGCGGTTCACCGAGCCCGTCGAGGAGCAGGCGCAGAGCAACGACCCGGCCAAGACCCTCCAGCGGCTCTACCGAGACCTGGCCCGGCGCGCCCACCCCGACTTCACGCAGGATCCGCGGGAGAAGGAGCGGCGTAACGCGTTCAT
>NZ_DASRGV010000014.1:0-2171 GCF_035650855.1 Actinocrinis sp. | reverse complement strand
CACGACCAGATCTCGCCGGACCGCCACGCCGCGCTCGCCCTCATCGGGCTCAACGGCAGCCCCAGCCAGCTCACCTCGCGCTCCGGCAAGGTGCAGACAGCGGTGCGGAACGCCTCGGGCGACGGCGTGCAGGCGTATCTGACCGGCTACTCGCCGATCACCAACGACCTGACCGCGGTCGAGAACGCGGATTCCGAGCACGCCGAGTCCATCGGCATGCCCGTCGCGCTGCTCGTCCTGCTCTTCGCCCTCGGCGCCGTGGTCGCCGCGGTGCTCCCGCTGCTGCTCGCCATCGCCGGGCTCATGCTGGCCTTCGGCGTCGTCGCCCTGCTCGCCCTCGGCTTCAACTTCGACGCCTTCCTGGTCACCATCATCACCATGATCGGCACCGGCATCGGGATCGACTACGCCCTGTTCATCGTCAGCCGGTTCCGCGAGGAACTGGCCCGGCGCGGGGTGACCGGGAAGGGAAGCGGCGCGCAGCACCGCGCCCAGTCCGCGCAGATTGCCGAGGCCGCGGGCTCCGCGATGGCCACATCCGGTCGCACGGTGCTGTTCTCCGGCGTCGTCGTCGCCATCTCGATGTGCTCGCTGTTCATCGTGAACTCCTCGGTCTTCCGGGAGATCTCCGTCGCGGTGCTGATCGTGGTCGTCTGCACCCTGGCCGCGGCCTGGACGCTGCTGCCCGCCGTGCTCGCGATGCTCGGCGCGCGAGTCAACAAGGGCTCGCTGCCGGCCCGCTTCCAGCCAGCCGACATCCAGCCCGGAGCGCTGGAGAACACCGGCGGCTGGGCTCGCTGGGCGCACACGATCATGCGGCACCCGATCGTGGCGGGTGTGGCCGCCGTGGCGATCCTCGTGCTCGCGGCGCTGCCGGTGGGCGACATGCGCTACGGCATCGACCTCGGCACCGCTTCGCTGACTGGCAAGCCCTCGGCCAAGGCCCAGCAGGTGCTGGAGCATTCCTTCGGACCCGGGGTCGTCTCGCCGGTGCAGATCGTCGTCACCGGTCCGGACGACACACCGCTCCAGTCGGCCGGCGCCCAGCAGGCGCAGCGGCTGGCCGCGGCGGTCTCCCACGACTCGCGCGTCAGCGCGGTCGACACGCAGCAGGTCGGCGGGCGCATCCTGATCGACGCGGTGCCGTCCGTGCCGATCGACTCTTCGGCGGCGACCACGCTCGTCCAGCACATCCGCGACGACCTGGTGCCCCAGGCCACCGCGCACACGAGCACGGTCGCACTGGTCGGCGGCGCAACCGCGGTGTTCCTCGACCTCACGCACGAGACCAACGCCAAGGTCCCGTACATCCTGCTGCTCGTCCTCGGGCTCTCGCTGCTGTTCCTGCTCGTGGTGTTCCGCAGCGTCGTGCTGCCGGTGAAGGCCGTCGCGATGAACCTGCTGGCGACCGCCGCGGCGATGGGCCTGACGGTGGCCGTCTTCCAGTGGGGCCACGGATCCAGCGTGCTGGACTTCACCAGCGTCGGGTTCCTTCAGGTGTACCTCCCGATCAGCGTCTTCGTGATGCTGTTCGGCCTCTCGATGGACTACGAGGTCTTCCTCATCCGCCGCATGCAGGAGGTCTGGCAGCAGACCCGCGACAACGCGACTGCGGTGGCCACCGGCATCGAGCACACCGCCCGCCCGATCGCCGCGGCCGCGGCGATCATGGTGGCCGTCTTCGGCAGCTTCATGATCGCGAACGTGCTCGAGCTCAAGCAGTTCGGCCTGGCCCTGGCGGCGGCGATCGCCCTGGACGCGACGCTGATCCGCCTGGTGCTGGTCCCGGCGCTGATGCGTCTGCTGGGGCATTGGAACTGGTGGACGCCCGCGGCGTTGGGGCGCCTCCTGCCCGGCGGTGCGGTTCCGGCGGCGAGCGTCCCCTCGCCGTCGCGCCCCGCGGCCGAGGCGGTCACCAGCGATCCTCCGCGCGGGGCGGCCCGCTAGCGCAGGCCTGAGCAGCATTCGGCGGTGGGGATCGGCGTGACGCGCCGGCCCCCACCGCCGAACCGCTCACAGTCTCGGAACCGCTCGCCGTCTCCGAACCGGTCAGGCTCCGGTCAGCGATCCATCAGTGCACTGTGCCACGCTTCCCCTGTGGACGTCTTCGACATGCTCGCCGACGAACGGCGGGCCCTCGCCGACCTGATCGACCAGCTCACCACCCGGCA
>NZ_DASRGV010000013.1:0-8361 GCF_035650855.1 Actinocrinis sp. | reverse complement strand
CGTTGGCTGAGTTGGCCTGGCTGCCAGGTGGTGGTGGCGGAGGCGGGGGTGTTGCGCTGGCGGAATTGGTCAGGCGTCCGGGTGGCGGAGGTGGGGGTGTCGCGGTGCCGGGATTGGCCCGGCGTCCAGGCGGAGGAGGCGGCGGCGGTGGGGGCGTGGCAGTGGCCGGATCGGCTCGGCGCCGAGGCGGTGGTGGCGGTGGAGGTGGCGGCGGAACTGGCCCGCTCCCCGGCGGGCGCGCGCCCGGACGCGCGGACGCCGGACCGGGCGGCCGGCTGGTCCCGCCCGGCCCGCCGCTGCCCCTGCTGCCCCCGCCTCCGCTCGCCCCGTCGGCGGGCACGTGCGGCCGCGGCCCCGCGATGAAATTGTTCGTACCCTGGATCACCCGCTGGAACAGGCTTTCCCGCCCGGGCGCGGCAGTCCCGTCGTCACTCGCGCGCGACATGCCGTCGTCGGAACCCTGAGCGGCAGGCGCAGCACCCGACGCCGACGCCCTAGCCGCACCCGAAGCAGTGCGCTGCTTCTCCCCGGTCCACTCCAGGAAACTGCCGCAGGACCCGCAGAACGTGTCCTCGTCGCCGTTGCGGAATCCGCACTTGCGGCACACGATCATCGTCGCACCACCATCTCCACTTCGTGCGCTACATGCGCGGGTTTCGCCGCGGCGATCAGGTCGCCGAGCGCTTCGGCGTCGCCGAGGTCCCCCGGCTCGGCCAGGATGCGCACCGTCATGCGCGCGTGCGCTGCGCCGGGCAGCGCGCCGCCCGGTACCGGGGACCACGACGTGCCGCCGGAATCCAGCACCTCGACCCGCACTCCGGCGGCCAGTTCGAGCAGGCCGCGCACGCCCTCGGCGGTGCCGCGCAGCCGGTACAGCGCGACCGACCGCGCCACGGCCTCGCGCCGCCGGCGCAGCGGCCAGTTCTCGTCGAAGACCCCGCTCAAGCCGAACCATCCGGACAGCCACAGCAGGAAGTCCTCCGGCGCCAGATCCGGATCGATGTACGCGCCGAGGCAGTCCAGCGTCGAGATGACCGGAGCCAGCACCTCGTCGAGGGCCGCCGTCCACCGCATGGTGAACGGATCCTCCTGGTAGATCGCCGGCATGAGGCTGCCCAGCGGATACGGCGTGCCCAGTCCCTCCACGGCCGCGCGCATCAGTGCGCCTCCACCCTCACCTGGTGCTCGAAAGAGAACACGAGCGAGTTGGGTTCCAGCTCGATTCGGTCGGCCCGCCCGCCGCGCTCCCCGGTCACCGGATCGGCGCTGAACAGCAGCACGTCCTCGACCAGCTCGACTCCCGGCACCCGGGCCAGCAGCCCGTGGATCTCGCCGGAGCGCACCGCCCGTCCGAACGGCCAGCCCGAGCCTTCGGCGCCGCCGCCGGGCAGCGGGCTCAGGAACTGGTACAGCGCGCCGAGCGCCTGCCGTTCCACGCGCTCAAGGCTCACCCGGGGCCGCGCCACCAGCCGCGCCACGACCGTGACGCCGCGATAGAGCGGCGGCTCCACGGACACCCGGGTGCCGATGACTCTGACCTCGTCGAGTCGCGCCGCCAGCCGCTCGAGGGTCCGCGGCGCGGGCACCAGGGCGCCGAAGCCGATCCGGCCGCTCCCGTCCGCGGCGGCCGCCGGCACAACCAGGACCCTGACACCGTGCGCCGCCTCCGGCGTGTCCCCGGCCGCGACACAGCGCACCCGCGCGATATCGGGTGCGGCCTCCCGCGCCAACGCCTCGTAGTCCTCCGCCGTCACCGCGCGGCTGCGTGTGCGCAGCAGCAGCGGACCACGCCTCTTCGCCTCCTCCAGCGTTTCCCCGTCCACCCCGCCCTGTGCCGCGTGGCGGTTCTCCACCGCGGCGACGAACGGGACGGAAGTCTTGAGGGACTGCAGGGCGCCGGCACCGACGTTGCCCGCGGCGCCGCCACCGGTCGCGTAGCGCCGGATCCGCACCTGAGCGCCGCGCTGCGGGACCGCTCCGTACTGGCGTATGCCGCCGTCGGGTTCCCGAACCGCGGGCCCGAAGAGCACCAGCCGTGCGACGGCGTCGAGCACGAAGTGCCGATCCTCGGGGCCACTCGCGGCGAAGTCCTCCACCGCGCTCCATTCCTGCCAGCCCGTCTCGGAGGAGGTTTCCACCACAGGGGTCTCGTAGCCGGCCAGGATCGGGCCCCGACGCACCGGAAACTGCTCGCCCGGGACGCCCTCCGCCTCGCCCAGCGGTTCGTGCTCGACCAGTTCGGCATGGATCGCCTCGGTCGTGCCGCCGACGGTGCAGGCGGTCAGGCCCTCGATCACCGGCGAGGCCGTGTACGGCGGCTGGCCTTCGAGCGGCTCGACGATCCGGGCCCTGATCCACCCGGCCCGGTCGCCGCCGACCACACTCGCTTCGTGCGACGCGGGCACGTGCAGGACCAGCGCGCCCGGCCGGTTCAGGCCGCCGGTCTCGTCCGTGCCCGTCTCGCACGCGGCCCAGCCCTCGGCCGTCCACGCCTCCCACCGCAGCGGCGGGTGCTCGGGGTTGACTCCGACGCCCTCGACCCGGGCACGGAAATCGAGGCGTACCGCGCAGCCGGGCACCGGCTCGGTCAACCCGATCAGGAGCGCGTCGCCGAGTGCCGGGGAAGGGTGGAACGCCGCGAATCCCCGCCCGAGCGCCAGTTGTCGGCTGCGGTCCGCGGTAGGCGGTCCGTCCGCTGAGTCGGTCGCGTCCTGTTCGTCGTCCTGGGCCGCAGTCCGCACCCGGCGCAGCGAGCACGGGGCGATGACAAGGTCCTGAAGCGTGGAGAAGACGACCGATTCCACGCTCGCGGTGCGCGGCGTTCCGACTTGGGTGCCCGCGCTCACCGTGAGTGCGGCGGTCGCCGGGCTGGAGAGCCAGAAACTAACCGGTGCCCGGGCCGGCGTGGGCGGCAGCATGCGCAGCCCGATCAGGTCAAGGAACGTCGTGTAGAGCCGATCCGGTACCCGGTTGAGCCGGTAAAGCAGCTGGTCGGTCATGTAGGCGAACGTCTCGATCAGCGTGACGCCGGGGTCCGAGACGTTGTGGTCGGTCCATTCCGGGCAGCGGCGCATGACCATGCGCTTGGCCTCGTCCACCAGGTCCTGGAAGCCGCGGTCGTCGAGATCGGGGGCGGGCAGCGGCATCAGTCGTCCTCCTCGTCGTCGCGCTCCGGGATCGTGTAGAACGGGAACACGAGGTTGCGCGGGCTGTTGACCGCCACCTCGCGGTATTGGATGTCGATGTAGAGCAGGCCTCGTACACCCTCGTCCGGATATACGTGCACGTCGGTGATCTCTGCGCGCGGTTCCCACAGGTCCAGCGCGGTCCTGACGGCCCGTCCGATCGCCGCGGCGGTCTGCGCGTTCGCCTCGGCGAAGACGTAGTCGCGCAGCGTGCAGCCCCACAGCGGTCGCATCGGCCGCTCGCCCGGATACGTCGAGAGGATCAGGCGCATCGCCTGCTCGATCTTGCGGTGCCCGTCGGCCAGCGCGATGCCTCCGGCCGGGCCGGTGCCCGGCGGGAAGGCCCAGCCCGCCCCGGTGAAGTCGCCCACCGCCCCCTCCTCGATCTTCCGGCCCGGTGGCCCGGAGCCCCGTGCGAATCAGCGTACTTAGTCGGTTCGGTCAGTTCAGTGAGATCGACGCGCCTTTGACGGATACGTCACCGGAGCTCTCGACCGTCAGCGAGCCCGCGGATTTGACGGTCAGCGACTGGCCGCCGTCGATGTTGAGCGTGCCGCCGGCCCCCGCCTGGATGTTCACCGTGCCGCCCTGGCCGCACTGCACAGTCAGCCGTCCCGGCGCGCCGTCCGGCAGGCAGGAGAGCACCACCGAGCCGTCCACCGCGTCGATCGTCAGGCCGAGCCTGCCCGCGGGCGTGCCGAGGACGATCTGCGAACGCGTCGGCTTCCCGCCGCCCTCGCCGGGCGGCATCTCGTCCAGGAACGCCAGCAGGTTCCCGGAGGCCGAGACGAAGCCGCGCCGCACGACGCTGGCCGCCGCGCCGGTGGCCTGCACCGCCGGGCCGCCGAGGGAGTAGCCGGTGCGCGCGTTCAGGATCCCGCCGAGCACGTACGGCCGGCGCGGATCGCCGTACTCGAATCCGACCAGCACCTCGTCGCCGACCTCGGGCAGGAACAGCGCGCCGCTGCGCGGACCGGCGCCGAACTGCACCACGGGCGCCCAATCCGACTCGTAGTCGGGCGACAGCCACGGCAGCGTGACCTTCACCCGGCCCGACGTGCCGTTGATGTTCGTGACCACGGCGCATACCAGCCCTGTGACCCTGGCCGTCCCGGGACTCGCGGAGCCCGCCGCGGTGAGGGCGAGCAGTGAGCGGTCGTCGCGACCGCCTGCCGTGAAGCGCGTGTGGTAACCGCCCTCGGCGTAGTCGAAGACGTGCCGCGCCTTAGTGACCAGCCAGCGGTTCGGGAATTGCGCGGGCAGCGACTCGACGCGCACGGCGTGCCCGGCTTGGATGCGTGCGCTGCCCGCCGCGTCGCCCTCCGCCTCGGCGAATGTGCCGCCGACGCGTTCCGCAAGACCCCGCGCCGCCTGCGATGCGGCCGGGTCGATCGCCGCGCCCACGCCGACCGGGCGGTCGTGCACGACGAACGCCGACTCACTCGGCGCGGGCCCGTAGTCGCGCTGGCCCGGCTTCGGCGGCGCCGGGGACGCGGCTGGCGTGGGCCCGCCTGGCGCGCGGAACAGGCCCGCGAGCTGCGCCGGCCCCTGCTGCCCGGCCGCAGCGCCGGAAGCCACCCGGGCACGGGAGGCGACCACCTTGGCTCGCGCCGGGTCCCACACCCGCACCTCCACCTCGCCGGCGAGGTTGCCGGCGGTGAGCCGCGGCGTGAAGCTGCGCAGGTTCTTGCGCAGCGTCAGGGTGAGCGGCACGCCGCGCGCCGCCTCGATCGAGGACGCCCTGCGGAAGGCGAACAGCCCGTCGTCGACCCCGAACTCGTAGCCGATCTCGGCCGCGCGCTGGCGTAGGAACTCCCAGTCCGTCTGGTTGTACTGGGTCAGGTGGGCGTGCACCACGCCGGTCGGCTCGATCTCACCGAGGTCGAGCCCCGCGTCGCGGGCGATCCGGGTCGCGATGTCGGCGTCCGACATGTCGAGGAACGCGCGGGTGCGCCGCACGCGCTGGAGCCGGTGGCAGCGGTCGTAGCCGCGCACGACGGTGTGGCCGGTCTGCTCCTCGTAGACCCCTTCGATCGCCGTGACCTCGCCGACGATCAGCCTCGTGTCATCCGCGCCGCCCGGCGGCCCGCCGTTGATCCGCACTGCCGCGCCGATGCGCAGGCCGGCCTCGTGCAGCGCGGCTCCGGTGGTGTCCTGGAAGGTCAGCTCGAACATGCCGGGAAGGTGCAGCGAGGTCTCCACCACGGCGCGCACGAGGCGCCGCTGGGCCGCGGGCGGCAGCACCCGGCCGGCTCCCGGCCCGACCGACACCACGGCCAGCACCGCGCTCGGCGGGCGTTCGTCCACGTTCACGGCCGTTCCCCCCGCGCGGGCGCCAGCTCGTCCGGGTTGGGCAGGTAGAGCGTCCGGCCCGGCCGCACCCGCAGCGGGTCGTCGATGTTGTTCACCCGGGCGATGTCCCGCCACGCGCTGGGACGCCCGTAGGCGGCCGTGGCCAGCGACGGCAGGCGGTCGCTGCTGTCGAGCACCCGCGCCCTGCGGTCGGGCAACCCGCCGGAGGTCGGGTTCGGTCCGGGCTTGGCCGGGATGTACTGATGAAGCGTCATGCTCACCAGTGCGCGTATCGGGGTGCCGGTCGCGCCGGCGAACTTGAGGTAGGTGACGACCACCGTCTCCATGTGCACGAAGTAGTGCAGGCCCGAGCCCCAGACCAGCTCGAGGCCGACCGGCACGGTCTCGGCCGAGCCGCCGACCTCGCGCGGGGTCTTGATGATCGCCTCGCTCCAGGACAGCAGCTGCTCGCACTCCCGCCTGGTCCTGGCGCCGAACAGCGGGACCGCCTCGATCCGGATCGTCCTGATGCCCAGGCGGCGCACCACCTCCTCGACGGCGAGATTCGACCCGCTCTGCCCGTTGAGCTCCTTCATCACCAGCGTGTGGCTGATGGTGATCCGCTCCGGGTTGTAGGTGAACTCGATCGTCTTCTCGCTCTTCGGCTCGATCTGCCGCAGCAGCGCCTTCTGCGCGGTCATGACACCGGGCCCGTCAGGAAGCCCTGGTGCTCGATGACCAGGGTCTCGATCGCTACCTCGTTCGTGCGCGCGTTGAGCGTCGGCCCCGCCCAGGAGACCGGGTACGCGCCGTGCAGCGTCCAGACGGCCACCGGGGCCGCCGGCAGCTTGTAGACGTCGTGCAGGCTGATCGTGACGGTCGTGCCCGGATACTGCTTCGCCTCGCCGTCCCACAGCTCCCAGCGGCGCGCGACGGACCGCAACCAGGTGCGCACCCGCTCCGACGAGGCCTCCTCCATGCCGCGGCGCAGCGTCACCGGGGGATAGGAGATGCCGTTCGGCACGATGTATTCGTGGTCGTACTCGCCGCCGGAGCGGATCTTGTCGAAGCGGAAGTCGACGCGCAGCCCCTCGCAGGAGGTCCACTGCCCGAGCGTGCCGAGTTCCCCGACGGAGACGGTGAAGAGCATGGACAGCCCGAAGTGCGGCAGCCCGGCGGAGCCCGCCGCCAGGCCGCGCCCGGCCGAGACGGCGCCCGAGGCCGCCGTGCCGGGCAGGGCCATGGAGTAGCTCACTGGGATCGGTTCCTTTCGTGCGGCGGGAGGTGCGGTCAGAGGGGGGAGGCCATGGAGATCTCGTCGCCGAGGAAGCCGTTGTGCGCGAGCCGGAGGGTCTCCACCGCCGGCCGGCCGGCCGAGGCGTCGAAGGTCTCGATGGACCAGCCGATCGGGAAGAACTCGGCCAGCCGCCACTGCACCAGCGGCGTGCCCAGGAAGTCGACGAGCTGGATGGTCCCGCTCTGCGGCCGCGGATTCTTCGAGGTGCGCGAAAGCCACAGCTGCACCACCCGGGACTCGGCGCAGGCCGCGCGGCTGAGCGTGATCGGCTCGTAGGAGGTGGTGCCAGGGAAGTGCCAGCCGCTGTTGCCCTGGTCGCCGGCGCGCAGCTCGCACAGCTGCCAGCTCACCGACAGGCCGGTCACGCGCGACCAGTCGCCGAAGTGGTAGAGCGCGTTGTCTATCAGGACGCTGTAGCGGTGTGACATGGCGACCGGATCGAGCAGGTTGTTGGCCTGCCGCTGGACGCCGCCGGCCTCCGCGAGTATGTCCATGCCCTGAGTACCGTCCTATCCGAAGTTCCCGAGAGCGCCCGAGCGCTCGCGGTCGACCAGCAACTCGCGTCGCAGCCTGCTGTGAAAGCGGCGGTACAGGTCGTCGGCGAGTTCGTCGACGGCCGCCGTGTCGTCCAGGTCGAGCGGACGCTGCCGGGCGAGGCGCGCGAGTTGGCCGGCAAGCACCACCGACTCACCGTCTCCGGCCTGGCCCGTGGCGCCGGGAAGGGCGGTGAGATCGCGACCCGCTGGATCGGGCTGCGCGGCAATGATCGGCGGGTGAGTCCGCGTGGCCTCGACGTGAGGCGCTGCTGGCGGCACAAGTCCGTACGCCGGATCCGGCGGATTGCGCGGGAGAGGCAGGTCCGTGAGCGGTGTGGCTGATGCGGTCGGCGCGCCGAGAACCGCAGGCGGAAGAACGGCCGAGGGCGGGCTCGGCGCGCGCACTGCGCGTTGCGGCGCCGTGGGTCCGGCCTGTGGCATGTGCCCGGCGAATTCCGGGTGCGATACCGGGTGCATTGCCGGGTGCAGTGTCTGACCGAGCGTCCATTGCTCGGTGGCGACGGCCGCGGCTTCCAGTGCGCGGCCGGCCGCCGACGATTCGTCAGGCAATCCGGCGCCGAGCAGGCGGTGCTGCGCCGCGTGGGTGAGTTCGTGGGCGAGCAGCGCGCGGGTTCGCGGCTGGTCGAGCGAACCCTCGGACTGCGGGATGAACACCTGGCCGCCGTCGGTGAAGGCGCGAGCGCCGAGCGAGTGCGCTCGCTCGGCGGCCTCAGCGTCGCGGCGAATCGGCACGTTCGACACGTCCACGCCGTGCAGCCGCCGCAGCGTTTCGGCGAGTTCGGGCGGCGCGAACTGAATCGGCGCGGTGGCCGGGCCCGGCGGCGCGGCCTGTCCTACCCAGCCGTCTCCGGTTTCGCTCGGCTGGGCCGGGCGCGCCGCATCCGTCCTCGGCGCACCCTTTGTCTCCGGCTCGCGCGGCGTTGGCGGCGGCAGGCGGTGCACCAGTTCGCCGGTGACGGTGAGCGCAGGGCCGTGGTGGTGTGGCTGGAGGGTTGGCTGCGTCGCGTTGAGCGCGGGTGCACGCACGGCC
>NZ_DASRGV010000012.1:0-4879 GCF_035650855.1 Actinocrinis sp. | reverse complement strand
CGCGACGAACGACGAGTCCGTCCACTCGGTCTGCGCCAAATCGGTGGAGATCAGCCGCGAGTCGCGGAACCACACGTCGCTGAACCGGGCGCGGCGCAGCCTGCCGCCGGCGAACTCCACGGATTCGAAGGCGCAGTCCATGAACCGGGCGCCTCCGACGGCGACGTTGTCGAAAACCGTGCCGTCGAAGTGCACTGCGTCGTAGTCGTCCTCGCCGTCCCGGCCCAGCTCGCCCTCGAATGGCTGCAGCGTGTCGGCGAACGGCAGATCGGCTAATCGTTGGGGGGCGGTCACCGGTGCTCCGATCGGGGAAGTCTCTGGTCGCAAAGGTCGATGAGCCTGGCCAGCGCGGCTGCGAGCCGAGGTAGTCCCTCGGTCGGCGGGCCGGCCGGCTCGGTCAGGTAGGTGTCGCGGCGGATCTCCACCATGAGGGCTGACACGGCCGGTGTCGTGCCGTAGTGACGCAGCGGCACGTAGCAGCCCGCGAAGGGTGTGTTGAGTTCGATCTCGCCGCAGGATGCGAATGCTGCTTGTGCCGCGTCGAGCAGCCACTGCGGTGTGTGGAACGCGTCGGTGCCCAAGCAGACCGCGGGGCGCATCCCGTCCGCGTGCAGTTCGTAGGGGAGCGGCTTGCTCGGGTATGAGTGCACATCGAGGATCACGGCGTTGCCGGTGGCGTCGAGCCGGTCGTCGATGAGCTTTGTCATCGCCTGCGCGTACGGATGGAAGTACTCGTCGAGCAGGCGGCGCTCATGCTCCGGGTCCTCGCGGCGCAGCGGTTCGCCGTGCGAGGTCTTCGTGTAGACCGCGCCCATGCCGACCGCGCGCATCTCCTCGCGCTCGTCGGGGAACCGCTCCGGATCGATCAGCAGGCGCGAGGCCAGGTTCTCGAAGATCCACGGTCGCAGCGCCGCGGTCTGCGCCGCTCCGGCCGCGATGACGCCGGTGTCCGTGTCCGTCATCCGATCGAGCTCGGCCTCAAGCTCGGCGTCGTCGAGCAGCATCCCGGCGCCTGCGTCCGCCGGGATGTACCGAGAGCCGTGTGGAACGTGCAGCACGACGCTGCTGTGTTCCGAGCCGGCGATCACATGGTGTGCGGACATCAGCAGCACGCTAGCGGACCGCACCGACACCGGCCGGGAGGCGGCGTTCCGCCGGGCCGCTCAGCCGCCGGTCAACGGTTCCTCAATTCCCGGCGCAGCACCAGTCGCAGCCCGGTCCAGGTCTCGTCGATCGCGCACACCTTGTTGTCGACCAGACCCACCGGCAGCGCGATCTCGCGCACCGTGTGGTCGGTCACCTCGGTCGGTATCTTCGCGGCCTTCTTCGGAAACGCGATCCACAGGCCGCCCGCGATGGCGAGCACCGGCCGCACCTGGGCGACCCGGTGTGCCAACTCGTCGCGCCGGGTCGTGAAGCAGACCACGACGTCGAATGGTCCGTCGTCCAGTGACGTGCGCACGTCCGTCTCGTCCGGCAGCGGCGCGAGCAGGTCCGCGAACCCGGGCGGCGCGTCAAGCAGCGCGATGACGTGCCCGGACTTGATTCCAAGCTTGCGCGCCAGCGGCGTCGCGGAGTAACCGGCCATGCGCATCAGGATCGGGGCTCGCGCCGCCCCGCGCCACTTGTCGCGGCCCCGCGCGGACCGCCGCGCCCGTTACACCTGGCCAATTGTTTCAAGTTTGATGCTCGCCGTCGGCCCGCGATGAATTGACTCCGGAATATCCGCCTGGGTAACGTGAGCTTCGTGAATAGCGGTACTCAGATCCTCTTCGTTTGCGCCTATCGGGACCTCGTCCGATACGCCAGCGCCATCTGTACCGTCTGACGTCGGCCTGCACGGCCTGACGTCGACCGAGTCAGGCGCGCCGACCACGTGGCCCCGCGCCGCGCATACTCTCCGCAAGCTCGCAGTCACCAATTCCAGCGTGCCCTGAATCAGGGCGCGTCTATTTGACGTACCACCGCTCACGGCGCCCGAACGCCGCGCGTCGATTTCGTCACGCCTTTTTCACGAATACGGAAGGTGAGCCGCATGACCGCGAATCCGACTGATTCCGCCCTGCTCCCGGTCATCCCCCCGCCCGCGCCGGGCCCGCAGCCGGCGGCCTCAGCGCCGGAGCTCGCGCCCGCGCTCGCCACCGAGCTCTCGCTGCCGGAACTGCTCGCCCGCGCGACTCGGCTGGCAGCCGAACCCGGTCTCACGGACCGCCTCGCCATCGAGCCTGACCAGCGCACCTGGCTGCCCCTTGACGCCGGGCCCGGCACGCGCGCGTGGCTGATCGCCTGGCCGCCGGGTACCGGAACCGGCTGGCACGACCACGGCGGCGCCGCCGGAGCGATGGTCGCGATCGCCGGAGAACTGACCGAGCGCTCCATCGAGGCCCCGGCCGATCACGGGTACGGCCAGGCGCTCGCGCTGCCCGGCGGGGTCGGCTCGGTGCGGCCGCTGCAAGCCGGGAACGGACGCGCGTTCGGCGGGCGGCACATCCACGAAGTCGTCAACGAGGGGACGCAGATCGCGTACTCGGTGCACGTGTACGCGCCCGACCTGGACCTGATGCGCCATTACGCGGTGAGCGGCGAGAGCCTCGTCCTCGTCGGGATGGAGACCGACGGCGACTGGTGATGCGGCCTCGCACGAAGCGCGCGCCTAGACTGGCGCGGTGACCGAGGTGACGGGGACCCAGGCGGCGTACGGCTCGATCGCTGCTCACTACGCGCGCAAATGGGGCGAGGCGCCGGCCTGGATGGTCGAGGAAGTCGACCGGCTCGCGCGGCTGCTGGGCGAGGGCGCCCGGGTCGCTGACGTCGGCTGCGGCCCCGGCCACCACACGCGGCTGCTGCGGGAGCGCGGCCTGCGGGCCACCGGATTCGATCTTTCGGCCGAGATGCTGACGGCACTCGGCACCCCCGGCCTCGTGCGCGCCGACATGCTGGCGCTGCCGATCGCGACCGGCGCGCTCGACGGGCTCTGGAGCTCGGCCGCGCTGCTGCACATCCCGCGGTCCTCGGTGCCGACCGCCCTGGCGGAGTTCGCCCGGACGATTCGTCTCGGAGGGGAGCTCGTGCTCGCGGTCGCCGAAGGGGACGGCGAGCGCTGGGAAACCGTGCCCTACAACGTCCCTGGGCAGGACGAACTGCGCCGCTACTACGTGCTGCACCGGTTCGACGCTCTAAGCGCTCTGCTGGAAGCGTCGGGCTTTGACGTATACGAACACTGGCGGCGCGAAACGCACCGCCAGTGGCTGCACATCCACGCCCGCAGGCGCGCTACGCCGCCGCGGCCAGCGCGTCCTTCATGAAGGGGATGACCGCGTCCGCGGTCTCGCGCGGGAACTCGGTCTGCGGGTAGTGGCCCGAGCCCTCGACCATGTGCACCCGGCCGCTGCGCACCAGATTGGCGACGAGCGCGCCCTCGGCCGCCGGGTCCTTGAAGTCGGGGTCGAGGCTGCCCATCACCACCAGCACCGGGCAGGCGACCTGCGGCGCCGCGCCCTCGCCCGGCGCCTGGTCCGAGGCCAGCATCCCGCGCAGCGCCGCCATCCGGCCCGGCTCGCGCAGGTTCGCCGCCAGCGCCTTGCGGGCCTCGGCGAAGTCGGCCGGCTTGCGGGTCTTGAACAGCGTGCTCCAGTACCCGATCCAGCCGGCGGTGATCCGGCCGATCGCGGCCATCGCGGCGCGCGTGGGTGCGGACAGCGGCGGCTGGAGCCGGGCGAAGGGCGAGGTCAGCACGAGCGCCGCGAACAGCTCGGGCGCCTCGGCCGCGGCCAGGAAGGAGGGGCCGCCGGTGTAGGAGTTGCTGATCAGCACGACCGGTCCCGCGTCCAGGTGCCGCGCCAGCGCCACGATGTCGGCCGCGATCGCGGTCGTGGAGTAGTCGCTCCATCCGGCGCTGGACTCGCCCTGGCCGCGCAGGTCCATGGTCACCACGCGGTAGCCCGCGTCGATCAGCAGCGGCCGCAGGTGGCGGTAGGAGGCGCGGTGGTCGCCGAGGCCGGGGGTGCAGATGACCAGCGGGCGCCGCGCTGCGGGCCGGTCCTCGGCGGCCGGGTCAATGCCCTGGTCGGCCGGGTTCAGGTCGGCGGAGTCGTCGTAAGCGATCCGGCCGCCCGCGATCTCCAGGAATCGGGTGGTCAAGCTCTGCGCGGTCATTGCGGCCTCCGTAAGCTGTGCTCGATAGCCTGAAAGCTAGTGCCATTAGCTTTTGCCTGTCAAGCCCGCCGGGACCTGGACCGGTCTGGGCGGTGTCCTCTCACCCTGCGTATGCCGTGGGTCTACCCACTGCGTCAGCCGAGGGCACCGATTCGGCGCGCGGAACCGAGTCATCGCGGGTCGCGGGCGCGGATGCGCTGTCCGCCGCGGACAACGAGCCCCGCGAACGTTGGCGTTCGGTGACTTGGCGGCGCCGGGGCGGAGGAACAAACTGCGGGCAAAGACTCTTACCCACCGGTAACAATCAGGGGACGATGATGCCCACCTCCGCTATCCGACGCGCGCGCCGCCCGGTGTGGTGCGCCCTCGCGGCCGGCTCGCTGCTGAGCCTCGGCGGCGCGCTGCCCGCGCACTCGGCCACCGCTTCCGACTCCTCGGGCCTGCACGACGTGCTGATGATCGGCAACGCCGTGTCCGGCACCGTCAGCTTCATCGACGGGCGCACCTTCCAGAGCCTCGGCTCCTTCAACATCGTGCCCGACCTGCAGCAGCGGCTGAACACGATGAACCCGATCCAGTGGATCAACTACCAGTTGGCGAACGCCGACGAGGCGACCGTCGACCCGGCCGTCGGAGGCACGCGTTACGTCGACGACATGACCATCTCGCCGGACGGCACGACGCTGTACGTCTCGCGCGCCAACCTCGACGACGTGGCCGCCTT
>NZ_DASRGV010000011.1:0-9900 GCF_035650855.1 Actinocrinis sp. | reverse complement strand
GGCGGCAACTGGGATCCCAACGCCTGGGCGACGCTGTTCAAGAACGCAGGTGCGCGCTTCGCCGGTCCGGTGGCCGAGCACCACGACGGGTTCTCGATGTGGAACAGCGCCTCGAACCCCTGGAACGCCGTGGCCAAGGGCCCGAAGCTGGACTTGGTGGCGCAGCACGCGCAGGCCATCCGCGGCCAGGGGCTGAAGTTCATGTGCTCCCTGCACCACGCCTACCACTTCAACGGCTACTACCAGTACGTGCCGTATCAGTCCGATGCGAACCTGCGCATCCTGTTCGGGCAGCAGGGCAGCGGCCCGGAGAACCTGCTGTGGTACAACAAGCTGATCGAGGTCATCGACGGCTACCAACCGGACCTGATTTATCAGGACTTTGACCTGACCGCGGTGCAGGAGTCCTACCGGCTGCAGTTCCTTGCGCACTACTACAACCAGGCGGTGGCCTGGAACAAGGACGTGGTGGCCACCTACAAGGACGGGCTGGACAACAAGGGCGAGGTCTACGACTACGAGCGCGGCGGACCCGGCGGCCTGCTGACCCCGTACTGGGAGACCGACGACGCGATCTCCTCCTCCTCGTGGTGCTACACGGTCGGCCTCGGCTACTACACGACGCAGGCGCTGCTGCACGCGCTGATCGACCGCGTCGCCAAGGGCGGCACGATGCTGCTGAACATCTCGCCGATGGCGGACGGCACCATCCCGTCCCAGCAGCAGAGCATCCTGCTCGGCATCGGCGACTGGCTCGGCCGCTTCGGCGAGGCGATCTACGCGACCCGGTCGTGGACCTCGTACGGCGAGGGGCCGACCGCGATGGGCGGCGGCTCGTTCACCGGACCGCGCGCGGGAACGCCGAAGGACATCCGCTTCACCCGCAGCCAGGACAACACGATCCTGTACGCCACCGCGCTTGGCTGGCAGGGCAGCACGATGACGGTCACCAGCCTCGGCACCAACAGCTTCAACCTCGCCGGACTGGTCTCCGCGCAACTGCTCGGCAACACCACCGGGACGTACATCAACCTGCCCAAGCCGACCCAGGACAGCGGCGGCCTGCACTTCGCGATGCCGTCCTCCAGCGCCCCGTTCAGCGCGCTGGCGTACACGGTCAAGCTCACCTTCTCCGGGCAGATCGGCGGTCCGCCCGGAAACGGCGGCGGCAACACCGTCACGGTAACCAACCCGGGCAGCCAGACCGGGACCGTCGGGACGGCGATCACCGCGCTGCAGGTGCACGCGTCTGACTCGGCGTCCGGGCAGAGTCTGACCTTCTCGGCCACGGGCCTGCCGCCCGGACTGTCGATCAGCGCCTCCGGCCTGATCTCCGGCACGCCGAGCACCTCAGGGTCCTACAACGTCACGGTCACCGCCAAGGACTCGACCGGAGCCTCGGGCTCGGCGGCGTTCACCTGGTCGGTCTCCGGCGGTTCGAGCGGCGGCGGCAGCGGCGTCCACGTCGACTACGCGCGCACCGCCGAGTGGGGCGGCGGGTTCACCGCCAATGTGACGGTCACCAACAACGGCACCAGCGCGATCAACGGCTGGACCGTCGCCTGGTCCTTCCCAGGGGACCAGAAGATCACCAACGCGTGGAACGCCACCGTCAGCCAATCCGGCGCGGCCGTCTCCGCGACCAACGCGAGCTACAACGCCAGCATCCCGGCCGGCGGCAACGTGCAGTTCGGCTTCCAGGGCACCTTCACCGCGAACGACTCCTCGCCGACCTCGTTCACGGTGAACGGGACGCCGTCCAGCTGACCGTCGCCGAAAGCGGCCCGGCCGCGGCACGAAGCCGCGGCCGGGCCGCGCATTGACCTGCCTCACGCTCAGGACTTGCGCGCGAGCAATCCGTATACATTGATGTCGGCGTCGGTGACGTCGTTGATGTCGCGGTAGGTGATCTTCTCGATGTCGTCCAGGTCATCGAACAGGTCGGCGTCGTTCGTCTGATGGACGCTCAGGGCCCACGGCCGGTGGTCGGGGCGCCAGTGGTGCACGGGCACGACGCCCGGCTCGACCAGCTCGAGGCCGCTGTCCGTGACGAACCGCAGGATCTCGGGCTTGGAACGCAGCACGAACGTCATTCCGCTGTCCGCGTAGGACTTGGCCACCTTCATGCCGGTCTCGGGGTTGAGGTCCGCGGTGAGGTGGCTGAGGATCAGGTAGCTGCCGGGAGCGAGCGCGCCGAGCAGCCGTGCGACGACGTCGTACGCCGCCTCGTCCTCGACGAAGTGCAGCACCGCGGCCAGCACCAGCGCGACCGGACGGTCGAAGTCGAGCGTGCGCCCGGCGTTCCGCAGGATGCTCTCGGCGTCGCGCAGATCGGCGTCCAGGTAGTCGGCCGCCCCTTCGGGCCTGCTGGTGAGCAGGGCGCGCGCGTGCGCGAGCACCACCGGGTCGTTGTCCACGTACACGATGCGCGAGTGTGGCGCGATCCGCTGCGCGATCTCGTGCACGTTCTCCGCGGTGGGCAGACCGGTGCCCACGTCGAGGAACTGGCTGATGCCCAGGGTCGTGGTCAGGTGGCTGACGGCGCGGCGCACGAAGTCGCGGTTGTGCCAGACGTTGAGATAGCCCCTGGGGTTGGCCGCCAGCGCCGCCTTGGCCGCGGCGCGGTCGACCGGATAGTTGTCCTTGCCGCCGAGGAAGACGTCGTACACGCGCGCGGGGTGCGGCCGGGTCGTGTCGATTCTCGCGTTGATGCGCTGAGCGCGATCAGCGGCGCCGGATTCGTCGGAGTCCCCAAGCATGCGATCCCCTTTGCGGTTCAGAGACGAGATGGCTACCACGGTAGGCCTTAGCAGTGGATCTCGTCCTCTACTCATGGGATGTGAACGGCAACGCCTCAGCTGAACGGGTGCTTGATCGCTTGAAACTTTCGGTCGGGCCGCGGCCGGCATGGCAGGGTTCGCCGAATCGAACGTGATCGAACTGGTGAGCTGGCCTGCGCTGACTCCTCGTCGTCGGTTGCGGCGGGATTGGCGCCCAGAAGCACCGGTCTTGAGGTTTCCTGTCCGAGTTGGCAACTTCACCCGCGGCAGTTTGCACGGCGGGTCGGTACATCCCACCAAAGCCGTTCTCCGGTACGCGAGGCGGAGGGCGGCCGGCTGGCGCGAGAAAGGTGATGTTCGTGCCTCAGGACGCTCATGACGGTACTCGCCGTGCGACGGGCGGTTATCGGCGGCCACATCCGATGCGGTCGGCGATCGCGGCGATGGTGGGTGTCGCGGCCGTGATCGCGGCGATGCTGGCCACCGCTCCGGCTTCGGTGAAGCCGGCGGCGGGCGCGGTGACGCCCAACGGCACCCAGCGCGGCCCGGACCCGACGATTCAGAGCATCGAGGCAACGCGCGGCACGTTCGCGACCGCTCAGATGGCAGTGTCACAGGGCAACGGCTTCGGCGGGGGAGTGGTGTACTACCCGACCGACACCAGCCAGGGCACGTGGGGCGCACTGGCGATCGTGCCCGGCTACACCGCCAAGTGCGCGAACGAGGAAGCCTGGATGGGCCCGTGGCTCTCGTCGTTCGGGTTCGTCGTGATCTGCATCGAGACCAACACCACCACCGACAGCGACACGCAGCGCGCCGCCGAGCTGTCCGCGGCGCTCAACTGGCTGACCACGCAGAGCGCGGTGAAGAACGAAGTCGACCCGAACCGGCTTTCGGTGCTGGGGCATTCGGCGGGCGGCGCCGGGGCGATCGAAGCGGCCGAGCAGCGCCCGTCTCTCAGGGCCATGATCGGCTTGGCGCCCGGCTTCCCCGGCATGGGACTGACCATGGCCACTGATCACGTGCCCTCCCTCATCATCGGCGGGCAGGCCGACGGCACCGTGACGCCCTCGTATCTCACGAATCTTTACGCCACGCTCCCGGCCTCGACTCAGAGCGCGCGTGCGGAGATCGCAGGTGCGGATCACGTGTACTACACGCACCCGAACAATGTGGAGATGAAGCTGATCATCCCGTGGCTCAAGGTGTTCTTGGACAGCGACACCCGCTACGAGCAGTTCCTGTGCCCGTCGCTGCCCGATCCCTCCACGATCTCCATGTATCAGTCGAAGTGCCCGTATGTGCCGCCCGGCGGCAGCAGCGGCAGCCCCTCGTCGTCGTCGTCGAGCAGTCCCACAGCCAGCCCGTCGAGCAGCCCGTCGAGCAGTCCCTCAGCGAGCCCTTCCATGACGCTGCCCTCAGGTAAGTGTTCGGCGACGTACCAGGCTGAGGGTTCCTGGCCGGGTGGATTCCAGGGACAGGTGACGGTCACCGCCGGCAGCAGCGCGATCAGCGGTTGGAGTGTGCGCTGGGGCCTGAGCGGTGGTCAGCAGATCACCCAGGTGTGGAACGGGACGCTGAGTGCCAGCGGCTCGAGTGTGTCGGTGTCGAACGTGTCCTACAACGGCTCGCTCGGGGCCGGGGCGTCGACCACCTTCGGGTTCCTGGCCAACGGCGCGCCCTCCACCCCCGCCCTTACTTGCACGAGCCCCTGACGCCGTCCTTCAGCGCAGCGCAGGTTGCTCGACGTTGAGCCGTCCGGACTGGAAGCCGTCGACCGTCACCGGCGCGGTTCCGAAACCAGCGGCCGCGACGGCGTCGAGCATTTCGGGCAGGTCGCGCACCGCGGCGACCAAGTGCGGGTCGACCTCGACTCTGGCGCTGTCGCCGAGATGGCGTACCCGCAGATCGCGCGGACGCAGCCCGGCGGAGGCGAGCACTTGGCGCACCGCGCGCTCGGCCCGGTCCACTTGGGCCAGACGCAAGCTCGTGACCTCGACGCCGTAGCGGATCCTGCTGGCCAGACACGGGGTCGCGGGTTTGTCCCAGACCGGCAGGTCCCAGTGCTGGGCGATCTGGCGCACCTGCGCCTTGCTCAGCGCGGCGTCGCGCAACGGGGTGTGCACGCCGCGCTCGGATCCGGCGCGGATTCCGGGACGAAAGGGGTCGGCTGCGTCCTGCGCGTTCGTTCCGGTCGCCAGCTGCTCGAAGCCGTGTTCGCGCGCCAGGCGGCCAATCGCGTCGAGGACGTGGGACTTGCAGAAGTAGCAGCGGTCGCGGCCGTTGGCCCGGTAGCCGGGGCTGCTCAGTTCCGAGGTCCGCTCGGCCAGGTGCCGCACGCCGAGCCGGGCGGCGAAGGCCGCGGCCGCGTCGAGCTCACCGGAGGCCAGGCTTTCGGAGACCGCTGTTACGGCGAGCACCCGGTCGGCGCCCGAGGCTCTTACCGCGGCGGCGAGTACGAGGGCTGAGTCCGTCCCGCCGGAGTAGGCCACCGCGACCGGCCCGATCGCGCGCAAGCTCGCGATCAGAAGCGCCGCTTTGGACTCGACGAGCTCGGCCTCAGCTGTCTCAGTACTCGTCGACGCCGCCGACGGGGTTTGGCTGCTCATCCGGCTCCGGCTCTCCCTTCCACCCGGGCTGTGTGGTCGCTGCGGCGTGCAGGTCGAGCGCCTGCCGGCTGACCGCGCGCAGCGGTCGGCCCAGGCGCGTCGCGGCCCGCGCGACGTCGTCGAACTCCGGCTTAGCTCCGTGCGGCCCGATCTTGACCCGGACCGGATGACCGTCCACGTCCACGGTGTCCACGTGCCGGGGCAGCGTCGTGCGAGTCAGTACACTGCGGCGCACGCCCAGGCTGCCGGTCTCGGCGAAGATCAGCCGCTCCAGCCGGTCGGCCTCGTCCGGGTCGGCCAGCACGTGCAGGACGTGGGCGGAGCGGCCCTTCTTCATCACCGCGGGCGTCACCCAGGCGTCATGCGCCCCGGCGTCGATTGCTGTGGCCATCGCGTATGCCAGCGTCTCCGCGGTCACGTCGTCGAGGTTGGTTTCGAGCACGACGACCGGTTCCTCGATCGACCCGCTCGGAAGCGAGGCCTGCACGTCGACGCTCGCCGCCAGCCCGAGGGTGACGGCCGTGACGTTCGGCCGGTCGGCGAGCCGCCGCGTTCCGGCGCCGTATCCGGTCGCGCCGAGCGTCATCGCGGGCGGTCCGCCGTAGCGCGCCCCGGCCGCCCTGAGCAGCGCCGCCGCCGTGGGCGTGACGGTTTCGCCGGGCAGGTCCGTGGCTACGACGGCCGCGCCTTCGAGCAGCGCGAGTGTCGCCGGGGCCGGTTGCGGGATCAGGCCGTGCGCACTGTTGATGCGGCCGGTGCTCAGCGGCAGGGGAGCGGAGACGACCCGGTCCACGTTGAGCGCGTGCAGCGCGGCGCCGACTCCGACGATGTCGATCAGCGTGTCGTGGCCGCCGAGCTCGTGCAGGTGGATCTCGCTGACGGCGCTCGCGTGCAGCCGGGCCTCGGCCTCCGCGATCGCGGTCAACGCGCTGACCGCGAACCGGGCGACCGGAGCGGGAGTCGCGCGCGCGGCCATCTCGATCAGCCGCGCCGCCGGCCGGCATTCCTGATCGTCCGTCACCCGCACGGCGAGCCGGGTCGCCGCGAGGCCGTGCTCGACGACGCGCTCGGCCTCCAGCTGCCAGCCGGTGAGCCCGGTTCTGGCGACCGACGCGCGCACGCCGTCCAGCGGCGCCCCGGCGTCCAGCAACGCGGCCAGCAGCATGTCGCCGGCCAAACCGGTGAACGGGTTGATCCAGCAGGTCACTGCCTCGCCGACGATCAAGGCCTCACCGCCTCGCCTCGACCGTGCGGGCCAGGCGGTGCGCGGCCATCGCCGCCCCGAACCCGGAATCGATGTTGACCACGGTGATTCCTGCCGCGCACGAGGCGTGCATCGCCAGCAGCGCGGTGACTCCTTCCAGCGCGGCGCCGTAGCCGGTCGAGGTCGGCACCGCGATCACCGGACAGCCGACCAGGCCGCCTACGACGCTGGCCAGCGCGCCCTCCATGCCCGCCACGACGATGACCGCGTCGGCGCCCGCCAGCTGGTCGCGGACCCGCAGCAGGCGGTCGATTCCGGCGACGCCGACGTCGTGGATGCACGCCACGTCCAGCCCGATCGCCGAGGCCACCGCGCCGGCCTCGGCGGCGACCTGGCGATCTGAGGTGCCGGCCGCGACCACGAGGGTCCGGAACCCGCCGGCGTCAGCGGGCCGCCACACCAGCAGCCGCGCCTCGCTGTCGTGGCGGCCGTTCGGCACCCGCGCCGCGACCTGCTCGGCGACGGCGTCGTCCACGCGTGTGACCAGGACCGGGCCGACGTTGCCGGACAGCAGCGCCCTGACGATGCCGCAGATCTGCGCCACCGTCTTGCCCGGCCCGTAGACGACCTCGGGGAGACCCTGCCGCGCCTCGCGGTCGAGGTCGACCCGTGCGTAGCCGAGGTTGGATACGGAGTCGGTCATGCCGGGCCCGACACCAGGTACGGGATCGTCTGAGGGCCTTCCGGCAGAATGCACACTCGCGCGTCGGGCCCGGCCGCCGCCAGCGCCTTGGCGACGGTCGCGCTGATATCAGCGGTCTGCTCCAGGTGCGCCGCGGAGAGGTCCGCGTCGCTGAGATACGAGGTGTGCATGACCACGCGGCTGCGCGACTGAATCCGAGCCTGGATCTGCACCTGCCACTGGTCCGGCACGGTGTGCGGCCGCGCCTGGATCGCGGCGAGCAGCGCCTGGGACGAGGGCGCGGAGGCGAGCACCTCGCGATACGAACCGTGGTCGGGGAAGCCGTCGCGGCACTCGGCCGCGCACACGATGGTGCCGCCGGGCCGCACGACCTGAAAGGCCGCGGACATGCCCTTGACCGCTTGATAGAGGTTCTGATCCAGCGGATAGCCGGAGTTCGTGGTGACCACGACGGCGAAGGGGTCGTGCACCGGCCGCATCGCCAGCGCCTTGGCCAGGCCGCAGGCGGCCGAGTGCATCGGGAGCAACGCGCCCCCGAACGCCGCGACGATCTGCTTCTCCCGGTTCAACACGACGTCGAGGGCGAAAGTCACCCCGGTCGCGGCGGCGATCGCGCGCACGTCGTCGTGTACCGGGTTGCCCACGGTCACGCCCCAGGTCGCGGAGGGATGCCCGATCCGCTTGGCGTCGTGCAGCACGAGCACCGTCTCCAGTGCGGCCAGTCCGGGCGCGACCAGCTTCGGCCCGCCGGAGAAGCCCGCGAAGAAGTGCGGTTCGACGAATCCGGTCGTGATGCGCGCGTCCGCCTCGACCCACTCGCGGTTGAGCCACACCGGCACGTCGTTGCCGAACCGTCCGAGCCAGACCAGTTGATCGCGGTCGCGCGCGTCGTGGTTGACGATCCGTACCGCGTCGACGACTTCGTCGCCGAACATCCGCCGCCACTCGGCCTCGCTGTTGCCGCGGTGTGTCCCGGTCGCCACCAGGATCACCACGTCCTCAAGGCGCACGAGCCCGTCGAGTTCCTCCAGCAGCACCGGGATCATCACGTCGCGCGGCTGCGGCCGGGTGCCGTCGCAGGCGGAGATCGCGACGGTCTGCCCGCGCTTGACCTTCTCGCGCAGCGGCGGGCCGGCGACGGGATTGCGCAGCGCTTGGCGCAACGCCGCGCGCGGGTCCGCCGCCGCTTCCCGGTATACGGGCTCGACGATGGTGGCCCGGTGCGGATCGACCTCGATGTGCAGTTCGTCCTCACCGTATGCCAGGCGCACCCTCATCTCGCGTCCCCCGTGGACATCAGTCCTGGACCTTGCCGCCGGTGATCCGGGAGATGACCAGGGCGACCAGGATGATCGCTCCGTTCAGCGCGCCGATCCACTGGGCCGGCACGCCGCCGAGGGTCAGCACGTTCTGGATCAGGAACAGCAGCAGGATGCCGGTGAACGCGCCGAACATGCTGCCCTTGCCGCCGTTGAGGCTGATGCCGCCGATGACCGCCGCGGCGAAGACCGTGAAGATGTCCCCGTTGCCCTGCGCCGAGGCGACCGAGGCGAGGCGCCCGGACAGCATCAGGCCGCCGAGCGCCGCCAGCACGCTCGCGGTGACCATGACGATCCACAGCACCCGGTCGGTGCGGATGCCGGCGGTCTTCGCGGCGTCCACGTTGCCGCCGATCGCGTAGAGCGCGCGGCCGAAGCTCGTGTAGCTGAGCACGACGATCCCGATCGCGAACAGGATCAGCGTCACCCAGACCGAGGCGGGCATCCCCAGCCACTGCGCGGTGCCCAGATACAGCATCGAGCCGGTCAGGTTGAAGAAGGTCTGGCCGCCGGAGATGCCGGTCAGCAGGCCGCGCAGCACGATCAGCATGCCGAGCGTGACGATGAAGCCGTTGAGCCCGAACCGGATGATCAGCAGGGCGTTGACGATGCCGATCGCGACGCCCACCGCCAGCGTGACCGGGACGGCCCAGCCGCCCGGCAGCAGGCCGAGGCCGTGCCCCGCGCCCTTAGGCACCGTCAGCCATGCGGCGACCCCCGGGGCCAGGCCCATCGTGGACTCCAGCGACAGGTCCATCTTCTTCACGATCAGCACGAGGGTCTCGGCCAGCACGAGCACCGCGATCTCGGACATCGTCTGCAATACGTTGATCAGGTTGTCGGAGCGCAGGAACACCGGGTTGACCACCTGGCCCACGATCGCGATCGCGATGATGGCGGGGATCAGCGCCAGGTCGCGCAGCCGGGCGACGGCGATGCGGCGGCGGCGCACGGCGCCCGCCGGGTCGCGCGCGTCCCTCGCCGATCCGGTCTCCGACGCGGTGTCGGACGCGGTCTCAGACACGCAGATCCACTCCTTCCATCGCGGCGACCAGGGCGTGGTCATGCCAGCCGCGCGCCATCTCGGCCACCATCCGGCCCTGGAACAGCACCAGGACCCGGTCGCAGCGGCGCAGGTCGTCCAGCTCGTCCGAGGCGATCAGCACCCCGGTGCCGCCCGCCGCGGTCTGCTCGACCTTGCCGAGCAGGAACTCCTTGGACCGCACGTCCACCCCGGCGGTCGGGCTGATCAGCACCAGCAGCTTCGGGTCGTTCGCCAGCGCCC
>NZ_DASRGV010000010.1:0-15891 GCF_035650855.1 Actinocrinis sp. | reverse complement strand
GCACCGGCAACGCGTTCCTGAACTTCGACTCCTCGCTCAACGAGACCGCCGACTTCCTGGCCCGCCGCCTCGGTTCCAGCGACGCGGCGAACGACCTGGCGAAGCTCGGCGTCACCGAGACCTACTCCGTCGCGCTCGCCGCCGCCGCGCAGGGGCCGTTTCTGACGCTCACGGTCACCGGGCCCAAGCCCGAGCACGTGCTCACCTCGATGAACACGCTGACCAACTACACCGTTCAGCAGCTGGCCGCGGTGCAGGAGCAGGCCGCGGTCAAGCCGGTCGACATGATCCGCTCCATGGTGATCGTGCCGCCAGGGCCGCCGGCCGCGCAGAACAAGACCAAGACGCAGGACGTGCTGGGCGTCGCGATCGGCGGCCTGGTCATCTCGTTCCTGGCCACCTTCGTCGTCGAGAACGTCCTGGCCTCGCGCCGCCGACGGCTCCGCCGCGTGCCCTTCGGGTCCGACGACGACGGCTTCGACGCGGAAGCGGACGTCGACTTCGCCGCCGTGGAAACCGGCCGCGACGACCCGGACGAGCGCCCGCAGGCGAGCACGCCCGCCGCCGCGCCGCAGACCGCCGCCTCGCGCTGGTACGGCATGGACGGCGCCGCCGACCTGGACCGTGACCCCTTCGAGCCGGCGCACCCGGAGCTGAGCAGCCGGGCACCGGGCGCCCGCGACTAGTGTCCGCGCCGACCCTTGGCCTGCGCGGACTAGGTCCCGAGGCCGATCCAGCCATTCGCAATTCCAGGCTGGGGATGAACCTGCGGCCGCGCGCCCGCAAGAACGACCCGAGGCCGACGCCCCGAAGACGGCGCCACGGGCTCGACGCGGTGGTGGTGCTGTCCGTCTACGTCGTGCTGCTCGAACTGATCCCCTCCACCTGGACGCTTCCCTCGCTCGGTGCGGCCGGCACGGTCGCGAACGTATATGCCTTGCTGGCTCTGATGTGGTATCTCGCCTCATGGCTGGCCGGGCGGCTGCTGCCGGCGCCGGGCACCCGGGCGGTGCGCATCGCGCTGCTGCTGTTCTCCGTCTCGATCCTCGTCTCGTACACCGCGCTGGCACAGAGCGACCGCGCGCCGGTGCAGGCCGAGACGCAGGCCGCGGACCGCGGCCTGATCGTGCTCGCGGCGTGGGTCGGCGTCGTGGTCGTCGCCTCGGCGGCGATCACCGACCTCGACCGGCTCAAGACCCTGCTTCGCCGGCTGGTGGTCTGCGGCAGCTTCGTCGGCGGGCTCGCCATCGTCGAGTTCATGACCCGCAAGGACCTGCTCGCCAAGATCCACGTCCCCGGACTGCAGGCCAACGGTGACATCAGCAACCTGATGGTCCGGGGCGCGTTCACCCGGCCCTCCTCCACCGCGGCGCAGCCCCTCGAGCTGGCCGGCGTGCTGGCGATGCTGCTTCCGTTCGCGATTCAGCAGGCGCTCGATCCGGAGCGCCGCCACACCGGCTGGGCCCGCCGCTGGCTGCCGGTGATCTGCATCGGCGGCGCGCTGCCGATGACCGTGTCGCGCACCTCGATGGTCGCTCTGGTCACGGTGCTGGTCGTGCTGATCCCGACCTGGACGTCGCGCCGCCGCTGGGGCGCGCTCGGCGTCATCGTCCTCGGCGCCGGCGTGATGAAGCTGGCCGTACCCGGCCTGATCAAGACCGTGCTGAACCTCTTCAGCGCGTTCCTCGGCAGCGGCGACAACAGCACGCAGGCGCGGACGATGGACTACGCGGGCGTCGCGCAGTACTTCGAACAGCGCCCCTTCTTCGGCCGCGGATGGCGGACCTTCATCCCGGCGCTCTACCGCTACACCGACAACCAATACCTGCTCGCGGTCGTCGAAATCGGCATCGTCGGCGCATTGATGATCGCCGTGCTCTACCTGACCGGCATCGTTTGCGCGCGGCGCGGCCGGAAGCTGTGGAAGCACGAGCCGACGCGCGAGATCGGGCAGAGCTTCGTCGCCGCTCTGGCCGCGGCGCTGGTGGTGAGCGCGACCTTCGACTCGCTCGGCTTTCCGATGTTCGCCGGAGTGGTGTTCCTGCTGATCGGCTGCGCGGGGGCCTATCTGGGCATCTCGCGGCGGGAGGGCGACCTCGTGCCGCGCCGCGATCCGGCCGCCGCGCTCACGGGCATCCCGCCGGCCTTCTTCTCGCTGCGCAAATCCGCCCCGGCGACGACTGCCCCGAACGCGTACATGCTCGACATGACGCGTCTCACCCGCACTCCGCACGCCATCGCGGCCACGTTGCGGCCGTGGTTCCCGCCGATGGAGGACGACACGCTCGTCCTGCCGATCATCAGGCCGGTCGGCGTGCAGACCAGGCTGCCGACCGAGACCGGCGAGATCCCCGTCGTGAAGGCGGACCCGAGCGCGGAACCCAAGATCGGCGGGCAGATCCGCAAGGGGGTGCGCTGGAGCTTCGTCAACACCTTGGTGATGCGGCTCGGCAACTTCCTGACCGGCGTCGTGCTGGCCCGCGGGCTGCTCGGCCCGCGCGACTGGGGCCTCTACGCGATCGGCCTGGTCGCGCTCGCGGTGCTGCTGTCCGCGAACGAGCTCGGGGTCAGCCTGGCGATCGTGCGCTGGGACGAGGACCCGAAACGCTTCGCGCCGACCGTGCTCACCCTCTCCGCCGTCTTCAGCTGCGTCCTCTACCTCGTCCTGTTCTTCGCCGCCCCCGAATTCGCGCGCCTGCTCGGCGCCGCCGACGCGACGTCGATGCTGCGCGTGCTCGGCATCGCCGTCATCATCGACGGCATCGCCTGCGTGCCGGCCGGCGTACTCACCCGAAACTTCGCCCAACGCCAGCGGATGTTCATCGACGCGGGCAACTTCGTGCTCAGCACCGGCCTGACGATCGGCCTCGCGGTGGCCGGCCTCGGCGCGATGAGCTTCGCCTGGGGCTCGATCGCCGGCAACCTGGTGGCGCTGGTCGGCTGCTCGATCGCGGCGCCCGGGTTCCTGAAGCCGGGCTGGGACCGGCAGCAGGCGCGCCGGCTGCTCGCGTTCGGCGTGCCGCTGGCCGGGGCGAGCCTGCTGGTGCTGGCCATGCTCAACGTGGACTCGATCGTCGTCGGCGCGACCCTCGGGCCGATCCAGCTCGGCCTGTACCAGATCGCGTTCAACGTCTCCAGCTGGCCGGTACGCAGCGTCTCCGAGATCGCCCGGCGGGTCTCGTTCGCCGGCTTCTCCCGCGTCGCGGGCTCCAAGAAGGCGCTGTCCGACAGCTTCGGCCGCGGCTTGGCCCTCCTCATGGCCGCGGCCGTCCCGGCCTGTGTGCTGCTCGCGGTCATGCCCAAACCACTGATCTACGCGCTCTACGGTGAGCGCTGGACCGCCGCGTCGGGCGCCCTCCGCTTCCTCGCCCTCCTCGGCTTGCTGCGCGTGGCGTTCGAGCTGGCCTACGACTGCCTTGTCGCCTCGGGACGCCGTAAGGCGCTGATCACCGTGCAGGGCTGGTGGCTGATCGCCCTCATACCGACGTTGATCCTGACCGCGAAGGCCAGAGGCATCGCAGGGGTCGGACTCGGCCACATCCTGGTGGCCGGCCCGCTGGTCGCTCCGCTCTTCTTATGGGCACTCTCCCGCGCCGGTATCTCGCCGCTGGTCATCGCGAAGGCCTGCGCGCGCCCGTTCCTCGGCGGAGCGCTGATGGCGGGCGTCGCACTGGCGCTCGGCCGGCTCAACCTTCCCCAGATCGCCTACCTGTTCACGGCGGGAGCTGCGGCCTTCGCGGTGTACATTCCCGTCGTCTGGCCGCTGCGGCACCTGGCCAAGGCCGGCCCGCGGCCCGCCGCGCAGCAGGCCGCGCAAGCAGAGGCCGAGGCCGACCGGGCCGAACACGCGGTGAGCGTCCCATAACTTCACGATCGGCCGAAGCGATGAGAGGCACGTCATGATCCGGCGGACCGCCAAGCGGATCTTGCGGCGGCGATTCGGCTGGCTGCCGCTGTACGAGCTGCGCAACAAAGTGCTGCTCGCGCATACCGTACCGGGAAGCTGGCTGTTCGAGACCCGCGAAGTGCACCGGCTGCGAAAGCTCTTGCCGGACATCGCGCCCTCGCTGGTCACGACCGTCATCCCGACGTACAAGCGAGCCGACGCGCTGCGCGCCGCCGTAGAATCCGCGCTCTCGCAGACCATCACGGACAACCGCGTCATCATCGTGGACGACGGCGGCGGCCAGATTCCGCCGCTGCCCGACGACCCACGCGTGGTCGCGGTGAGCCTGCGGCGCAATACGGCGGTCGCCGGCGTCGTGCGCAATGTCGGCGTCCGCCTCGCCGCCTCACCGTTCGTCGCCTTCCTCGACGACGACAACCTGTGGGAACCGGAACACCTCGCGACGGCGCTGGCCGCCCTCGAAGCCAGACCGAAAGACCGCTCATACCGCCTGGACGGGGTCTACACGGCCCTGCGCCGGGTCACCCCGGACGGCCGCGAGATGGACATCCTGTCCGTGCCCTACGACCGCAGACTGGCTCGCGAGAAGTCGTTCTTCGACACCAATGCGTTCGTCGCGCGCCGCAACCACGCCCTGCGCTTCAGCCGCCTGCGCCGCCACAAGGACGTCATGCCGCGCGAGGACTGGGTCTTGCTGTACCGCTACGCGCGCCACCACCGCATTGCCCACATCCCGGTCCCCACCGTTCGCTATCTCGTGAATCCGAACACTTACTTCACAGTCTGGGACTGAAGCCTTGACCGAATCCGCGCTGCGCGCCGTCCTGTTCGACTCCGGCGGCGTGCTGATGCAGCCGATCGGCGGCCGCTGGAATCCGCGCGCCGACTTCGAGCAGACCGTCCTCAGCCACACCCCCGGAATAACGCCGCAGCGGTTCGCGGCAGCGATCGCCGCCGGCGACCGCTTCATGAACGAGGCGGCAGGAACTCCCGACTTCGATTCGTATCACCGCGTCATCCTGGGCGAATTGGGCATCGACGCCAGCGATGCGCTGCTCGCGGAACTCATCCGTCCCGTCGAACCGACCGCATTCCTCGAGACGTTCCCGGACGTGCTTCCCACGTTGCAGGAGCTGCGCCGCCGTGGAGTGCGGATGGCCGTGGTCTCCGACGCGTGGCCCGAACTTCCCGATCTGCACTCGAGTCTCGGCATCGGCGATTTCTTCGAGGCGTACGCGATCTCGGCGGTGCTCGAATGCCGCAAGCCGGATCCGCGAATGTACCACCATGCGAGTTCGGCGCTCGGCTTGGAGCCCGCGCAGTGCCTTTTCATCGACGACGATCCCGCGCTCGTCGAAGCCGCAATCGCACTCGGTTACGCGGGCCGGGCAGTGCGCCGTAGCGATGACGGCGAACCGTGCGACGTACCCTCCATCACGACGCTCGGCGAACTGCTCAGCCTCTTCGTGCACTGACTACCGGGCACAATCCACGCGGTGGTCTCGGCGATGCGGGAAGTGCGCGAGCCTCGCTCGGCGGTCAGGAGGCGCGCCGCTCCCGCCAGGCGGCGATCGCCTGCTCCGCGTCAACCGTCGGAATGACGACGGACGGGCCGGCATGGGGTCGGCGGCGGGCCTTCTCGGCGCGGGTGTTGTAGTCGGCTACCAGCTTGCGCAGTTCGCGCTCGTTGCGGGCCTTGGTGAGCCCTGAGACGAGGTCCTGGGCCTCGCGGCGCAGCGCGAGCGGCACCGGGAGCGCATACGGGCCCACTTCCTCGCGCTTGGCGAGTTCCTTGAGCCACCAGTCCTCGTCGTACGGGCCGGCGTCCGCGAGCGGCTTGCCGTGGCCCGGCAGATCGTCGAAGGAGCCGCGCGCGGCGGCTTCCCGGATCTGCTTGTCTACCAGCGTTTCGAAGCGTGAGTCGAAGCCACTCATCTATCCATGGTCGCGAAGGAGACGAGGATAGGCAAGATCGGTCAGACGCCGGTACGCCGCCAGGTGCGCCACCACAGGCGCTCACGCGCGTGGTGCGCCACCGCGGTGAGGACCAGGGGCTGAAGGTAGGGCATCGCCTTCGGGCCGATACGACGGCGCAGCGAGAGGCCGGCGAACTCGCGCAGGTTCTCGTAGTGCGGCCAGCATTCGGCCGCGAAGGCCACCAGCTCGTCGACCGGAACCTGGGCGGTGCGGCCGCGGTCGTACGCGCGGGCGGCGCGCCAGAGCGCCTGGCGGGCGATCTTGCGGTGCACGATGGCGCCGAGCCGGTCCCGCTCCGCGGCCGTGAGCTCATTCGCGCGTTCCAGCACCGCGTCGTAGGCGGCCTTGCGCTGGCGCAGGTCGTCGAGCTGTCCCGAGAAGTCGGTCTTGGACATGCTCGCGCTGTGCACGCGGTAGTACGCCTGGTCGACGCCCTTGAGGTAGCCGACGTCCGCGTGCGCGGCGAAACGCATCCACATCTCGATGTCGCCGGCGTGCGGCAGGCGCGGATCGTAGCCGCCGAGCTTGCGCTGAAGATCCGTCCGCACGACGACCTCGGGGGAGGTGATGCAGCCGTGGCCGGCCCTGAAGCGCCGTTCGAGCCACCACTTGCCGGGCCAGACCGACCAGCCCCTGCCCTCGGTTCGCGCCGGAGGAAGGGGCTGGTCCGCCCGGAAATGCAGCGGATGGCCATAGGCGAACCCGACGTTCGGGTGCGCGTCCAGGAGCGCCGCCGCGCGCACGAGCGCGCCCGGGGTGAGCCGGTCGTCGGCGGACAGCAGGACCGTGTAGTCGCCGTCCGCCCACTCCAGCAGGCCCTCGTTGTACGTGGCGAGGTGGCCCTTGTTGCGTTCGTGGACGAGGACCTCGACCCGCGAGTCCGACTTCGCTATCCGGCGGGCCACCTCGGCCGAGTCGTCCGGCGAGGCGTCGTCGATGATCAGTACTTTGACGTCGACGCCGTCCTGCCCGGTCAGCGCGCTGCCCACTGACTGCTCCAGGAAGTGCCCGTAGCGGTAACAGGGGATCACCACGCTGACCGAGCTCATGGAACGGACCTGCTTTCTATCGGTCGGAGGTGCTAGACGTCGGTCGGCGGGATCGGGTCGGTACGCCGCCAGCTGTCGCCCTCGGTGCTGAGCGCGACGACCTGCGGCACCTGGCCGTTCGGCGGGATCTTGGGCAGATGGGCCGGAGCCGCGCTGCCCGGGATCGCCTCGCGGAAGGTCCAGCTGACCGGCGCGATCGCCTTGCCGTCCAGCCCGTTCGCCGTCGCCACCGCCCGGTAGATCGCCCCCGGACGCAGCGGCGAGTCCGGCTTGAAGGAGGCCGTCAGCGTCGCAGGGTTGTACAACAGTGTACCGGTCACCGCGGTGCCCGCAGGCGATTCAGTGCCCTGTGTACCGACCGTGGTGACCACCTTGATCCGCAGGCTCTGCGGCGCGATCGGCTCCGCGAACGTCACCGTCGGCGGGTGCACCGCGTCCGAGACGCCCGTGGTGGAGGTGACGATGTCGTCCTTGTCCGGGCCGAGCGCGTCCACCGCCGGGGTGACCGAGCCGTTGGACGTCGCCGCCGCGGTCGAGGAGCCGCCGCTGGAACCGCTCGGCGGGGTCGTGGTGAAGTTCACGTCCACCCAGTAGTTCGTCGCGTTGAAGCTGTTGCTCGGCACCTGGGTCGAGCCGGACTCGTACAGGTACAGGCCGTTGCCGGCGCCGGTGACCGATTGGAGCGCGGTCAGCGGGTAGGCCGTGATGGCCGAGGTGAAGTACGAACCGTTCGACGCGTAGTAGCCGACCGGGGCGTGGTAGGACGCGATGTACGGCGTGTTGGCCGTGATCGCGACCGGGGAGGAGAAGGTGAGCGTCTGCCAGCCCGAAGCGCTTTCACCGGTGAAGCTGCCGCTGGCCAGCAGGGTGCCGGAGGCGGTCCACAGGCTGCCGGTGTGCGTGCCGGTGTTCTTCGTGCCCTTGTAGAAGCTCACCCCGGTGACGTAGCCGCCGACCGCCGACTGGAACCGCAGGCCGAGCTCCACCGACTTGGCGTCGTTGGTGTTCGTGTTCGCCGGCGTGACGGCGCCGTTCCAGAAGGAGCACGGGCAGCTGAACGACGGCGGGGTGTTCGCGGTGGTGAAGGACCAGGTGTAGGGGCTCGTCATCGCGTTGCCCCACAGGTCCGTGGCCGACACGCTCGCCGTGTACGTCGTGTTCATCGCCAGCTGGCCGTTCGGGGTGAACGTCGCCGTGTGCCCGACCGGGTCGTAGGTCGCCGTGCCGGACTGGCTGACCCCGTTCGGGTCCTTGAGCGTGAACTTCAGCGTGCTGGCGTTGATGCCCTCGCTCAGCGACGCGGTGACCGGGGAGTTGACCGGTACCGCGCTCGCGCCGGAGGCCGGCTGCGTCGAGGTGACGGTCGGCGGAGTGGTGCTGGTGACGTTGGACTGGAAGACCGCGTCCACGTAGTAGTTGGTGTTGTTGAACCCGGTGTTCGGGAACGTGGTGCCGGAGCCGTACTTGTACACGCCGTTCAGCGAGGTGCTGTTCGACTGCAGGGCCGTGATCGGGCTCAGGCCCGCGCCCTGGTTGGTGAAGTAGCCGGCGTCGGCGGAGTAGTGCCCGGCAGGCGCGAGGTAGGAGACCACGTACGTGGTGTTCGCGCTGACCGGGATCGGTTGCGAGAAGGTGGCGGTCTGCCAGCCGGAGGCCGTCTCGTTGGAGAAGGTCACGCTGCCGAGCAGGGTGCCCGAGGAGGTCCACAGGCTGCCGGTGTGCGTGCCGGTGTTGGTGGCGGCCTTGTAGAACCGGACCCCGGTCACCGCGCCGGACACGCTGGTCGCGAACTTGACGCCGAGGTTGACGGACAGGCCGTCACCGCTGTCCGGCTTCGCCGGCGTGGCGGAGTTCGGGAAGATCGAGCACGGGCAGCTCTGCGGGCCGACCGTCACCGGGATGCTGACGGCGGCGCCGACGTTGTCGCTGTCGTCCTCGGCCCGCACCTGGATGGTGACGTTGCCGGTCTGCGTCGGGGTCCAGCTGTAGCTCCAGTTGCCGAGGCCGGTGGCCGGCAGCCAGGTGTTGCCGTTGTCGGTGGACACCTCGACCCGCGCCACCACGCCGCCGCCGCTGTCCGCGGCCGTGCCGCTGACGGTCACCGGGGACATCGCCGGAACGGTGACCCCGGAGCTCGGCGTCGCCACGCTGACGGTCGGGCCGACCGTGTCAGTGGACTGGCTCGCCGCGACCAGGGTGGACTGGAGGGTGACCGGCTGCACGCCCATGTCGGCGAGCAGGTTCACGGTCGCCTGCTCCTGCACCGGGTCCTCGTTGGTCGCCAGGTCGAAGTGGGTCGTGCCGAGGCCCCAGGCCCACTGCACGGTGCCGGAGCTGAACACCAGCGCGCCGGAGGGGTCGCGGTACTCGGTCAGGCTGTGCGTCGCGGTGCCGTTGCCGTAGGTGTTTCCGTAGTCCTTCAGCAGCGTGCCGTTGGTGAGGTTGACCGTCGTGGACGACATGTCGATCTCGCCGGACGGCCGCACCCCGTTCTGCACGTCGCTGTCCCACTCGTAACCGAGCGTTCCGGTCTGCATCGTGTAGGTCTGGCCGGGCTGCAGCGACGCGGCCTGCGTGTTACGCCACAGCCGGTCGGTGCTGTACGGGTAGCTGACCGTGATGGCCTCGGCGTTGTAGCCGTTGACGTCGAACAGCGTGCCGGTCAGCTGGTTCTGCGGCAGGTTGCCGCCGATGCCCGCGCCGGCCGGGTCCATCCAGGTGCCGGTCCACTGGCCGCTGGGGTCTGGGATGCCGTCCGGCTGGGGGAACTCCAGCTTCGTCATCTTGTAGGAGACCACCGTGCGGTTGGCCCCGCCGTCCACGGCGCTAGCCGCGAGTCGGGTCTTCCAGAAGACGTCGTTGCCGGCGAAGAAGGCGAGGTTGACCCCGGCGTGCTTCGCGGCGGTCACCGCGTCCCACTGCGCCTGGTTCCAGTACTCGTCGTGGCCGGAGGGCATGAAGATCTTGTGGTTGAGCAGCAGGCTGCCCTGCGTCGACACGTCGATGCCGCTCAGGTAGCTCACGTCGTAGCCGTTGCGTTCAAGCCATTGCAGCATCGGGTACTCGGACCCGAAGATGCCGTTCGCGCCGGAGACGTTCAGCGGCCGGTTGTAGCTGACCGCGTAGGCGCGGCCGTCCGGGGCGGGGCCGTTGCCCTGGTACAGGTCATCGCCGCCGTACATGTTGTACGCCTGCCACGTCTGGTCCGAGGTCTGCACGACGATGTCCGAGTGGCTGTTGGGGTTCACCACCACGAAGGGGTAGGGCATGAAGCCCTGGCCGCCGCTCTGGTCCAGGTCGGCGAGGTACACGCCGGAGACCGCGTTGGACGGCACCGTCCAGGTGGCGGTCACCGACCAGTTGCCGCAGTCGGTCAGGCCGGTGGGCGAGTCGCGGTTGCACGTCGGCTGCGTGATCGCCGGGAAGACCGTGGTGGGCGAGGTGGGCATCAGCCGCGCCCCGTCCCCGCCGTACCAGCCGAGCCGGTAGATCTCGACGTTGTAGGTCGTGGGGGAGCTGACCTTGAAGCTGATGGTCTGCCCGGGCTGCACGCTCTCGGTCGTGCTGAAGCCGGTGATGTCGCCGTACGCGCTGGGGGAGTACCACTGGCTCATCGGCGTCCCCGGCTGCGAGTTCTCACAGACGATCGGGTTGGAGCCGGAGCCGCAGGGGTCGGTCGCCTGCGCCACGATGGCGGGGCCCGCCAGCGCGGCGAGAACGCCGAGAATCACCGCGGGGATCAGAATTCTGTTTCTGGCCCTTGCGCGGCGGTACTTTTCGAAGAATACTGATAATAGCTTAACGTGCATCGCCCACCCCGGGCCTAGAAAAAATGAATGGAAGGTCCTCGCTACGCACATGCAGTGCTAAAGATAGCGACGGTCTTCGATATTTACAGGCGAACGTGGCCATTGTTGCGAGACCTTCATCTGGTGCTGGGGTTTCGTCACCGTAGGTGTTCGAACGGTGCTCTGCTTGATCGCGTTGGGTAGCGGCTAGGTGGCCGGGACCACGGTCTGGCCATTACGGAAGGCGTTGCCCGACCACACGTTTCCGGTGCCCGCGGCGTTCCAATGCGCGATGGCGCCGTAGAAGCCGCACTCCGGCCAGTACTCGTCCGAGAAGACGTTGCCGGAGACCACGACGCGCGCGGCGCCCGGCCCGCCGCCGTACAGCGCGTACGCGCCGCCGGCGATCCAGTTGTCCTTGACCGTGACGTCGGTGATCAGCCCGGTGTTCGGGAACAGGCCGATGGCGGCGGAAGCCCCGTGGGTCGCGTCGATCGGGTTCAGCAGCGTGTTGTGCTCGATGCGCAGGCCCTCGGTATCCCCGCCGTCGCTGATCACGGCGTCGGTGTGCTGGTAATAGCCGCTGTGGTTGATGAACGGCACCAGGTCGTGCACGTAGTTGTCGTGAATGTAGCCGTGGCCGGTCGATACCGTGTTCCCGAAAACGGACATGTTGCTCCAGCCGACTTCCACGGAACCGTCGCTCATGTTCGACAGCGCGTAGTCTTCGCCGCCATTGTCAGGGCCCTTCCCGGGAACGCCCGTGATGAAGGTGTGCAGAATTCGCAGGCCGGTGTGGCCTGGCCGCAGGTTCACTCCCCACCAGTTAGTGGAGGTGATCTTGCTGTCGATGACGGTGACGTTGTCCGCGTAGATGTCCAGCGAACCGGTCAGATTCCAGCCGCTGATCGTGGTTCCGTTGTCCCGAATGGAGATGTTCCCGGAATGCGCGGAAAACGATGCGGTACGCGGGCCGGTGCGGGCCGCGTCCGGGTATCCGCAGGCGGCCGGGCTGGTGCAGCTGAGCGCGGCGTTCCCGGCAGGCGACGCGGTGCCGGAGACCTTCGGGAATGAGCGCGGCGACGGGGAGCGCAACGCGCCCGTGCCGGACGGGGCCGGGACCTGGCTCGACGAGAGCGGGCCCGCCGTCGGCGTGGAGGCCGCGGTGGGCGTGCTGCCGCCGCCGGAGCCGAGGGTGGTGGCCAGCGCCCCGGCCGTGCCGAGCACGGCGCCCGCGACCACGAGGATCACGATGCGCCGGCGCCCCAACCACCGCCTGTGCGGACTCACCACGACGTCACCTCAGCCGATCCGGTTCAGCCCAGCGCCGCGGTGAACGCCTCGGCCACGCGTTCCTGCTGTGCGGCGGTCAGGTGCGGGTGCAAGGGGAGCGAGACGATGCGCGCGGCGGCGGCCTCCGCGTTCGGGAAGCTGCCCTCCGGATAACCCAGGTGGGAGAAGGCCGGGGTCTGGTGCAGGGCGGCCGGGTAGTGCACGCCGGCGCCGATGCCCTGGGCGTTGAGGTTCCCGACGAGCGCGTCGCGACGGTCGCGGTCGCCGTCGAAGGCGTCGATGCGCACGACGTAGAGGTGCCAGACGTGTTCGTTGTCTGTGAGGGTCGCGGGAAGGGCGATCCCGGGCACGTCCGCGAGCAGTTCGGCGTACCGCGCGGCGGCCGCGCGGCGGGCGGCGTTCCAGGCCGGCAGCCGGCGCAGCTTCGAACGCAGCACGGTGGCCTGCAGCGCGTCGAGCCTGCTGTTGAAGCCGACCAGGTCGTGGCTGTACTTGGTCAGGCCGCCGTGGTTCGCGATGGCCCGCACGGTCTTGGCCATATCTGCGTCATCGGTCACGACGGCGCCGCCGTCGCCGTACGCGCCGAGGTTCTTGCCGGGGTAGAAGCTCGTCGCGGCGATCGCCCCGGTGCCTGATCCGGCGCCCCGGCCGTTGCGGGTCGCGCCCTGGCACTGGGCGGCGTCCTCGATCACGCGCACGTTGCTGCCGGCCAGTTTCTCGGTCAATTCCTCGACCGGAGCGTGCTGGCCGTAGAGGTGCACCGGGAGCACCGCGGCCGTGCGCGGGCCGACCGCGGCGAGCGCGGCCTGCACGTCGATCAGGTAGCTGTCCGGATCGCAGTCAACGAGCACCGGCACCGCGCCGGCCCGGGCCACGGCGCCGGCGCTCGCGATGAAGGTGTTCGCGGGCAGCACGACCTCGTCGCCCTGCCGCACCCCGGCCGCGCGCAGCGCCAGCTCGACCGCGTCGGTGCCGTTGGCCACGCCGACGCAGTGCCGCACGCCGCCGAACGCCGCGAACTCCTCCTCGAAGGCCGCGACCTCGGGTCCGCCGATGAAGCCCGTGGTGGCCAGCACCTTCTGGAAGCCCGCCGCGACCTCGTCGGCGATCTCGGCGTGCGCCGATTTGAGATCCACCAGCGGGATCGGGTCTGCCTGCGTCATGTGCCTAAGCCAGCCTTTCGCTGCTACTCGAAGTCGCCGCTACTAGATGTCAGAGCGTTTCTATGTCACGAAGCTTGCGGGCCGGGTTGCCGACCCAGACCTGTCCGTCGGGGACGTCCTGCAGCACGACCGAACCCATGCCGACCTGCGACCAGGCGCCGATCTTGACCTGTTCGCGGATCAGCGCGCCGGAACCGAGATACGCCCCGCGCTGCACGCGCACGCCTCCGCCGAACCGCACCCCCGAAGCGATCGTCGCGAAGTCGTCGACCGTCACATCGTGCGTGAGGACGGCGTGCGGCATCACGGCGACGTGCGCGCTAACAGTCGCCGCGGCGGTCAACACCGCTTGGGCGAGCAGCACGCTGCCGGGACCGATGACCGAGTCCGCGGAGAGGTCGGCCGACGGGTGCACGATGGTCGCGTAGCGATCAGCGGGCAGATCGAGCCGTTCGACGATGCGGGCACGGGTGAAGTAGTTGCGGGGATTGCCGACGCACACGACGACGTGCGCGTTCGGCAGCGAGTGCACCAGATCCGTGCCGCCGATCACCGGCAGCCCGTCGACCCGCCGCCCGTGCAGCAGCGGGTCGTCGTCCAGGAAGCCGTGCAGCCGCCAGGTCGGCCGCACGGCGTTGATCGCGGCGACGGCTTGCGCGGTCTCCCGGGCGAAGCCGCCGGCGCCGACGATCAACAGTTCGCTGGTGGTGGTCATCGCGCCGATCCCTATGCCGCGTCGTCCGCGGGCTTGCGCAGCACGTCGACGACGTGTTCCTGCTGGGCCTCGGTGAGCGCGTGGAAGAGCGGCAGGATCAGCGAGTCCCGTGTCAGCCGCTCGGTGTTGGGCAGCGGGACGTGATCAGTTCCCTCATACGCCGGCTCCAGGTGCGAGGCCATGATCCCGCGCCGCGCCGAGACGCCGGCGGCGGCGAGCCGGTTCAGCGTCGCGTCGCGGCCGCCGCCCGGGAACTGCGCCGGGTCGAGCAGCACCCAGAACGACTGGAAGTTGCTGCGGCCGTGCTCGGGATCGCGCACGGGCCGCACGCCCGGGATGTCGGCCAGCAGCTCGTAGTACCGGGCGGCCAGCTGACGGCGGCGCTCCACCATCGCGTCCAGCTTCTCCAGCTGCACCAGGCCGACCGCCGCCTGAATGTCCGTCATCCGGTAGTTGAACCCGGTCTCCAGGTAACTCTCGAAGCTCGGCCCCGAGCTGGCGTGCCTGGCCGCGGCGGACAGGTCCATGGCGTGCTCGCGCAGCCGGCGCACCCGCTGCGCCCAGTCCTCCCGGTCCAGCGTCAGCATCCCGCCTTCGCCGGTGGTCAGCAGCTTGCGCGGGTGGAAGGACCAGGCCGCGATCAGCGATCCGGCGCCGACCGGCTTGCCGAGGTACTCCGAACCGATCGCGCAGGCCGCGTCCTCGACCAACTCGAGCTCGTGCCGGATGCACAGCGTGCGCATCGCGTCCACGTCGGCCGGCATCCCGCCCTGGTGCACGAGAATCACGGCGCGGGTGCGGCCGGTCACGACCGGCTCGACCGTCTCGGGCGAGAGGTTGCCGGTTTCCAGGTCCACATCGGCGAAAACCGGGGTGGCGCCGACGTACCGGACCGCGTTGGCGGTGGCGATGAACGAGAAGGACGGCACGATCACCTCGTCGCCCGGCCCGATCCCGCAGGCCACCAGCGCGAGGTGCAGCGCCGTGGTGCAGGAGCTGACCGCGACGCCGTGCCGCGCGCCGACCCGGGCCGCGAACTCCTCCTCGAACCGCGCGACCCGCGGCCCCTGGGCGACCCAGCCGGAGAGCACCGCCTCGGCGGCGGCGTCGGCCTCGGCCTTGCCCAGCCAGGGGATCATGACGGGGATGCGGTCGCCCGCCGGCGCGCCGCTCATCGCTGTGTTTCCGAGGGGCGCTGCGTTTCCGATGAACGCTGCGCCCGCCACCACGCGACCAGGTCGCGCAGGCCCTGATCCAGGCCGATCTCGGCCCGGAAGCCCAGTTTCTGCTCGGCCGCCGAGACGTCCGCGAGCCGCCGGGTCACCCCGTTGACCGCGCGCTCCGGGCCGTGCTCGACCCCGAGGCCGTCCGCGTCCATGGCGCGCAGCAGCGCCGAGGCCAGCTCCTTGAGGCTGGTCTCCTCGCCGCGGGCCACGTTGAAGACCGCGTCGGTGAGCGGGGAGCGGGCGGCCAGCAGGTTCGCCCGCGCGATGTCCCGCACGTCCACGAAGTCCATGGTCTGCTCGCCGTCGCCGAAGATCAGTGGCGGCTGGCCGGCCTCGATCCGCTCCATCCAGCGGATCAGCACCTCGGTGTACTTGCCGTGCGCGTCCATCCGCGGGCCGTACACGTTGAAGTACCGCAGCGCGAGGTAGTCGAGCCCGTACATCGCGTGGAAGCTGCGCAGCATGCCCTCGTTGAAGGCCTTGGCCGCGCCGTAGAAGGTGTCGTTGTTGTACGGGTGGTGGTTCTCGGCGGTCGGGAAGGACTCGGCCAGCCCGTAGACCGAGGCCGAGGACGAGGCGACCACCTTGCGCACCTTGGCGGCCGCCGCGGCTTCCAGCACGTTGAACGTGCCGTCCACCAGCACCTCGTTGGCCAGGCGCGGCTCCTGCGCGCACTGGGTGATCCGGATGGCGGCCAGGTGGAAGACGAGATCAGTGCCCTGCGTCGCCTCGTGGACCAGCTTCCCGTCCCGGATGTCGCCCTCGATGATCTG
>NZ_DASRGV010000009.1:0-18877 GCF_035650855.1 Actinocrinis sp. | reverse complement strand
AGCCCAGCGGCGAGGTGGACGAGGTCGAGGTCAAGGGCCTGTTCCAGGACGCCTTCGAAGCCCTGTGGCGCGGCGAGATCGAGAACGACGGCTTCAACTCGCTGGTCCTGCACTGCGGGCTGACCTACCAGCAGGCGATGATCCTCCGGGCGTACGCGATGTACCTGCGGCAGACCGGCATCGCGTTCAGCAAGCGGTTCATCGAGCAGGTGCTGCTGAACAACACCGGCATCACCCGGCTGCTGATCCGGCTCTGGCAGTCCCGGCTGGACCCGGCACTGGCCGGTGGCGAGGAGGAGCGCAGCCACGGCATCGCCGAGGAGATCGAGGGCCGGCTGGACGACGTCGCCGGGCTGAACGACGACCGCATCCTGCGCTCCTACCTGGCCATGATCCGCGCCACCCTCCGGACGAACTTCTACCGGCGCAGGCCGTACCTCTCGGTCAAGTTCGACCCGCAGGCCATCCCGGACCTGCCAGAGCCGCGGCCGCGGTACGAGATCTTCGTCTACTCGCCGAAGGTCGAGGGCGTGCACCTGCGGTTCGGCTCGGTCGCCCGCGGCGGCCTGCGCTGGTCGGACCGGCGCGAGGACTTCCGCACCGAGATCCTCGGCCTGGTCAAGGCGCAGATGGTGAAGAACGCGGTCATCGTGCCCGTCGGCGCCAAGGGCGGCTTCGTGGTCAAGACCCCGGTCGACCCGGCGGACCGCGACGCGTTCCTCGCCGAGGGCGTGGCCTGCTACAAGACGCTGATCAACGGCCTGCTGGACATCACCGACAACCTGGTGGACGGCAAGGTCGTGCCGCCGGTCGACGTTGTGCGCTTCGACGGCGACGACACCTACCTGGTCGTCGCGGCCGACAAGGGCACCGCGACTTTCTCGGACATCGCCAACGGCGTCGCCGCGGAGTGCGACGTGTGGGGGCCCGGCGCCAAGGGCTTCTGGCTCGGCGACGCCTTCGCCTCCGGCGGCTCGGTCGGCTACGACCACAAGGCGATGGGCATCACCGCGCGCGGCGCCTGGGAGTCGGTCAAGCGGCACTTCCGCGAGCTGGGCGTGGACACCCAGACCCAGGACTTCACGGTCGTCGGCATCGGCGACATGTCCGGGGACGTGTTCGGCAACGGGATGCTGCTGTCCGAGCACATCAAGCTGATCGCGGCCTTCGACCACCGGCACATCTTCGTCGACCCGACCCCGGACCCGGCCCGCTCCTATGCCGAGCGGCGCCGGCTGTTCGACCTGCCGCGCTCCTCGTGGGCGGACTATGACGCGAAGCTGATCTCGCCGGGCGGCGGGGTCTTCCCGCGCACCGCCAAGTCGATCCCGCTGACCCCGCAGATGCGCGCCGCGCTCGGCATCGCCGACTCGGTGACCCGCACCACCCCGGCCGACCTGATGCGCGCGATCCTGCTCGCGCCGGTGGACCTGTTCTGGAACGGCGGCATCGGCACGTACATCAAGGCGTCCACCGAGTCGAACGCGGACGTCGGCGACAAGGCCAACGACCCGATCCGGATCAACGGCGCCGACCTGCGCGCGAAGGTGGTCGGCGAGGGCGGCAACCTCGGCTGCACCCAGCTCGGCCGGATCGAGTTCGCGCTGCACGGCGCGGGCGGCGCCGGCGGCAAGATCTGCACCGACGCGATCGACAACTCGGCCGGCGTGGACACCTCGGACCACGAGGTCAACATCAAGATCCTGCTGGACCAGGCGGCCTCCGCCGGCGAGGTGGCCGCGGACGAGCGCGGCGGCCTGCTGGCCGAGATGACCGACGAGGTGGGTCGGCTGGTGCTGGCCGACAACTACGGCCAGAACGTGGCCCTCGCCTCGGCCATGGCGCAGGCGCCGTCGCTGCTCAACGTGCACGCGCGTTACCTGCGCAGGCTAGTCGCCGAGGGGCACCTTAACCGGGAGCTCGAGTTCCTGCCGGGAGAACGCACGATCAACGAGCGGAGGCAGAACGGCCTCGGGCTGACCCAGCCGGAGCTGTCCGTCCTGCTCGCCTACACGAAGATCACCCTCGAGGACGAGCTGCTCGCCTCCGACCTGCCGGACGACGCGTTCCTCAAGACGGACCTCTTCCACTACTTCCCCTCCGCGCTGCGCGACCGGTTCCGGGAGCGGATCGAGGCGCACCCGCTGCGCCGCGAGATCATCACCACCCAGGTCGTCAACAACCTGGTCAACAACGCCGGCACCAGCTTCGTGTTCCGCATGCGCGAGGAGACCGGGGCCTCCGCGGAGGAGATCGCCCGCGCCCACATCGTGGCCCGCGCGGTCTTCGACATGCACTCGTTCTGGGCGGCGGTCGACGGGCTGGACAACCGGGTCCCGGCGCAGGTCCAGGTCCGCATGCGGCTGGCCGCCCGGCGGCTGACCGAGCGCGGCGCCCGCTGGTTCCTGCTCAACCGCAGGCACCCGCTGGACATCGCGGCGCAGGTCGAGGCGTTCCGCTCCGGAGTGGCCGAGGTGGTCGCCCAGCTGCCCAAGCTGCTCAAGGGCGCGGACTTCGACCAGCTCGTCGCCGGCAAGCAGGAGCTGCTCGACGCCGGGGTCCCCGAGGACCTGGCCGCCCGCAGCGCCAGCTTCTCGGCGGCCTACTCGGCGCTGGACATCGTCGAGGTGGCCTGGGACAGCGGCCGCGCCCCGGTCGAGGTCGCGGAGTGCTACTTCGACATCGTCGACCGGCTGCGCATCGGCATCCTGCGCGACCGCATCAACGCGCTGCCGCGCGCCGACCGCTGGCAGGCGATGGCCCGCGCCGCGGTCCGCGAGGAGCTCTACAGCGCCCAAGCCGCCCTCACCTTCGAGGTCCTGGCCGCCGCTCCGGGCGAGACAGACCCGGACGCCCGCTTCGCCACCTGGGTCGCGAAGAACAAGGCGGCCGTGGACCGGGCCCAGGCGGTGCTCGAGGAGATCGGTACCGCAGACAGCTTCGACCTGGCGATCCTCTCGGTCGCCCTGCGCGTCCTACGCACGATGCTGCGCACGGGTTCGCTGGCGTAACGCACAGCCGCTACTCGGCGGGAGGCGCTTGGTGCGGCTCCCGCAGAGTCGGCTTTTCGGCCGGTCCGGTCAGCGGTCGGCGGAGCGCGGCGGCAGCGGGCAGCCGGTCACGGGTCGACGACTCGCCTGGTTAGCGGCTCGCCCGGTTAGCGGGTCGCGGCGCGGCGAACGGTCTCGACGAACAGCGCGAGGTCGGTGGGTCCACCGGGTTGCCCGGCAGGGGCCGCCTCCGCCGGGCGGCGCGGGACCGGCGAGCCCAGTTCGGTCCACGGCAGGCGGACGGCGGTCGCGCGGTTGGACGCGCTGGACGGCATACGGCCGCTGATGCGCGCGGCCTGGATCGGCAGCACGCGGCCATCCGGCAGGGCCAGGTGCGCGCGGCCGGGGGTGTCGGCCCGCACGGACACGGCGGCCGGGAGCGAGACCACCTTGCGGGACTCCTCCGCCGCGTGGGTGCGCAGTGCGATGCGGATCTGCGCCTCGTCACACAGGTCGCTGTTGAGCAGCCGGACCGCCTGGGCGTCTTCGAGCGTGACGCCGACGACGACGTGCACGTCGTGATCGCGGCCGTCGCGCGCGATGCCCGCCAGACCCTTGGCGAACCACGGGTGGGCCGCGGCGCGCTGGTCGAACCCGTCCACGACCACGAGCAAGCGCGGGTGCTGTGGGTCGGACGGGTCTTCGACAGTGCCGCGCAGCGCCGCGCTCGTGCGCCGCTCGATCTCGGCCTCCAACTGGTCAATCAATGCGCGCAACTCGTCAGATGAGGCATCCGGGGGCAGGTGGGTGTCCGTGTGCGGCAACGCTGCACAGTCCGCGAGCGAGGCGCCGTCACCGCCGGAGAGCAGCGAGATACGCAGGTATTGCGGCCGATTGACCGCGGCGAGCGCGCACGTGATCGAACGCAGCGTCTCGGAAACGCCCGAGCCTGACACGCCCGCGACCAGGATGTGCTGCCCCGTCAGATCGGTGCGCACCGGGCCGTGATCGTCCGCGCCGATGGTCAGCTCGCCGCAGGACGGCCGCAGCGACCAGCGCGCGCCCAGCTTGGCCGGGGTGAGCAGGTCCAGATCGAGCAGCGCCAGCAGCCGCGCCTCCTCAGGCAGTTGCGGCGCGCCAAAGCTGTCCGACTCCCGCAAGGGCGCCAGGGCACGTCCGAGCCGTTCCGCCCATTCGGCCGAAGCGAGGTCGGCGATGATGTTGTCGAGGGCGGGCGCCTCCGGGCGCTCCAGCCGGACCCGCGTGTGCACGTCTCCGCTCAGCGTCGCCATCGCGCCGGTCACATCAGGCAGCTGCACCGCGCGTGAGGCCAGGGTGATGGTGTAGATGCCGAACTCCGGACCTTCGGCGAGCAGCCGTTGCACGCCCGGCGCATCGATCAGCGACGGTGCCGGGTCCAGGACGAGCACGGTACGCCGCCCGGACCAGCGCTCGCCGATCCTGCCTGCCGACGCCGCGCCGCCGATGCCGTCGGCCGCTTCCGCCTCGCGCGCGTCGAGCTTCGCCAGCAGCTCCCCGATCCGGGCGCGCACCTGCGCCTGATCCACCCCGATCAGCGCGCGACAGTCCTGTCCTTCCTGCGGGATCAGGTGCGGAAGCCAGCGAGCCCACTGCCAGCGCCCCGGATCCGCGGCGGCCACCCCCTGGTCGCACAGCACCACCAGCTCAAGGTCCCGAGGCGGACAGCTCGCGGCCAACTGCGCCACCAGCGACCTGGCCAGCCGGGTCACCTGCGGCCGCGGGCCGACCAGGCCGAGCACGCCCACCGTCTCCAGATCCAAGGTGACCGGTGCGGCGGGCACCCGTGGGCGGAAGGTCTTCGGCCCGGAGCAGACGGTCACCCGCGACGTGATCCGCGCGGTGCCGAGCCGCAGATCCAGCAGGCCGGCCGACTCGGGGTCACGGGACCACAGTCCCGGCTCCGGCCGCAGCGCCGCGGTCAGCAGCGTGGCGAGGTCCGGATGCCGCTCTCGGCGCAGCCCTGCCTCGGCCGCGAGCGCTGAGGCGATCTGCGTCTCCGCGGCGGTCTTGGCCTGCTCGAACGCCGCTGCGGCCCGGCGGCGTGCGGCTGGCAGTCCGCGATTCGAGGGGCGGGGCGGTAGGTCGATACGTGGCGACGGCAGTGCCACGGGCGCACGTCGCTCGTTACGCACCCTCATGCGCCCTAGGCGGTCCGGCTCCGCGTCGGTCGAGCGATGCCCTATCCGCAGCACGATCGTCGTCTCGCCGAGGCGCACCAACGCATCGGGCAGCAGCAGCACCGACTCCGTACCGACCGGCGCGCCGTCCAGCGTCGTGCCGTTCGTTGAACCGGCGTCGCACAAGCGCACCCAGTCGGCCGTGACCAGCAGTTCGGCGTGCAGCCTGGACAGGTCCGGATCCTCGATGCGCACCTGCGCGTCCGCGCCGCGGCCGATCGCGATGCGGACCGGTTCCTCCCCCGGCGCTGGCGGCGCGATCAGGTGCACGCCTCCGGCGTCCGGTCCGCCGATGACGTGCAGCTCGAGCCCGTGGTGCAGGCTGAGCGAGCCGTGCAGCGCGGTCGGCGCTCCCGGTCCGCCGACCGTCAGCATCGCGCCGTCGAGCAGCGGGGGCAGGCCCAGCGCCGCCTCCTCAGGCACCAGCGCGCCGCCGGCGTAGAACCGGCCCTCCGGAACCCCGGCGAGCGTTCGCAGCGCCCCGGCCGCCGCGCTGAACGGCGTACCCGCCGCGGCCGTCACCGCGACATCCACGCAGTCCTGCTCCGCCTGGTCACGTGCCGTGTCACGGACCGAGGTGACGGAGAGTCTGATCTGCATGCGCGCTGCCTTTTCAGGACGGGAGACTGTCCACGGAAAAATCGGGGTCGGTCAATTCTCGCCGGGAGCCACGGTATCCGAGAACATAAGCTGGGAGTGCCGACGACGCAGCTGTAAGCAGTGGCAACGGGAGCACCAGCGAAAACGCCGCCGCGCCGAAAGGCGCCCCGTTGAACCGGCGCCGCGTGCTCCTGTAGCAGCTTGGGTACGAAACGGCTGGCCGCATCCACCGGTTGGGTCGACGGCACTAGGCTGCGTCTGCGCCGATCCGCATGCGCCGCGGCGGCGCCAGCCCGAGTCGACAAACTGGGGGAGAGGTTTCGTGGGTCAGCCTATCGGCAGCCGATACGAGCTGGATGAACAGTTGGGGCGCGGGGCCTTCGGGTCGGTGTGGCGGGGGCGCGTGCGGGACACCGGCGAGGCGATCGCCGTCAAGGTGCTGCTCGAAGAGCTCGCCGCCGACCCCGACGTGGTCACCAGGTTCCTGCGCGAGCGCACCGCGCTGGTCGGCCTGCGCCACCGCTCGCTGGTGGCCATTCGCGACCTGGTGGTCGAGGGGGACGTGCTGGCGCTGGTGATGCAGCTGGTCGAGGGGCCCGACCTGCGCGCCTACCTGCGCGGCCGCGGCACCCTCGGGCCAGAGGAGGCCGCGCTGCTGGTAGCCGACGTGGCCGACGCGCTGTCCGTCGCCCACGCCGCCAAGATCATCCACCGGGACGTGAAGCCCGCGAACGTGCTGCTCCAGCCGGAGGCCGGCGGGTTCCGGCCGCTGCTGACGGACTTCGGTATCGCCCGATTGGCTGACGCGCCGTCAGTCACTCGGACCAGTCAGGTCGTCGGCACGCCGTACTACCTGTCACCCGAAGTGATCTCGGGGCGTAAGGCCACCGGAGCGGTCGACGTCTACGCCGCCGGGATCATGTTCTACGAGCTGCTGACCGGCCACCCGCCGTTCCGCGGCCGCGACGCGATGGAGGTGTTCCGGGCGCACCAGACGGCCACGCCGCAGCGTCCGCCGGGCGTCTCCGACCGGCTGTGGGCCGTGGCGACCGCGGCGCTGGCGAAGGACCCGGACGCGCGGCCGCTGGCCGGGGAGCTGGCCTCACGGCTGCGTGCGGCCGTGCGAGTGAAGCAGGACGGCACGACCGTCCGGCTGCCGGTTAACCCGAGTGAGGGAACCGTCGTCCTGCCGGCGCTGCCCGCCGAGCAGAAGATCGCGGCCGGCGCCGGCGGCGGCGCGGCCGGTGTGGCCGCCGGGGCAGGCGCCGCGGCCCGCGCGCACGCCGCTCCGCACGCGGTTTGGCCCGCTCGGGTTGCGCAGGCCAACGGCTCGGCAGCGCCTCAGGCCGCCCAGCAGCAGAAGCCGAGCCAGCCGGAACCGCCAGCCGCGGCGCCCCAGGCACCGGCGGCACGAGCCGCTCAACAGGCACACAACGGCGCGCAGGTCATACCGATCAACCGCGCCGCCCAGATCACCCCGACGCCGACCGCCCCCACGACGCCGATCGCGCGCCCGTCTGCCAACCAGCCGACGACCGCGCTGCCGCCTGTTTCCCAGCGGTCCGCCGCTCAGGCCCAGAGCGCCCAGGCGCCCGCGTCGAGCACACCTGCTCCGGCACGCCCGTACCCGAGCCAGCCCCAGCAGCAGCCGAACCCGTATCCGATGGCGTACCAGCAGGCACCGCGTCCTCCGATACAGCAGCCACAGCGTCCGATACAACCGGCGCAGTACCGCCCGCAGCAGCCGCTGACGTACCAAGCGCCGCGCAGTAAGGCGCCCCGGCAGCCGCAGGCCTATTCTCCTAACGCACCCGCGAAGACGGCTGGCCTCAGCTGCCTGAGCAAGCTCGCAATCCTCGTCATCGTCCTCGCGGTCGCAGTCGCAGTCGGCGTCAGCGTCGGCAGGCAGCTGGCGAAGCATCACACGACTACCACTGGATTCCCGAGCAACCAGACCCCGGGTGGAAGCGTCTCCGTTTCGACGCATTCTCCTGTTGCGCTCACCGAGCGCCTGTTTCGATGAGGAATTCGCAGGTGGCTCCAGATGTCTTCGATCCCGTCGTGAACACCGCGGCCGATCCTGAAGAAGCGGGTGATCCCGGACCGGCGCAGGCGGCCGCGCCGCACGGCGGTAACGCGGCCCGGTTCACCCGAACCGCCTCCGCGTTGGCGCGCACGGCGTGGTTCGGCCCTGCGGTGATCACCGCGCTGCTGTGTACATGGCGCGCCTCGAGCATCGAGATCTGGCTCGACGAACTCACCTCGGTGAACGTCGCCAGCCGTAGCTGGTCGCAAATCCTGAACACGCTCACGCATGTCGATGCGGTGCACGGCGCGTACTACCTGTTCCTCCATCTCTGGATGGCGGTAGTCGGCACATCGCTGTTCGGGATGCGGCTGCCCGGCATCGCGGCGATGGTCGGTGCGGTGGTCTGCGTCGCGGCCACGGGGCAACGGCTATTCGGTAAGCGGGCGGGTTTCGCAGCCGGCATTTTCTTCGCGCTCACTCCGGCGATCGCGCGTTACGCGACAGAGCTGCGTTCGTATCCGTTCGTCACGCTTGCCGCGGCGCTGGCCTCGCTGCTGCTCGTGCGCGCGGTGGAACAGCCGAGTCGGCGCAGGTGGGCCGGATACACGGCGGCCCTTGTGATGGCCGGCCTGTTCAACCTGATCTCGCTCACGATCGTGATCGGCCACGCCGTCGGCCTCGCCGCGTATCTGTGGCGGAGCGAGGAGCGACCGTGGCTGACCGTGCGCCGCTTCGCCGGCAGCCTGGTCGTGGCGGGGGCGGGCGTGTTCCCGGTCGTCTACTACGGCGCGCGTGAGGGCAATCCGCAGCCACGGCCGACGCTGCACGATCTGTTCGCGATGGGTCCGGAGGCGGTCTGCTCCGTCCTGGGCGCCGGAGTGCTGCTCGCGTTCGGTGCGGCCGCGTGGGGAAACCCCCGTCTTCGCCAGGTCGCGCTGGCCAGTGCGACGGCCGCGCTGCCGCTCCCGTGCATCTGGCTGATCTCGCGCTACGTCGGTGACTCGTCGTTCTTCTACTTCGCCCGCTACCTGCTCTTCTGCGTGCCCGCGTGGGCGGTGCTGGCCGGGGCGGGCGCGACCGCCGGCCGCAGCCTGCGCGCCCTTCCCGCGATGCTGCTCGTCTTCGCGATCGCGGTCGTCCCAGGCCAGAACCAGGTGCACACCACCTACGCGCACAGCTGGTTCAACTACCCCGACCTCGCCTTCCCGCAGCGGGACTATCGGGGCGCCGCGCGGATCGTCCAGCACGCGTACCAGCGCGGCGACGCCGCCATCATCTACGGCATGACCGACATCGACGAGGGCGTCAACTTCTACCTGCCCGCGGACATGCAGCTGCGCAACCTGATGGTGGTCAACACGGCAGCGGAGATCAACAACATCGTCCCGCAGTTCTGCACCGACTTCGGCGCCTGCTTGAGCCGGCCGGCACCGCGGGCGTGGCTGATTGTGCCGGGGCACCCGGCCAAACCGTTCGGCGGCCTGCCTCCCGCGGAAGTCCGCGCGATCCAGAGCGACTACAGCGTCTCCTACGCCAAACAGGTGAGAGGCATGACCATCTCCTTGCTCGTGCATAAGTAGTTCTCCCGCACGGCCTCGGGAGCTCTCCGCGCGGTACGCGCTTCTCTGACGCGTCATCAGCCTTCCGCCGCCGGACTTGGGTAGCGCTTCGGCGCGTTAGTTGCCCAGCCTGCGTCCGGAAAGGCACAGTGTCGGTACGGCACGCCCGCGGACCTCTCACGGAGCAACGGTGACACGCAAGATCGGCAGCAGATACACCGTCACCAGGGTCATCGGCCGGGGTACCTGCGGCACGGTCTGGGAGGGCGCGGGGCCGGACGGGCCGGTCGCGGTGAAGCTGCTGCGCGAGGATCTGGCGGCGGATCAGACCCTGATCGCCCGCTTCGTGCAGGAACGCACAGTTCTCACCAGCCTGGTGCATCCGAACGTGGTCGCGGTGCGCGATCTCGTCGTGGACGGCACCGATCTCGCGCTCGTCATGGATCTGGTACGCGGCGCCGACCTGCGTGAACGACTCGACGCCGAGCGCGTGCTGGCTCCGGCCGCCGCGGTCGCGGTAGCCGCAGACGTGGCTGCCGGATTGGCCGCAGCGCACGCCCGAGGCGTCGTGCACCGCGATGTGAAGCCGGAGAACGTACTCATCGAGTCCTCGACCGGTACCGCGCGGCTCACCGACTTCGGTATCGCACGGCTCGTGGACGGTCCGCGCCGTACGCGCGCCACGCGCATCGTCGGCACGCCGGACTACCTGGCCCCTGAAGTCATCGAGGGCTGCCCTCCAGGACCACCGGTCGACGTATACGCGCTCGGCACGCTCATCTTCGAGCTGTTAACCGGATGGACCCCGTTCGGCGGCGGACACCCCGGCGCGGTGCTACGTAGGCACGTCACCGAGACGGTCCCGGACGTGCCCGGCATGCCGGTGCCGTTGGGCGAGTTGCTCGTCAGCTGCCTCTCGAAGGCCCCTGCCGCGCGGTTGACCGCGGCCGAGGTCGCTGGACGGCTGCGCGTGCTGGCGCCCGAACTCAGTGGGCTGCCGGCCCTCCGGGTGGCCGATCCGCGCGCCGTCGTCGACCCCGCGTCGCTCGCCGCCGGTCCCGGGCCGGCGGTCCCGATAAGCGTCGGCGCGGTGCCTCTGGTGACCGGCTCGTCCGATCGGACCGACGCTTCGCGGCAAACCCACGTCAACCTCATGCGGCCGATCCGCGAACCGCTCGGCCCGTCCGCTCCCGTGCCCGGCGCGGTGGCCAAGCCGCCGCGGCCGCGCGAGGCGGGCGACGTGCGCGACTTCGATACCCACAAATCCAGCTCACGGAGCGTCAGCTCACCCGGCGCCAGACCGCCTTCCCACGGCGCCGGCACCGAGGAGGCCGGCCGCCCGCGCAACTCGCGCGTACCGGCCGTCGCCGCGGTCATCGCCGCCGGTCTCGTGGCGACCGGGGGCTTCCTCTGGTGGAACGGGCACACCAACGACGCGAAGCAGCCGACCGGCGCGGCGAAGACCAACACAGCGACGAGCTTGAGCGGCAACGCTCCCGCGAGCCCGTCCGCGGCGAACACCATGGCTCGACCGATCGGGCCGCTTGGCCTGGTGCAGCTCGGCGAGGTCGCCGCGCCTCCGGTGAAGCCGATCGGCGCGGTGCGCTACCTCAACGCAGGCAACAGTGCGTACGTCGTCATGACCGGCACGGACGGCATCGTGCGGTACGCCACAGCGAACGCGGGTACGTCGCCGCGCTTCTCCTCCTGGCACTCCCTCCCTGGCTTGACGGCTGCCGCCGAACCGGGCGCCGTCGGCCGCGACTCCGGCCGCGTCGAGATCTACGCCGTCTCCGCAGACGGTCAGATGCATCGCATCGTCCTGACCAATGGGACCTGGTCGTCGTGGACCTCGCTCGCCGCCGCAGGAGTCGGCTCGACGCGCGTCGCTGGAGCCCCCGCCGCCGTCCCGCTGTCCGGAGACCACACCGAACTGCTCGTGGCCTCCCGCTCCGGCGCGCTGTTGGCAGCGAACGGCAGTGGCACCGCGGACGGTAGCTGGCAGCCCTGGCGGTTCGTCGGTAGTGCGGGTGCGATCAAACCCAACGTCGCGCTCGCGATCCGTGCGGACGGGACGATGGCGGCGTACGTGATCCGCGCTTCAGATCTTGCCGACCTAAGGCTGATCAACGACGGATCCTGGAGCTACACCTTTCCGACCGGTGCGGTAGGACAGCCTGAAGCCGGTTATGTCAGCAGCGGGAAGCCGTATCTGTTCATCCAGTCCGTCGCCGGTGACGTACAGGTCTACGAACCCACCGGGGCCAACCTGCACGGCTCGATGACGTGGTCGCCGATCGGGGTCACTTCGCAAAGCCCGGTCGGCGTGACTCCGGCCGCTGGGCTCGGTCTGGTCCTGGTGACCACGGCGGCTGACGGCACCGTGCACCTGTACCGCACCGGCGTCTGATCAGCAGTGGCTACGCATCGCGTCTAATAGCAGCGCCGGGTCGCGTACCCTTGATGGTTGTGGCCGTAGACGTACCTGAAGAACTGAAGAACCTGAAGTCGACCATGTCCTCGATCGAGGCCGTCGTCGACCTCGATGCGCTGCGTGGCGAGATCAAGCGGCTGAACGAGGAGGCCGCCGCGCCGGACCTGTGGGACGACCAGGCCAAGGCGCAGAAGGTGACCAGCCGGCTGTCCTACGTCCAGGGCGAGCTGAACCGGGTCGAGTCGCTGCGCCGCAGGCTGGACGACATCGAGGTGCTGGCCGAGCTGGCCGAGGCCGAGAACGACGCGGACACCCGCGCCGAGGTGGAGGCCGAACTGCCCCGGATCGCCGCGGCGATCAGCGAGCTCGAAGTGCGGACCCTGCTGTCCGGCGAGTACGACTCCCGTGAGGCGTTGGTCACCATCCGCTCCGAGGCCGGCGGCGTCGACGCGGCGGACTTCGCCGAGATGCTGATGCGCATGTACCTGCGTTACGCGGAGCGCCACGGTTACCCGACCGAGGTCTACGACACGTCTTACGCGGAAGAGGCAGGCATCAAGTCGGCGACGTTCGCGGTGAAGGCGCCGTACGCGTACGGGACGCTGTCCGTCGAGCAGGGCACGCACCGGCTGGTGCGCATCTCGCCCTTCGACAACCAGGGCCGCCGCCAGACCTCTTTCGCGGGCGTGGAAGTCGTGCCGGTCGTCGAGCAGACCGACCACATCGAGATCCCGGACGACGAGATCCGCGTCGACGTGTACCGCTCCTCCGGCCCTGGCGGCCAGGGCGTCAACACCACCGACTCCGCGGTCCGGCTGACCCACCTGCCGACCGGCATCGTCGTGTCCTGCCAGAACGAGCGCTCGCAGCTGCAGAACAAGGCCTCCGCGATGGCGGTGCTCCAAGCCAAGCTGCTGGACCGCAAGCGGCAGGAGGAGCAGGCGAAGATCGACGCGCTCAAGGGCGACTCGTCCGGTTCCTGGGGCAACCAGATGCGCTCGTACGTCCTGCATCCCTACCAGATGGTGAAGGATCTGCGGACCGAGTACGAGACCGGGAACACCGCGGCGGTCCTCGACGGCGAGATCGACGGCTTCATCGAGGCCGGCATCCGCTGGCGCCGCACGCGTTAAGGGGTCGTTCGGCCGAGATGAAGGCCGAGCGGAGCGAGGCGGAGGGCGCAGTATCGAGGCCGGCATCCGCTGGCGCCGCACGCGGTAGCCGCGGCCCGCCGCGCTCTCTGACGCCCTATCGGTTTCCGATCGACCGGTTTCCCGACGCCGCCGGCACTTCACGGCAACACGGCGCCGAATGTGACTCAGCTCACGCGAAACGGGCTTCCAGCGCCAGCGCACACACCAGCGCCGCGAGGATCGCCAAGATCAGCCACAGCGGCGCGTAGAAGCCGCCGCCCCCGCGTCCGTACTGGTCACGAGCGGCGCGGCAGACCGGGCAGCGCCCCTCGGACACCGGTCCGGAACAGTTGGCGCAGGCCAGGTCGTCGCGTCTCATCGAGTCCTCCTCATCACCGTTGAGAACGCCGCGCTGCGCCCGTTCGTTCCCTCCTACCCCTCGGGAGCCTCGTACACTCCTGTGGAGCTTCCCGCCGGAAGCCGCCGCCGGGTCTCCGGATCCGCGCGGCGTCCTTGCGCAACCGGCTCCCACGCCGCGCCCGCTATGTCTAGACTGCCGCCGGATGGTGATGCAACCGTGATTCGCTTTGAGAACGTCAGCAAGACGTATCCCAACCAGGCGCGCCCCGCGCTGCGGGAGATGTCCCTGGAGATCGAGCGCGGCGAGTTCGTCTTCGTCATCGGCTCCTCCGGCTCCGGCAAGTCCACCTTCATGCGGCTCATCCTGCGCGAGGAGAGGCCGAGCACCGGCCGCGTCGTGGTGGCGGGCAAGGACCTCAACAAGCTCTCCAACTGGAAGCTGCCGCACCACCGCCGGCTGATCGGCACCGTGTTCCAGGACTTCCGGCTGCTGCCGAACAAGACCGTGTACCAGAACGTCGCCTTCGCCTTGGAAGTGATCGGGCGGCCCAAGGGCCAGATCGTCAAGGTCGTGCCCGAGGTGCTGGAACTGGTCGGGCTGGCCGGCAAGGAGGAGCGGATGCCCAACGAGCTGTCCGGTGGCGAGCAGCAGCGCGTGGCGGTCGCCCGGGCCTTCGTGAACCGCCCGATGATCCTCATCGCCGACGAGCCGACCGGTAACCTCGACCCGGAAACCAGTGTCGGCATCATGAAGCTGCTGGACCGGATCAACCGCACCGGCACCACGGTCGTGATGGTGACGCACGACCAGGCGATCGTGAACCAGATGCGCAAGCGCGTGCTGGAACTCGACCAGGGCACGCTCGTACGCGACCAGGCCCGCGGCGTCTACGGCTACGTCCGTTAGAACGGCGGCGGCGTACCGCAGACCGAAGACCACAGCCACACGCTTCCGACTAGAGCTCCGGCAGGTAAACCCACCATGCGCGTCCAGTACGTACTACAGGAGATCGGCCAAGGGTTGCGTCGCAACCTCACGATGGTGATCGCGGTCATCGTCTCGACCGCGGTGGCCCTTGTCATGCTCGGATCCGGCCTGTTGATGTGGCAGCAGACCCTGCACATGCAGGACTACTGGTACGGCAAGGTCGAGGTCAGCGTCTTCATGTGCAACCAGGAGGAGGTCGGCAGGTACCCCAACTGCCAGACCGCGATCACCGATGCGCAGAAGCAGACGATCCACGACACCCTGGTCAGGACCCCGCACGTCCAGACGGTCACCTACGAGAACCAGCTGCAGGCCTTCCAGCACTACCAGCAGATGGAGGCCGGCTCCGCGCTGGCGCAGGACTCGACCGTCAACGACATGCAGGACTCCTTCCGGGTCAAGCTGGACAACCCTAACGACGCCCAGATCGTCGAGGGCGCGGTCAACGGGCTGCCCGGCGTGCAGTCGGTGCAGGACGAGCAGCAACTGCTCAAGCCGCTGTTCACCTTCATCCACATCGCCGAGTACACCGCGGTCAGCGTGGCCGCGATCATGCTGGTGCTGGCGTTCCTGCTGATCTTCAACACGGTGCGGCTCTCCGCGTTCAGCCGCCGCCGGGAGACGGGCATCATGCGTCTCGTCGGCGCGTCGAACTTCTACATCCAGATGCCGTTCCTGCTCGAGGGCGCGGTCGCGGGCCTGGCCGGCGGGGTCGTGGCCTCGGTGATCCTGGTCGGCGTCAAGGCGTTCTTCATCAACCACGTCGTCGCGCCGCACCTGACCTCGGTGCAGTTCATCGGCTGGTCGCCGTTCGCCTGGATCGTGCCCAGCCTGCTGATCGTCGGCGTGCTGATGTCGGTGCTCGCCTCGGCCTTCACGCTGCGAAAGTACTTGCGCGTCTGAGCGACAATAGAGCCCATGGTCAGGGAGCGCGGGCAGAAGACGATCGCCCAGAACAAGAAGGCACGGCACGACTACTTCATCGAGGACGTCTACGAGGCGGGCCTGGTGCTCACCGGCACCGAAGTGAAGTCGCTGCGTGAGGGCCGCGCGTCCCTGGTCGACGGCTTCGCCCAGATCCGCGACGCCGAGGTGTGGCTCTACAACGTGCACATCCCGGAGTACAACCAGGGCACCTGGAACAACCACGCCCCGCGCCGGATGCGCAAGCTGCTGCTGCACCGCCAGGAGATCCAGAAGCTGATCGGCAAGTCCAAGGAGTCGGGACTAACGCTCATCCCGCTCGCGTTGTACTTCAAGGACGGCAAGGCCAAGGTCGAGCTCGGCCTTGCCCGCGGCAAGAAGGACTACGACAAGCGCCAGACGCTGCTGGAGAAGCAGATGAAGCGCGAGGCGGAGCGGGACATCGCGGCGCACCGCCGCAGGTACCGCTAGCGGGCGCGGACGCACGGACGGGACGCCGGCTAGTCGGACGCGCGGGACGGCAGCCGGCGGTACGCACGGGATCGCGGCGCGGCCGGTGATCAACCGGTTTTACCGAGCCGCGCCCACCCGAGTATCCTGATCTGTGTAATAGAAGTACGCGGACACCCCGGTGTTCCGCTCCTGTTTGAGAACTGCACACACTGCTCACTGCCGCGCCGAACCTCCGCAGGAGGCGAAGCGCGTCCGTGCGTCACCGTGTGCGTTCTGCCACGGGGGTGAACGGTTTCGACATCGGACGTCGAAGCAGGGGAAGCGGGCCGAGGAAGCTGTGATGATCTCGTAAACCAACAACACAGCAAAAAAACAAATGCCAATCAGAAGATGGCTCGGGCGAACTTCGCCCTCGTTGCCTGATCTAGCGATCACGTAACGGGCGGATAGCCCTGTCGGTCCAGGATCGCCCCCGACCTGGAATCCGGCATCGCTAGGGGGCTCAACCTCAGGATCAGGTCACGGGAGACTGAGGGAAACTTACGTGGCTGGGCTCGTCGCGGACTCGTCTCAGGGATCCGCGGAGCCGAGAAAAGCGCACTGAGACTACGCCCGTAGAAGCCCTGTTCCCTCGCCGATGGACCCGGGTTCGATTCCCGGCACCTCCACCGACAAGGCCGGCTCTGCTTGCGCAAGCGCTCGCGGAGCCGGCCTTTGTGCGTTTGAGAACGACGCCCGGACCCCTGCCCGCCAGCCGCGGTCAGGCCCCGACGTAGGCCGCCAGGTGCTCGCCGGTGAGCGTCGAGCGCTTGGCGACGAGGTCGGCGGGCGTGCCTTCGAAGACGATCCGGCCGCCGTCATGGCCGGCGCCGGGGCCGAGGTCGATGATCCAGTCGGCGTGCGCCATGACCGCCTGGTGGTGCTCGATGACGATGACCGACTTCCCGGAGTCGACCAGCCGGTCGAGCAGGCCGAGCAGCTGCTCCACGTCGGCCAGGTGCAGGCCGGTGGTCGGCTCGTCGAGCACGTAGACGCCACCCTTCTCGGCCATGCGGGAGGCCAGCTTCAGCCGCTGCCGCTCGCCGCCGGACAGCGTGGTGAGCGGCTGGCCGAGGCTGAGGTATCCGAGCCCGACGTCGGCGAGCCGGTCGAGGATCGCGTGCGCGGCCGGGGTGCGGGCCTCGCCGCCGCCGAAGAACTCGCCGGCCTCGACCACGGACATCTCCAGCACCTCGGCGATGTTGCGGCCGCCGAGCGTGTACTCGAGCACCGACGCCTGGAACCGCTTGCCCTCGCAGTCCTCGCACGTCGTCGCGACCCCGGCCATCATCGCCAGGTCGGTGTAGACGACCCCGGCGCCGTTGCAGTTGGGGCACGCGCCCTCGGAGTTCGCGCTGAACAGCGCCGGCTTCACGCCGTTGGCCTTCGCGAAGGCGGTGCGGATCGGGTCGAGCAGGCTCGTGTACGTCGCCGGGTTGCTCCTGCGCGAACCCTTGATCGGGGCCTGATCCACCGACACGACCCCGTCCCGGCGCGACACCGAGCCGTCGATAAGCGAACTCTTTCCCGAACCGGCGACCCCGGTGACGACGACCAGCACGCCGAGCGGGATGTCGACGTCGATGTTCTGCAGGTTGTGGGCATTGGCGCCGCGGATCGCCAATGTCCCGGACGGCTTACGCACGGTCGATTTCAGGCGCGCGCGGTCATCGAGGTGCCGGCCGGTGAGCGTGCCGCTGGCGCGCAGCCCGGCCACGGTGCCCTCGAAGCAGACCGTGCCGCCCGCCGTGCCGGCCCCGGGACCGAGGTCGACGACATGGTCGGCGATCGCGATCGCCTCCGGCTTGTGCTCGACGACCAGCACCGTGTTGCCCTTGTCGCGCAGCCGCAGCAGCAACTCGTTCATCCGCTGGATGTCGTGCGGATGCAGCCCGACGGTCGGCTCATCGAAGACGTACGTGATGTCGGTCAGCGCCGAGCCGAGGTGACGGATCATCTTGACGCGCTGTGCCTCGCCGCCGGAGAGCGTGCCCGAGGACCGGTCAAGCGAGAGGTAGCCGAGCCCGATCTCCACGAACGAGTCGAGCGTCTGGCCCAGCGAGGCGAGCAGCGGCGCGACGGACGGCTCGTCAAGCCCGCGCACCCACTCGGCCAGGTCGCTGATCTGCATCGCGCAGGCATCGGCGATGCTCACCCCGTCGATCTTCGAGGACCGGGCCGCCTCGCTCAGCCGGGTGCCGCCGCAGTCGGGGCAGGAGGTGAAGGTGACCGCGCGTTCCACGAAGGCCCGGATGTGCGACTGCATCGACTCCTTGTCCTTGGAGAGCATCGACTTCTGGATCCGCGGCACCAGACCCTCGTAGGTCATGTTGATGCCCGCGATCTTCATCCGGGTCGGCTCGCGATAGAGGAAGTCGTCCAGTTCCTTCTTGGTGAACTCGCGGATCGGCTTGTCCGGGTCGAAGAAGCCCGACTCCGCGTACAGCCGGGTGTTCCAGCCGCCGCCGGTGTAGCCCGGGGCGGTGATCGCGCCCTCGTGCAGCGACTTGCTCTCGTCGAAAAGCTGGGTCAGGTCGATGTCGGTGACCGTGCCCCGGCCCTCGCAACGCGGGCACATGCCACCGGTGATGCTGAAGGAACGCCGCTCCTTGACGGTCTTCCCGGCGCGCTCAAGGGTGACCGCGCCCGCACCGCTGATCGAGGCGATATTGAACGAGTACGCCTTGGGCGAGCCGATGTGCGGCTTACCGAGCCGGCTGAACAGGATCCGCAGCATCGCGTTGGCGTCGGTGGCGGTCCCGACCGTCGAGCGCACGTCCCCGCCCATGCGCTGCTGGTCGACGATGATCGCGGTGGTCAGCCCTTCGAGGACGTCCACCTCTGGCCGAGCCAGCGTCGGCATGAAGCCCTGGATGAACGCGCTGTAGGTCTCGTTGATCAGCCGCTGCGACTCCGCGGCGATCGTGTCGAACACCAGCGAGCTCTTGCCCGAACCGGAGACCCCGGTGAACACGGTCAGTCGGCGCTTGGGGATCTCGACGCTGACGTCCTTGAGGTTGTTCTCGCGCGCGCCGTGCACGCGGATCACCTCGTGATGGTCTCGTGGGGATCGCGTGGAGCTCTTCGTCTTCGCCGTTGGGCTCATCGGACGGTCAGGGACGCTCCTGGATGCGAATCATGTTGCCGGC
>NZ_DASRGV010000008.1:0-12928 GCF_035650855.1 Actinocrinis sp. | reverse complement strand
TTCTTCGAACCGGCGTCCGCGAGCATCACGTCCAAGAACTCGAAGAACGCTTCGCCTGCCTTCGCCGGCGACGCGTCCAGCGCCGTTTGCGCCTGCGCGACCAGGAAGTCGAGGCGGTCGACGATCACCGCCTCGAACAGCGCCTCCTTCGTCGGAAAGTGCCGGTACACCGTGCCCGCGCCGACGCCCGCCCTGCGCGCGATCTCGTCGAGCGGCACGGCGAGGCCCTCCGCTGCGAACGCCTCGCGCGCCGCCTCGAGCACACGCGCCCTGTTGCGGCGGGCGTCCGCGCGCAGCGGACGGGACTCGACGGTCATGGTGCAGCCCTTCCTCGACTACGCGTAGACAAGCGGGGCGCTCGTTCCGTATAGTCCGGTGAAACGGGGCGATCGTTCCGCTTGTTCTTCTTCCAGCGTACCGAGGAGTGAGCCATGCCCGAAACCGGGTCCGTCCGCAGCGCCCGCGAGACCGTTGAGCTGCTGCTGCGTACCACCGTGTCGGGGACGCGCGATCAGATCGCCGACCTGTACGCGCCCGACGTCGTCATCGAGATCCCGTTCGCCCCGGACGGCATACCGGCGGTGACCAACGGCCGGGAGACCGTGCGCGCCCGCATGAACGCCGCAGCCTCGCTCTTCACGTTCGACTCGGTCTCCGACGTCACCCTGCACGAGACGGCCGACCCGGAGGTGGTCATCGCCGAGTACCGGATCCATGGGCACCTCGCTTCCAGCGGGAAGCCGTTCTCGCTGACCTATGTCATGGTCATCCGCGTTCGCGACGGGCTGATCGTCTGGTCACGCGACTACGGCAACCCGCTGGAGACTGCGGGGTTGGTGGAGGAGATGAAGGCGGGGGCTGCGGCGTCGCGGACGAGTGCCGTGCCTGCGGCGGAGGGTTAGCCGGCTACTGGCGTTGCGTTGCCGCGAGCTCGGCGACAGACGAGTAGTGCGACGCGTCGCCCTTGATCGAGTAGCTCGGCCCGCCTTCGATGCCGACCGGGATGTCGCCGGCGACCGTCACCCGGTTGAGGCGGCGCGGCAGGCCGTCGTAGTTGTCCACCGCGTAGTGCTGGGTGATGCGGTTGTCGAAGAGCACCAGCTGGTTCGGCGACCAGCGCCAGCGCAGGATGTTCTCCGGGCGCGTGACGTAGGACTGCAGCAGGTCGAGGATCTTGCGCGACTCGCCCGCGGACAGGCCCACGATCCGCTGCGCGAAGCCGCCGATGAAGAGGCCGCGCTCGCCGGTCAGCGGGTGGACGCGCACGACCGGGTGCACGGTCTGGTACTTGATCGAGGTGAACACCTCGCGACGCTGGCGGGCCTCCTCGTCCAGGGATTCCTGCGGGACCGCGTAGTCGTAGTCGTTGGTGTGCACGGCCCAGAGCGTGTCGGCGAAATGGCGCAGCGGTTCGGGCAGGTCGCGGTACGCCGCCGCCGCGTTCGCGATCAGCGTCTCACCGCCGTAGGGCGGCACCACGATGCTTCGCAGGGTGCTGACCTGGGGCGGGTTGAGCACGAAGGTCACGTCGGTGTGCCAGTGGTTCGCGACGCCCTTCTCGCTGTCCACCGGCAGCACGTTCGGCGCTCCTTCGACGGCGGGCACGGTCGGATGCGCCGTGGTCAGCTCGCCGAACTGCCGGGCGAAGCGCTGCTGGCCCTCGTCGTCGAGGTCGACGCCGGTGAAGACCAGCGCCTTGTGTTCGTTGAGCGCGGCGCGGATCGCGGCGACGGTATCGGCGTCGAGGGGCCGGGAAAGGTCGAGTCCTGAGATCTGAGCGCCGATCCGGGCGGTGACCTTCTGGACGTCGAAGGCGGTGGAGGTGGCCGGGGCGGAAAGGGTGACGGTCATGGTCGGTCCGTTCGGGAGAGGTCAGGCGGGGACGAGGGAGGGGGTCGGGGCGGTGGCAGGGGTGCTGGCTGCGGTGACGGAAGGGTCGCGGGATACGAGGTGCTGGTTGGCGGGGCGCGGCAGGCCGTAGCGTTCGCGCAGGGTCTGTCCGGGCACGTATTCGCTGCGGAACAGGCCGCGGGCGCGAAGAACGGGGACGACGTGCTCGACGAACAATTCGAGGCCTGACGGCAGGGCCGCGGGCATGATGTTGAATCCGTCGGCCGCGCCGCCTTCGAACCAGGACTGGATCGCGTCGGCGACCTGTTCGGGCGTGCCGGTGAAGGTGCGGTGACCGCGGCCGCCGCCGAGCCTGCCGATCAGCTGGCGCACCGTCAGCCGTTCCCGGCGGGCCAGGTCCACGATCAGCGCGTAGCGGCTCTGCGCTCCCTGGATCTGCGTCTCGGGCGGAAGGTCGTCGGGAAGCTGCCCGTCGAGGGCGAGCTGTTCGATCGGGACCTGGAGCAGCTCGGCGAGGCGGCGCTGGGCGTGCCAGGGCACGATCAGGTCGTCGAGTTCCCGCTCGCGCCGGAGCGCCTCGGCCTCGGTGTCCGCGATGACGGGGACGATGCCCGGCAGCACCTTGATTCCGTCCGGGTCGCGGCCGAGCGCGCCGGTGCGCGCCTTGAGATCGGCGTAGAAGGACTGCGCGTCGGCAAGGGTCTGCTGCGCGGTGAACACCGCTTCGGCGTAGCGGGCCGCGAAGTCCTTTCCGTCCTCGGACGAACCGGCCTGTACCAGCAGCGGATAGCCCTGCGGCGGACGCGGCACGTTCAGCGCGCCCTCCACCGAGAAGAACCGGCCGCGGTGCCGGGGCGGGTGGATCTTGTCGTTGTCGCCCCAGATGCCGGCTTCCTTGTCGCCGACGAAGACCTCGTCCTCCCAGCTGTCCCACAGCTTGAGCGCTACGTCCAGGAACTCCGCGGCGCGCTCGTAGCGCTCGGCGTGGGCCGGCGCGTCGTCGAGCCCGAAGTTGCGCGCCGCGGCGGCTCCGGCGGTGGTCACGATGTTCCAGCCGGCCCGGCCCGCGCTGACGTGGTCCAGCGAGGCGAACCTGCGGGCCAGGTTGTACGGGGAGTTGTAGGACGTTGACGCGGTGGCGATCAGGCCGATGTGCTCGGTGGCGGTCGCCAGCACGGTGAGCAGGGTCAGCGGCTCGATCACGCCGGCGGGCCGTTGCGCCACATCCTCGAACAGCACCGGGCCGTCGGCGAGGAACAGCGAGTCGAACGTGCCGCGCTCGGCGATCCGGGCCAGCCTTTTGTAGTGCTCGATGTCCACGTTGGCGCGCGGATCGCTCTGCGGCAGCCGCCACGACGCCTCGTGATGTCCGGTGCTCATCAAGAAGGCGTTGAGGTGGAGGGTGCGGGACGGGTTTTCGGGCACTGCTAGTCCTCCTTCACGCCGAGGGCGACGAGCAGCTGCTCGCGGTACTCGGCTACGCGCGGGTCGCGGTATGTGCGCGGATGCGGCAGGTCGATGGTGAGGTCCACGCTCAGCCGGCCGTGGTCGAGGACGAGGACCCGGTCGGCGAGCACGATGGCCTCGTCCACGTCGTGGGTGACCAAGAGCACTGACGGCCGGTGCCGCTCCCACAGCTCGCGCAGCAGGGTGTGCATCTTGATCCGGGTCAGCGCGTCGAGGGCGCCGAACGGCTCGTCGGCCAGCAGCAGTTCCGGTTCCCAGACCAGGGAGCGGGCCAGGGCCGCGCGCTGGGCCTCGCCGCCGGACAGTTCCCGCGGCCAGGCGCGTTCGCGTCCTGACAGACCCACCTCGGTGAGCGCGGCGCGTCCGCGTTGCGCCGCCTCCTGGCCGCGGATCGGCGTGCCGAGCACGACGTTCTCCAGCACCCGGCGCCACGGCAGCAGCCGGGAATCCTGGAAGGCCACCGAGATCCGCTGCGGCGCGCGGATCTCCCCGGAGCCGGTCACGTCGTGGTCGAGCCCCGCGATGGCCCGAAGCAGCGTGCTCTTGCCCGAGCCGCTGTGGCCGAGCAGCGCGACGAACTGTCCGGCCGGGATGTCCAGGTCGAGGCGGTCGAGGATGGTCCGGTCGCCGAAGGACCGGGTCAGCGCGGCGAGGTGGACGGCGGGCCAGTCCAGTTCCGCAGGGCTCAGCTGCTCAGCGAGCGCCGCCATGTCAGCACCCTCCGTTCGATGAGGCGGACGATGCCGTCCGAGACGAATCCGAAGAACCCGTATATCAAGAGGCCGAGCACGATGACGTCGGTCTGTCCGTAGTTCTGGGCCTGGAACATCATGTAGCCGAGGCCGCTGGTGGCGTTGATCTGCTCGAGTACGACGAGGGAGAGCCAGGACCCGGTGACGCCGAGCCGCAGCCCGACGAAGAAGCCGGGCAGCGCGCCGGGGATGACGATCTGCCGGATGAACTGCCAGCGGCTGAGCCCGAGCACCTCGGCCAGCTCCACGAAGCGGTGGTCGATGCCGCTGAGCGCCGCGTGCAGGTTCAGGTAGATCGGGATGTAGACGACGATCGCGATGATCGCCACCTTGAAGGTCTCGCCGATGCCGAGCCACAGGATGAACAGCGGGATCAGGCCGAGGGTCGGCACCGAGCGGTTGATCTGGACGGTGCCGTCGATCACCGCCTCGCCGATCCGGCTCAAACCGGCGACCAGCGCCAGGGTCACGCCGACCGCGAGGCCGATCGCAAAGCCCTGAGCCGCGCGCCAGAGCGAGTCCGCGGTGTCGGCGCGCAAGGTGCCGTGCAGCCAGCGGTCCGCGCCGGTGTGCAGCACGGTCCACGGCGCGGGGAGCACGCGCGGGTCGAGGAATCCGGCGGCGCTCGCGACCGACCAGACGGCAAGCAGCAGCAGCGGGCCGAGCAGGCGGGCGTACGGCAGGCGCCGGCCGGGGGCGAGGCGGCGCAGGGTGCGGGGTGCGGGGTTTTCGCGCGGCGGGGCGGTGTCGCGCGGCGGGGCCGGGGGTGAGTCGACGGCGGCGGCGCCGGCCGAGGGCGCGGGGGACGCGGGGTCTGTGGCCGGAACGGCAAGCCGCGATGAGACGAGTTCGGTCACGGGATCAGCTCCGGTACTGGGCGGCGACGGCGTCGGACGCGAGGTGCTCGAAGCGGCGGTCGAAGAGCGTGTCCGCCTTGAAGGACTTGACGAAGCCGCCCTCAGCGAGCAGGTCGATGGTCTCCTGCTCCCAGGCGATGGCCTCGTCCCAGCTCGGCGGCAACAGCGGCTTGCTGGTCAGCGCGAGGATCCCCTTGGCCTGCGCCAGGGTGATGTTCTGGGTCTTGACGTAGTAGTCCTCCGCCCAGGTGCCAGGGTTCTCCCACGCCCAGACCAGGCCCTTGGCCCACAGCGGGATGTAGGCGGCGATCGCCGCGGCCTTGCCCTTGTCGGCGAGCACGGAGGCGGGCGCCCACAGGATGTTGAGAAGGTCGACGACGTCGGTCGAGATGGTCCGCGCGCCGTCGGCGGCGTACCGGCTCAGGTACGCGGGCACCTGCGAGATCGCGAGCGGCGCGATGTCGACCTGCCCGGCCTGCAGCGCGGTGAGGAACTGGTTGCTGGTCAGGTTCACCAGCGTCACGTCGCCGTACTTGAGCCCGGCTTCCTTCAGCGCGCGCAGCAGGACCACGCCCTGCGCCTGGCCCTGCGAGAAGGCGAGGCGCTTGCCGCGGAATTCGGCCACGGCGCGGATGTCGCTTCCCGGCTTGGTGGCGAAGATGTAGGCGGGCTTGCGGGTGAGGTCGACGGCGACGATGCGCGCGTCGAATCCCTGGTAGTGCGACTGGATCGGCGGGATGCCGGCGTTGTTGGCCAGTTCCAGCGATCGGGCGCGGAACGCGTTGATCACGTCGGGTCCGGCGCCGATGCTCGGCCACGCGGAGACGGTGAACGGCAGGTGGTCCAGCAATCCGGCGAGCTTGAGCTGAAGCTGCTGCAGGCCGGTGTAGGAGGCGATGCTGAGGCTGGTTCCGCTCGGCACGGCGGAGGCGAGCGGGGAGTCGGTGGCCAGCGGCGTTCCCTCGGCGGCCGCCACCGCGCAGGAGCTGAGGCCGAGCGCGGCGCCGGTTCCCAGCAGCGCCTGGAGGAAGGAGCGGCGGTGCATCGCGCTCGGCCCGGGCGTGAGTGGTCGGATCCCAGAAGGTCGGGTCGCAGACAAGGAAGGGTCCTTATGGAGGCGGGGGGAATGCAGCAGAGAGGCGCCGGGTCGCGCCGCGTGGCGGCGGACGCAGGCGTGGCTGTCCCGAACGTCGGTCGGGTGATGAATACGGCGAAGGAGCGCGGCCGGGGATGGATCAGGCCGCGCGGAAGCGGGTCAGCGGCAACAGAAAGTGCGGCCGACGCGCATCAGGTCGATAACGCGGCGCTTGGTCAGGCCGGGTTCCCGAGGAGGGAGCGGGCACGAGGGCACGGCGGTCGGGTAGCCGGGGCGCTGCGGCGCCCGGCTGACCGGCGAGATCCTCGTCATGCTGCTCACACCACCATGCTCGCTACCCTGGGACAAACCTGTCAACATTCGGCTCTCTTGAAATAAGTCAGAGCAGGTCGGGATAAGTCAGGGTTAGATGTGTATACAGCGCTGAGAGGCGGAATAGGCACGTTCGTGTTCTGCCAGGAGCCTGAGCGGATCGCGGTAGAGGGCGTCGAGGATCACCGCACCGCCCGCGATGGCGAGGATGGAGTCAGGCTCGAATCCGGTGGGCACGACCGCGCGGGTGACGTCGGGCGGGGGCGACCAGGCGTGTGCGCGCATTTCCTCGTGTAGGGCGCTGAGGGTGCCAGGGAGGAACATGACTCCGGGCTCGACGATCACGACGAGCTCGGGACCGAACACGTCGGTGAGCATCGCCGTCGCGCGGCCGATGTGCCGGGCTCGCTCGGTGAACAGCCGCAGCGCGCTGGGATCGCCGTATCGTGCGGTCTCCAGCAGCAGCGGGAATTCGGGCTCTGTGATGATGCCCTCGGCGAAGGCGCGGCGGGCGAGCGACTGCTCGGAAACCGCCGCCTGGAGGCAGCCGGTGCGGCCGCAGAAGCAGGGTTCGGTGTTGCCCGCCAACGGCAGATGGGCTATCGCGCCGGCTTGCGAGCGCGGGCCGTAGTGCACCGACTCCCCCGCCGCGAACGCCGCGTCCACGACGTTCCCGATGAACAGGTGCATCACGCTGCTGCGACCGCGCGCGCTGCCGAACAGCCGCTCGGCCAGCAGCAGTGCGCGTGAATGCCCGTCCGCCTCGGCCAGCAGCCCGGTGCGTTCGGCGAACTGGTCACGCAGCGCAACGTCCTGCCAGCCGAGCAGCGGGTGCTCCACCAGAACCCCGGCCTCGCGATCGATCCAGCCGCCGGTGGCGACGCCGAGGCCGAGCGGCGTTCTTCCGGCGGCGTGCTCGGCGAGGAGCCGCGCCAGGATCTCGCTCGCCCGGGAGACCACGGCCAGCGGCTCGGGCTGAAGGTGCGGCTCCTGATGCCGTACAAGCACGCGGCCGCGCAGATCGAGCAACGCGATCGTCGTGTGCGGCACGGCGATGTGCACGGACGCGACTACGTATCCGGACAGGTCGAGGTCGACGGGCACGTGCGGGCGGCCGACCGCCTTCGCGCGCGTGGTCTCGGACATTTCCCGGATGAAGCTCTGTTCCGCGAGTTCCGCGGTGTGCCCGCTGACCGAGGCGGGGGAAAGGCCGGTCAGCCGCGCGATGGTGCTGCGCGGGACCGGGCCGTGTTCGAGGACCGCGCGCAGCACCGAGCCCGCGCTCGCGCCTCTTCGATGGACGGGGTCCCGAGGGGTCCGATGATTCATGGTCTGCCTCCGACAGCCGCTGCGACGCCGACGTGGTCGGCGGGCCGGAGCGCAAACCCCGGTCCGCCTAAAGCGGAGGCGAACAGATCGCAGCGCACTGACGCCGAAAGTCGACGTAGCGCCGCGAGGTGAGTCCGGCGGACTGGGAAGGCATGCTCAAGAAGTTAGCAGGCGTCTTGAGCACTGCCTAGATGCGCAGCTCAAGTGCCCATTATGCGAGACAGGCGGTTACCAACCAATTCGGCGCCGAGAATGGGTTGGAGCAGGAATTGGCTCGGGAGGCGAATAATTCGGCACTGCGGCCGATCCGGCCGGCTATTCGCTCAGGACTTTCGTCTTCAGCAGAGCCCTGACAGCACTGCGGCTGCGCGGATGCCCGAGCGCGGCACGCGGTGCCTCGCGCAATATCGCCGCGCCCCAGTACGCGACCGAAGCCGGCAGCGCGTGGCGGCGGCGGTAGAGTTTCACCCGGTTGCTCATCAGCAGCGTCCACAACTCGGGTGAGACCTTTGATTCACCGCCGATATGCGTGGCCGTCGCCTGCGGCGCGAGCCGGGTGAGAAAGCCGAGATCCCTGGCCCGCAAGGCGAATTCGGTCTCCTCCGAGTAGAGGAAGAAGGACTCGTCCCAGGCCCCGCACCGCTCGAGGCAGTGTGCTGAGATGAGCATGATCGCGCCGGTGGCCCAGTCCACGACCGCCGGGCGCTGATACGCCGCCTCGTCCATGACCAGCTCGCCGAGCGGCGCGAACCGGCCGGCCCGCGCGCCGAGAGTGGCCTCGCCGAGGGCCCGAAGCAGGGTCGGCTCGCGGCGCAGCGAGTGGGCGAGGTGGCCGTCCTCGTCGACGATGCGCGGAACCACGATGCCGGTGCGCGGCCCGGCGCCGTCACCGGCCGGCCGCGCACTGTCGATGAACTCGTACATAGCCGCGACCGCGCCCGGGTGCAGCCGGATATCCGGGTTCAGGACCAATGCCGCGTCGTGTTTCTCGGATTTCGCGAGCGCCGCGTTGATACCGGCCGCGTATCCGAGATTTCCGCCGGTGTTCACTATCCGGCACAGCACTTCGGAATTCTCGTTCGCCCACCGCTCGATCCGCGCGGTGGTGTCGTCGGCGGAGTCGTTGTCCGCGACGACCAGGTGCCAGTCCAGGCCGTCGAGGCCCGCCCGCAGCGAAGCGAGCAGACCGTCGATCACCTTCGCGCTGTTCCAGGTGACCACCAGCACCGCGATTGCCGGCATGCGCCGCTCCCCCTACTTCCGTTCCACGGCCGTCGCGGCGGCGGCCGCGCGGCTGCTCTCGTCCCGAAGCCAGGTGGTGAAATCCCCGGCCTTGACTGCCCGCCGGGCCCGCGACCTGGCGATCGCCGTCACGATCAGGAACCACGCCAGCCGCGGCCCGTTGCGCAGCGGCGCCTCTCGCAGCAAGGTCTTGAGATCTTCCTTGCTCGTCCGCGATCCTGGCAGCCGTGTCTGCGTGGCAGCCTGCGTGGTGACCGTCATCGAGCGCACCCGCCGCCGCAGCAGATCGCCAAGCTTACGCGGCGGATACACCACAACCCGCGCATGCTCGACCACGCTGCGTTCTTGCGGTGTGAACGACAACGATGCGGCGAGATCATCACCCATCAGTTCCGGCAGCGCGGCGATCCTGGCGTGCCCCTCCTGCGACAGCGCGATCACGCCGCGCCCGAAAAGTCCTTGCTGCACCACGGGCAGCCGCTCCCACACCTGGTAATACCACCGAATCGTCCACGGGCAGCCGTCCAGCGGCGTGATCCGCGCCGGTGCCGCAGCGTGAACACCCGGTTGCGATACTGCGCCTGCCAGCGACAATACGTCGCCGACAGTTAACTCAACGTCAGCATCTACATACAGCCGTGGAAATCCAGCCGCATGCTCGTCACCGAGACGCAGGGCGCGATGCTTGTTCGGCACCGGCGTCTCGATCACATGGACGTGTGGGTGTTTTGCGGCGACTTCTGCCGTCTCGTCAGTACAACCGTTGGCCACGACCAGGATGTCCAGGGCCGCGGCCTCCGCAGACGGCTCCGACAAAGTGTCGGCAACCAGACCCGAAAGGAGTCGTCCCAGCACCGCGGCCTCGTTGTGTGCGGGCACTACCACGCTTATCACAGAAGGCAGTATCAGTGGCGCGTCATGGCTTGTCCACGCGTTGGCGGAAAACGCTGTCCGCCTGCCGGTCGGCTCCGGCGTGTGCCCGGTCGTTGCGCGCGCCCGCTATGCTCTGGTGAACTTCTGATCAATTTCCGGTAGGGCCTACGAATTCTGTTCGGCCACGCTATGTTGGGCGTCACCGAACTCAAGACCCAGGTTCGGTTTAGGTGGTGGGAACCGGCAGGGCTTGCTGGTGCAGTGTTTCCGACGGCTGCGCGTGGCGGATGCCCGCGCTGAAGCATGTGTGGGGGGAGACCGGTGACGGTCCTGAACGTGTTGACGTCCGAGCGAAGAACCAGCCAGGACGTTCGAGCAGGGCGCTACGAGCGCACGAGGGTCTATTTGCGGGCCCTGCTTTTCGCGGACGCGGTCGCGGCGCTGGTGGGGGCGCTGGTCGCGTACGCATTGCACCCCGACGGCAGTGATTCAGCAAACTTGCAGATTTTTCCGCTGCGGCTGGCGGTGGCGCTGATGCCGCCGTCCTGGGCGCTGGCCCTCTGGCTGCAGCGCGCCTACGACCCGCGGCGGATCGGAACCGACCCCGAGCTCTTCCGCAAGGTGCTCGGCGCCTCCGGGCTGCTGGCCGCGGGGCTCGCGGCCAGCGCGCTGCTGGTGGACAGCATGTCGTTGTTCCGCCAGATAATCGTCGCGATCCCGCTGGCCGCGGCGCTGACCCCGATCGCCCGCGCGGCGGCTCGGGCGGGTTTGTCCCGGGCCGGGCTGAATGTGGAGCAACGCAAGGTATTGCTGGTCGGGCACGCCAGGTCGGTGGCCGGCTTCGCCGCGCAGGTGCGGCCGAACCGGGCGCCCTGGCTGCGGATCGTCGGCGCCTGCCTGGTCGGCCCGACCGAGCCCGAGGAGGAGGAGAACCTGGCGATCAACGTCCAGGGCGACCTCAGCTCGGTGGTCGAGACGGCCTCGGCGATGGAGTGCGACGCGGTGGTGGTCCTCAACTGCCCCGAGGTGGACGGCCCGGCGCTGCGCGAGCTGTCCTGGCGGCTGCACGAGCAGGGCGTCGACCTGGCGATCGTGCCGGTGCTCGTGGGCGTCGCCGCCGAGCGGATCCTGGTGGACACCGTCGACGGCCTGCCGCTGATGCACATCCGCGCGCCGATCCTGTCCGGCCCTATCCGCGCGGTCAAGGGGGCGGTCGAGCGCGCGATCGCGGCCGCCGCCCTGCTGCTGCTCTCGCCGCTGATGCTGGCGCTCGCCGTCACGGTGCGGCTGACCAGTGCGGGACCCGCCTTCTTCCGCCAGGTGCGGGTGGGCCTCAACGGCGCCGAGTTCGTGTGCCTCAAGTTCCGCACGATGGTCGCCGACGCGGAACAGCTGCGCGACCAGCTCGAGCACCTGAACGAGAAGAGCGACGGCGTGCTCTTCAAGATCCGCCGCGACCCGCGGATCACCGGGGTGGGCCGGATCCTGCGCAAGTGCTCGCTGGACGAGCTGCCCCAGCTGATCAATGTGCTGCGCGGCGAGATGTCGCTGGTCGGCCCGCGCCCGCCGCTGCCCGAAGAGGTGGCGCAGTACACCGACGAGGTGCGCCACCGGCTGGCGGTCAAGCCCGGGATCACCGGCCTGTGGCAGGTCAGCGGCCGCTCGATGCTCTCCTGGGACGAGTCGGTGCGCCTGGACCTGAGCTACGTGGAGAACTGGTCGCCGCAGCTGGACGCCAAGATCCTGCTGCGCACGACCTCGGCGGTGGTGCGCGGCACCGGCGCGTTCTGACGATCTGTACGTTTTCGCAATTCTGGGGGGAAGTAAGTGACCCGTTCCACTGAGCAAGGCACGCCGCCGAAGCTGCAAGACGAGGCGCGGCCGCTGGGCGTCGCCGTGATCGGCGCCGGCTACTGGGGCCCGAACCTGGTGCGCAACTTCCAGGCCTCGTCCTCGTTCCGGCTGCGCTGGCTGTGCGACCTGGACGTCAACCGGGCGCGCAAGGTGCTCGGCAACTACTCCACGGTCGAGGCCACCGCGGACTACGCGAAGGTGCTGGCGGACGAGAGCGTGACCGCGGTGGCCATCGCCACCCCGGCGGCCACGCACAAGGAGCTCGCGCTCGCGGCGCTCGAGGCCGGAAAGCACGTGCTGATCGAGAAGCCGCTCGCGGCCACCTACGCCGACGGCAAGATACTGGTGGAGGAGGCCGAGCGGCGCGGGCTGACCCTGATGTGCGATCACACCTACTGCTACACGCCGGCGGTCACCAAGATCAGGGAGCTGATCCAGGAGGGCTCCCTCGGCGAGCTGCACTTCTTCGACTCGGTGCGGATCAACCTGGGCCTGGTGCAGCGGGACGTGGACGTGCTGTGGGACCTGGCTCCGCACGACCTGTCCATCCTGGACTCGGTGCTGCCGGAAGGCGTCCAGCTGGAGGCGGTCGCGGCGCACGGCGCGGACCCGATCGGCGCCGGGCGCGCCTGCGTCGCGTATCTGACGCTGCGCCTGACCGGCGGCGCGATCGCGCACGTGCACGTGAACTGGCTCTCGCCGACCAAGGTGCGCACCACGATCATCGGCGGCTCGAAGCGGACGCTGGTGTGGGACGATCTCAACCCCGCGCAGCGCGTCGCGGTCTTCGACCGGGGTGTGGACCTGGCCAACGTCAGCGAGGTCGGCGCCGAGGCGCGGCGGGAGATGCAGATCTCCTACCGGGCCGGCGACATGACCGCGCCGGCGCTGGTGGAGCGCGAGGCGCTGGGCGCGATGGTCGAGGAGTACGCGGCCGCGATCCGCACCGGACGCCGGCCGCTGACCGACGGCCGCGCGGGTCTTCGGGTGCTTGACGTGTTGGAAGCGGCCTCCCGCAGCCTGGAGTTCCAGGGCGCGGTGGTCGGCCTCAAAGGGTGGGAGTAATCGCGTGACGCAGCAAGAAGCGCTCGGCAAGGTCCTGGTGACCGGCGGCGCGGGCACGATCGGCTCGAACCTGGTGGACCTGCTGGTGCGGGAGGGCGCCGCGGAGATCCGGGTGCTCGACGACTTCACCCGCGGCCGCCGGGAGAACCTGGCCTGGGCGCTGGAGAACGGCGCGGCGCACAACAGCTCGGTCCAGATCATCGAGGGCGACATCCGGGACGGGAAGCTGG
>NZ_DASRGV010000007.1:0-6894 GCF_035650855.1 Actinocrinis sp. | reverse complement strand
GCGGTGGAGCTGGGCGTGCTGACGCTGGTGCGCCGGGAGCGTGCCGCGTGACCGGGCCGGCCGCGTGGTTGGGCGCGTACCCGAAACGCCCCGGCGCCCCGCTGATCCTGCCGGGGGCGACGCTCGCCGAAGCCCTCGGCGGCCAGCCCCACCGCCGCCCGCCGGTGCTGGACCCGCTGCTGGCCGCGCTCCTGCCGCTGCTCGCGGCGAACCTGACGCAGGCGCAGATCGGGGCGCGCCTCGCCCTGAGCCCGTCGGCGGTCAAGCACCGGGCGCGGCGCCTGTACGCGGCGCTGGGCGTCACCAACCGGGTGGGTGCGGTCACGACGGCGCTGGCGTGCGGCCTGCTCGAGGAACCCGGGAGCGAGCCGTGAACAAGTCCAAGGCGCGGGCCTGCGACGGCAAACAGGCCCACCCGAACCGGAAAACCGCACTGGAGCACCTGTGGCGGCTCGTGCGCGAGGGCGCGTCACCGGCGGTCCTGAACGTGTACGCGTGTCCGACGGTGAAGCCGGGGCAGGTGCGCCACTTCCACGTCGGGCACCGCATGCCGGGCAGGCGCAAGTGAGCGCGGGTGTGGGCGTGCCGGGCCGCGATCCGGCGGTGGAGACGTGGCGGGAGGTGTGCACCGCCGCCAACCCCGCCGTGCTCGCGGTGGCCGCCGACGCCAGGTGCCTGCTGCTCGCCCTACCCGGGATGCCGCGCTCCGAGCAGGCCGCGATGGCGGAGGAGTTCCGGGCGGCCGAGTCCTGGCAGGCGATCGCGGAACTGCTGCGGTCCTGGCGGATCACCGCGGGATTACACGCGGCGGCGGCAACAAACGGCACACAACAGGACAGAAACTACGAAACGAAGGACGGATCATGACCGAGACCGAGACTCACGCCGAAGCAGGCCACACCCACCGCCAGCCGGACGCACTCAGCGAGGGACGCTCGACCGCCACCGATCGGCCTGAGGGTGACCTGCTTCAGGGAAACGGGCCGATTCCGGGCCGCCCCCAGAGCCCGGGAATCCCTGCCGAGGCGATCCGGCACTCCTGCGGGCAGTGGTGGACCGGCACCCGGGTAGCGCACTGCGGGTCCGTCAACTGCCATCGCACGTTCTCCAGCACCACCGCGTTCGACCGGCACCAGCGCAACAAGCCGGACGGCGGCGTGGAATGCCTGAACCCGGCGACCGTCGGCCTGGTGCCGGTCGAGAAGCCCTACGGGGTGCTGTGGTCGTGGCCCGCGAGCGACCGGAACCCGCACGCGGCGAAGGGCGACGACGATGCCTGAGCCGACCGACGACCTTCGTCGGGCCATCCGTGACGCCGCACGCAGCGTCCCGATCCGGCTCGGCCCCAACGCCCTCGACATCGCCCAACGCGGCGGGCCCATCCACCTCAACGGGGGTGAAACCGATCAGCTGGTCGACGCCGTCATGGCCGTGCTCGACGCGGAGTTCGCCCGGCCGCTGCTCGCGCTCGACCCGCCGCCGGAGATGAGCCCCGAGGACGTGGCCGCGTGGCACGCCGCATGGGCCGAGACGTTCACCGGCGACACGCAGACCCACGTGCGAATCCTGCCGCCCAACGGGGACGCCGCGGCACTGCGGCGCGTCCGGGACGCCGTCACCGCGCTCGACGGGCAGCTCGCCCACGAAGACACCGGCGAACGCCACGTCCTGCAACAGATCCAGTCCGCACTCACCGAGGAGTCCTGATGCACGCCGACGAACGCACCCGCGTGGTCATCCACCGCGAATGGGTCCTGGATACCCCCGCGCACCACACCGAGGTCGCTAAAGCCCTCATGGTCGCGGGGCAGAAACACGACGCCGAACCGGGCCGCGCCTCGGACATCGTGTTCGATCACGGCGACGACTGCCTGATCATCGGGTACGAGGTCGAGCAGGAGCACGCCAGCGAACTCGGCCACGCCGTCGACAAGATCGTGCGCGCCGACCTGGCCGAGTGGCGGCGCAAAGCCGAGTTTCTCGAGGCGACGATCAAGCGCGTCCGACAGCTCGCGATCACCTGGTCCGGGGATGCCGAGAGTGAGCGGCGAGTGGCCAGCCGGGAACTGCACGAAACGCTCGACGGCCCCGGCGACGAGGAGCAGGCCCGGTGACCGCGCACGCCGCGTATGTGGCGGGTCGGCTGCTGCTCGGGACCGCCGGCCCGCTCGGGATCGGCTGGCTGGCGTGGCTGCTCACCGCCGCGACCCGAGGCGGGCAGCGGTGACCGCGTTCGTGCTCGTCACCGGCTCCCGGTTCCTACCAGCCGACGGGCGCCTGCTCGCCGCCCTTGACGAACTGAGCGCCGAGATCAGCGAAGACCTGATGATCGTGCACGGTCAGTGCGACCCGCGACACCCCGCCAACCGCAGCCTCGTGCGCTGGCACCGTGCCGAGCACTGCGGCATCCATCCGGACCGGCTACTCGGCGCCGACTGGCAGGCCGACCGCTGGGCCCGCTCCACCGGAGTGCCCACCGACCCGTACCCAGCCGATTGGGACCGGCACGGTCGCGCAGCCGGGCCGCGGCGCAACCAGCGGATGGTGGACGTGCTCACGAGCGTGCGCCACGGTCTCGTCGCCGCGTTCCCGTTCGGCACGTCGGTCGGGACCATGGATTGCGTTCGCCGGGCGAAGGCTGCGGGGATCCCGGTGCGCGTGTTCGAGCAGGGGGCCGGGCGGTGACCGCGCGCACGGTGGTGGCGTGCGGTTACAGCGGAGACTGCCTGCGCGTCACCTTCACCCCCGAAGGCGTCCGGGTCGACAGCACCAGCCGCCCCGGGGCCGTGGACGCGACACCGGAGGAGTGGGCGGCGTTCGTGGCCGCGGTCAAACGCGGCGACTTCGACCAGCCGGCCGAGCGGGGCCGGCGGTGAGCCGCCACCTGGCCGAACCGCCGTGCCCGAACCAGGCCGAGCACACGCCCTGCCCCACCGGCTACCTCGGCTGGTGGTCCTGGGCCGAACGCATGAACCGCACCCACGGCCAGCGCCGATGCGGGGGCTGCGGACGGTGGGCGATCTGGTACCCGCGCGCCGAGGGCGAATGGGCGCCGTGCTGGGGTTGCGGCGAGGCGAAGGTGAACCCGGCGCTGTTCGGCGAGGACCAGGAGCTGCTGTGCGGCGGGTGCGTCCAGGAGCGCGCCGAGCGCGAGAAGGCCAGCGCGCGGGAGCGGCTTCGGTACCGGTGGGCGGAGGCGACGTGACCCGCCGCAAGCGTTGGCGTCCGCCGTGGCCGGTGCAGCTCGTCGGCGTGTTCGCCGCGCTCGCGGTGGCGGCGTACGCGTGGACCGAGGCACTGCGATGGATCGGCGTGCGGTGAACGCGTCAGGACTCGGCGCGGGGTGGCTTGAGGTGGGCGTACCGGGGGTCCTGGAGCCCCTTCTCGCGGCGAATCCCGCGCACGTACCCCTCAGAAACGCCGAGGTGGCGGGCGATCTCGGCGGCCGACTTCCCTGCCTTGAGCGCGCCCTCGATTGCACCGGGCGTGGCCTTGACCGCGGCCTCGCCGGTTTCGCGCTTACGACGCAGCGCATCGAGCGCGGCGAGGATCGGATCGGTCTCCATGCTGATCACAGTACCGCGCGGCGGTTCCGGCAACAAGTTCCTGCGGCCATTTCCTCCAATCACTTGCGGCTGCCACTTCCGGAAGCTACTGTAGGAATTACAGCAGCGAGAGCAACCGGAGGGGAACCCGAGATGACCGCCACGAAGACCGCCGAGTGGACCGAAGTACGCCGCGCGACCTGGAGCGAGTTCTCCACCGCCCCCAACGGCTCCAGCAGCGGCACCGACTACTACACGGCGATCTGGACGCGGCGCACCTGGCCCCAGGACGGCAGCAGCTACGCCGGCCACACCTACGAGCGCAAGGAGATCTGGATCGGCCCGACCCCCGACTACATGCACGTCCTGGTCTCCTTGAGCGAGTCGCACGTCTCCGCGCCGGACGCAGCCAAGGCCGAGACGCCCGCCCCGGCCGAGTTGGTCCTCCCGAAGCCGCAGGACCACCTGCCCAAGCAGGCGCACCGTCCCGCCCGCAAGCCCGGCACGGCGATCCAGCGCGCGATCGCCGCCTACCGCAACCGGTCCGTGCTCACCGTGGACGGGTTCCTCGCGTCGCTTGGCGCCGACCCGGATACCACCCGCCGCTACCGGTCCTCACTGGGCCGCAAGGTCGCGCAGGCTTATCGCGCCGCCACCGGCCAGGAGCCGACCCGCGCCGGTTGGGCCGTCGCCCACCACCGGCTGATCCCCGTGTACGCCTACGACCGTCAGCAGGCCGCTCTGCTCGCTGAGGTCGCCCGCGGCTACAAGCCCACCGCGCACCTGATCGGAGCCTGACCGTGGATCTCGCCGCTCTCGCCCGTCAGCGCATGCGCGCCTTTGCCGATCCGGACAAGTACCGCCACGATCCGGTGGCCGCTGCCGACAACCGCACGTCCATGTGCGACGCCCGTATCGCGCTGTGCATCGCCCTCGGCGTGCCAGCCGAGGACATCGACCCGGCGTCGGGTTACGACCTGAGTCGCGCCACCTATGAGTCGGTTCGCGCGTCGTGGCGCAGGCACGTCGAGATGCATGGGTTCAGCGAGCAGTACGACCGGCCCCGGTACGAAGCGGCGTTCGGGTCCTGGGCGTCGCGGCGGCCGCAGTTCACGAACGGGGACGACTGGCTCGCCGGGGTCCTCAAGCCCGAACCGGAAGGGACGCAGTCCTGATGCCCGTTCTCTCGCCCGCGCAGCTCGCGGCACTCAAAGCCGCCGCAGACGCCCCGGACGTGCGCCGCCCGGACGCGGATCTGAAGGTCGGCGACGAGGTGATCGTCTCCGGGCCGGGCATGCGCGGACACACCGCCACGGTCACGAAGATCGGCCCCAAGTGGGTCACCACCGGCACGGGACAGAGCGCGATGCGGTTCTACCGGACGACGCTGCACAGCGAGGTCGGCTGGGGCCCTGGTTGCCAGCTTTACACGCCCGAGCAGCGCGATCACGACCGGCGGATCTATCGGGCTGAGACGAGGCTGCGGGAGTCCGGGATTGTGGCCCGGCGGCCGGACGTGTCGGACGGTCGTGTGCTCGCCTTGGCTGCGCTGCTGGACCTGCTCGAAGAGGCCGACGCTGGCCGTGCCCTGCTCGAATCCACCAACCCGGAAGGCCACTGACATGACCGACGCCATCGCTCTCCGGATCGCGCGGAACAACATCGACCACGGCCGCGAGCAACTGGCCGCCGAAGCCCAGCACCTCGCCGACGCCGCCACCCGGTTCGCCGCCAGCATCATCAAGGGCGGCCCGTACACCGGGGACGCGTCGCGCCTCGCGCAGGAGGCCACGCAGGCGGCTGCGACTGCTGCGCGGCTGGACGCGCTGATCGAGACGATCGCCTACCTCAACGCCTGACCTGCTGCCCGTGTCTCGCGGGCGCACCGAACCCGAAGGAGCAGCACGTGTCCTACAGCAACCGTTTCACCGGCGAGATCACGATCACCCCGCCGCTCACCCACGCCGAGATCCGCCGAGCACCCACCCTGGACCCGTCGTGGGACGCGCACCTGCGTATCGACCGCGACGAGATCGACACCGACGCGGGCGTGATGGTCGTGTACGCCGCGGATGCGATCGTCGGCCCAGAGGAGCCGTGCAACGGGTACGACGTCGAGGACCAGATCCGGACGCTCGTCGGCCTGTACTCGGAGGGTCACGAGTTCGCGGGGTTCATCCAAGAGGATCCGGATCCGGGGTTCGGGGAGCCACCGCATCGTTGGGTGGTGCGTGGCCGGGAGGTCGTGAAGGTCTCGCCGGTGATCACCTGGCCGGGAGAGGGCGGCGCGTGATGTCCGCCTCGACGCCTCCGTTGACGGTTCAGGCCATCGCCGCGGACCTGTGCCGCGAAATCCTCGCCGACCACGCCGATTGGCCGCTCGCGCTCCAGGTGCCCGAGTACACGTGGCCGCGCGTGTACGAACGCAACCCGGCATGCCCCGCCATCAGGGACTCGCGCCCGAACGGCCCGTGTGTCGCGTTGGCTCCGGGCGGCTGGGCTGTGTACGTGCACTTGTTCCTTGACGGTCACTGGGTTGATTCGGATTCGGATTGGCGTCTGCCGTATCCGGGCGGGTTCGAGGATTTCCGGTCTTACCCGGAGGGGACGCGTCTGCCGCTCGGGTTCCGGGTGGAGTTGGTGCAGCGGATCGAACGCCGACTCGCGTTGATCAAGGAGAGTGCCCAGTGATCCGCACCCAGGCGCGTACCGCCCGCAAGAGCCACGTCTGCACGACCGGGGCCCTGGGCTGCGTCGGCGTGATCCGGCCCGGCGACCGGTACCTGATGCACGTGGCGAGCCCCGGCGGTGATCTCGGGCTGGTGAGTTGGGGTCGGCTCGCGGAGTGCGCGAACTGCGCGGAGTTGTACGGGCGGCCGGTCGCGGGTCTGTCGTCGTGGTGGGCCCTGTGGTCCGAGGACGGGCGCCTGCTGGATCTGATCACCTACGACACGGGCCCGGTGACCGAGGCGCAGGCACGCGACGGCCTGGGCCGGGCGGTCGTGCCGCTCACCGGCACGCTCGAGGCCATCGACAGGGCGCGGCTCGAACAGCTGCGCCGGGATCACGGCGGTCGCCGCGCGATCGAGGCAGGCCGCTGATGCGCGAGCTCATCGGCTTGTTCGCCGCAGCACTGTTCGGTGGCGCTGTCGTGGCCGGCGCGCTATGGCTCGGCGAGCACTGGGACGACATGAAAGGCGGCCGCAAGTGATCGACACGACTGAGGCGCGTGCTCTGGCGGCAGCGGCACGCGCGGACACGGCGGACGGGCTCACCGCGCGCGAACGGCTCGCGGACGTCGTTGAGGCGCTGTGTGACGCGCTGGAAGGCCGACGGGCACCCACGCGCG
>NZ_DASRGV010000006.1:0-9193 GCF_035650855.1 Actinocrinis sp. | reverse complement strand
CCTCGGGCGCCTCGCTGCAGATGGTCGTCGGCGGCTACGTCGTCGCCTACGCCATGCTGCTGATCACCGGCGCGCGCCTAGGCGACCTGTTCGGCCGGCGGCGGATGTTCCAGACCGGCGTCATCGTGTTCACCCTCGCCTCACTCGGCTGCGGCTTCGCGCCGGACACCGCGCTGCTGATCGCGTTCCGGTTCATCCAGGGCGGTGGCGCGGCCGTCATGGTGCCGCAGATCATCAGCGTCATCCAGACCCTGTTCACCGGAGAGGCCCGCACGAAGGCCCTGTCTACCTACGGCGTCGTGCTGTGCAGCGGCGCAGTGGTCGGCATGGTGGTCGGCGGCGTGCTGGTGAGCGCGAACCTGTTCGGCTCGTCCTGGCGGCCGGTATTCCTGGTCAACGTGCCGATCGGCGTTCTGCTCGCGCTGGCGGTGCCGCGCTATGTGCCGGCCGACACTCCGGTGGCGAGCCGCAAACTCGACGTCGTGGGGCTGATCACCGCCACTGCCTCGGTGTTCCTGATCGTGCTGCCGCTGATCCTGGGCCACGAGGAGTCCTGGCCGGCCTGGACCTTTGTGTCCATCGTCGTCGGGGTGCTGCTGGCGGCGCTGTTCGTGCGGATCGAGCGCCGGGTGGCGGACTCCGGCGGCGACCCGCTCCTGGCGCTGGACGTGCTGCGCTCGAACGGCCTCGGGTCCGGAATCAGCACCCTGTTCTGCATGGCGCTGACCTACGGCGGCGTGCTGTTCATCGTCACCCTGCACCTGCAGGACGGCCTCGGATACAGCGCCCTTCGCACGGGCCTGACTTACATCGCCCTGTCCGGGACGACCGGGCTCGCCGCGTACTACTGGCGCCGCATCCCTGCGCGGCTTCAGCACTTGATCCCGCCGTCCGCGATGACGCTGTGCGTCCTCGGATACCTCGGCCTGGCCCTGGCGGTGCGCGGCGGCGGCGCCGGGACGCTGCTGTACGTCGCCCTAGCCTTCGCCGGAGTCGGACAGGGCTTGACGATGAGCCCTGTGATGGCGCTGTCCCTCGTCGACGTCCCGCTCAAGCGCGCCGGGGACGCCAGCGGACTGCTCACCACGACCCTGCAGCTCGGCTCCGTCACCGGGGTCGCTGTCTTCGGCAGCGTGTTCCTTTCCCTTGCCAGGCATAGCGGCCCGCACCCCTCGGCGTCCGCGCTGGCCGTCACCCTGACCGCGGGGCTCGCCACCACGGCGGTGGTCGGCACCTTCGCCGCGGCCTCGTTGTCGCGCGCCGTGGTGCAAGCACGACGCCGCGCGGCGATCGCCGCTCAGCCGGCAGCGCAGCCGAATAACGCATAAGCAGCCGATCGGCCGTCCAAGATCTAGCAGCAACACCCGAGAAAACGAGGAAGGCGATGTCTGACACCATCACGCTCTCAGCCGAGCAGGAGACCGCGTACGCGGTCGTGCGGCGCGCCATGCAGGCGTGGGCCGACAACGACGCCGATGCTTTCACCGACTGTTACGCCGATGACGCGTCCGTCGTACTGCCCGGCGGCGTCCTGCACCGAAGCCGCGACGAGATCCGCGCCTACATGGCCGCGGGTTTCGCCGGTCCGCTGAAGGGCACCGTCGGCGTGGACCAGCCCGAGGTCTTCAGCAAGGTCGGCAACGACGCCGCGATCGTGGTCAGCCTGAGCGGTTACCGCAACCCCGACGAGCCGGACGTCGCGCCCGAGCGCCTGCGCCGGGCGACCTGGGTGCTCGCCGAACGGGACGGCGCCTGGCAGGTCAAGGCATACCACAACTGCTCGATGGTCTGAGAGGGAGAACAAGATATGGTCCGCTACATGGTGCTTTTCGAGACGCCCGACGACCCGGAGGCGTTCGACCGGTACTACCGCGAACACCACATCCCGCTCATCAAGGCTCTGCCGCACCTGCGCAGCCTCAAGCTCAGCCGCGAGGTCTCTCCGGTGCGCGGCGAGCCCTACCACTTCATCTCGACGCTCGAGTTCGACGACATGGCCGCGCTCAAGGACTCCTTCGCCTCGCCCGAGGGCGGCGCGGCGGCGCGTGACGTGGCGAACCTCGCCGGTCCCGACAAGATCCGCAGCGTGATCTTCGAAACCGAGGACGTGGATCTGACGGCTTAACCCGTCACCGCTGCCAACGCGTGGGCCGACCCCGCCGGGGCCGGCCCACGCCGCTGTGTACGCCACCCGCCAATGCACCTGACCGTTCAGCGCGATCCGCCGGGCACGCAGGGAGAAGACCCCGATACGACCGGCTGCGACGCTGGACTCAGACCCTGGCCGCAGGCTTCCGCGACGGCGCGCAGCCGCCGGCCCGCGGCGCATTCCGACGCGCCGCCGCCGACCGCGGCCGGGCGAAGACTGTGCGGCCACAGTGCGGGAAAGGGAGGCCTACCTGCTATGACCGAGCTCATCGACCGACCGCGGCTGCCACAGGCGCCGCTGACCGACGAGCAGGCGGACTGGGTCGCACGCGTGGAGCGCGTGACACCCCTGCTCATGCAGACCCGGGACATCGCCGAACGCGACCGGCGGATGCCGGACGAGGTGTTCGAGGCGCTGCGCGAACTCGGCTTCACCCGGATGTGGATCTCCAAGGCGTTCGGCGGCGGCCAGGTCGGGATCACCACCGGCATGGCCGTGCTCGAGGAGTTGGCGCGCGTCGACGCATCGGTGGCCTGGCAGATCGGCGTCCAGGGCGCGATCGGGCGCCTTTCGGACTATCTGCCGGTTCAGTCCTCGTACGAGCTGTTCGCCGGCAGCAGCGGTTTTGTCGTCGGCGGGGTCAAACCCTCGGGCCGGGCCGAACCGGTGGCCGGCGGCTACTTGCTCAAGGGCGACTGGGCGATGGCGAGCGGCTCCGCGCACGCCGACTGGCTGCTGTGCACCGCGCTGGTCACCCACGGGGGCGTGCCCGTGGTGACTGAGACGGGACCCGACATCGCGATGCTCTTCGTCCCAGCCTCCAAAGCGGTGATCCGGGACACGTGGTACACCGTCGGGCTACGCGGTACCGGCAGCAACCACTACTCCGTCGACGAGCTTTTCGTCCCCGACGAACTGGGCGTTCGCAAGAGTCAGATGGGTGGCACGCCGCCACAGCGCCCCGAGCGCGGCTACCCGGTGAGCTACTTCGACTTCGGGCCGATGAGCACCGCGCCGGTCGCGCTCGGTATCGCCGCCGAGGCGCTGGAGGCGTTCAAGGAGATGGCCGCGGGCAAGGTCCCGGCCAGCGGCACCGTCGCGCTGGCCGACAGCGGCGTGGTGCAGGACCGGCTGGGCCGCGCCGAGATGATGGTGCACTCCTCCCGAGTCGTGCTCCACGATGCCGCCCGCATGTTGGAGTCCGGCGGCGGCAGCGGCGACGAGAGCGTCAGTGCTCTGATCCGGCTCGCGTCCGCCACCCTCGCCGAGAACGCGATGGCGGCCGTGGACACCGCATACACCCTTGCCGGGTCCACGTCGCTGTACGCCACCAGCCGGCTGGAGCGGTGCTTCCGGGATGTGCACTCGGTCACCAAGCATCTGGCGCTTTCCCACTCGCACTACGAAACCGTGGGGCAGTACCTGCTCGGCGGGCACCTTCAGGTGCGCAAATAGAAGTTCCACGGCAACGCGACGGCCGGGGTGCTTCCCGCCTCGACGGGAAGCACCCCGGCCGTCGATCCGAAGGACCGTCAGACTGTCGCGCCCTCACGCGGTCATACCGTCATACCGTGGCGAAGGTTTCGCAGACCGCTGCTATCTCATCCTGGAACCCGGCCGACGGTCGGCCCTTACCGGAGGCGAACAGCAGGGATTCCTCGTAGACTCCGTCGAACACCTCGCGGTACCGCTGCCGGGCCTCTTCCGGCGTGCCGTAGACCGTCAGCAGGTCCAGCATCCGATCCGGGATGGCAGCGGCCATCGCCGGGAAGTCCCGGCGCGCGGCCGCCTCGCCGACGGCGGCGACCTCGCGCTCGAAGCCGTGGAAGGCCACCAGCTCCGCGCAGGAGCGGCGGACGATGAAGACGGCGAGCTGCATCGCGGCCACGGCCCGGGCCCGCGCCGTCGTGTCGGCGATCGCGCAGATCGTCATGCCGGTGATCGGTACAGCGCCGCCCCGGCCCGTCCGCGCGGCGCCCTCGGCCAGCGTCGGCCGGATCACCTGCGCGACGAAATCGGGACTGGCCACCGGCATGCCGATCAGGCCGTCCGCCACCGCCCCGGCCACCCGCGTCATCGCCGACCGTCCACCGGCCAGCAGGATCGGCGGGCCCGAGCCGGCCAGCGGCGGCAGCGTCGGATCGGCCGGCAAGATGCACCGGTAGAAGGTCCCGTCATGCGCCACGGGCCGCTCGTGCACCGCCCAGATCTCGCGGATCAGCGTGACGAGTTCCGCCAGCCGCGCCGCGGGCCGCGGTTCGTCCAGACCGTGCCACTCGGCGACGACCTGCGGATTGCCCGGGCCGAGCCCGAGGCTCACCCGGCCGGGCGCGAGCTGGTCGAGCGAGCGGAAGTCGGTGGCGACGGTGACCGGCGTGCGGCCGAACGCCCACGCGATCGACGATCCGAGCCGGACCCGGCTCGTGGCACCGGCCAGCGCCGCGAGCGTCACCACCGCCGAGCGGTCGTAGAACTCGCTCGACCACAGCGCCGGCAGGCCGTGGCGTTCGGCGGCGGCTGCGGCCGCCACGAGCAGGGGCACGGTGCCGGCCTGGACGGCCAGTCCCGGCGGCGTCTTGAATGCCTCGGGCATCGCAGACTCCTCAGCGAGCTGTAGGGGAAAACAGGGCGATTCCCCGCGAGCGTAGGCGGACGGGGTGGGCCGCGACTTCTCCCAAGCTGCGCGGACGGCGCGCCGCGCGGTCACCGTCCGGCGCCCGTCAAGCGCGTCGGGCGCCGCATCCGCTGCCGCGGCTCGATTTCTTCGAGCCGACCCGTCGGCGACCGATGAATACCGGGTGCGGGCGCGGTAGGTGTCTGCGGCAGTGCGCGCATCGGCGTGGGTTCGCTTCGCCGCGGACGCGGTGTGCAGCAGCGGAAACCCGACTTTCACCTCGGGCGAGCGGCTGGCGGGCCTGCGCCGGTAGCGGACCGCGAGTGGAGGTCTACGGATCGTCAGGTGGGCAATGACGGAGAAGCTGGAGATTCGCCAGAGCCCTGATACTCAGACGCGTGCGGAGCTATTGCGCGCAGCGCACCGAGTAGTCGTGGCTCATGCCTGCGCGCAGGGATCTTTCGGGCATCCCAGGGGGGCCTCGCACGGTCGGCCGATCGTCGACGTCGCAGAACGGTGCGGGGACGCGGGGAACGCTGAGCCGGCGCGTCGCCGCCTGACACGGGAGATGCCGAAAACGATGGACTTGACCCAGCTCGCCATTGAGCACGCCATTGCCACGATGTGGATCCGGTACAACGAGCCGTTGTCGCTGGACGAGATCGCGGACACCGCGATCCTTAGTAAGTTCTACTTCTCCCGGGTCTTCCGGTCGATGACGGGAACCTCGCCCGGCCGCTTCCTGTCCGCGATCCGCCTGTTCAAGGCCAAAAACCTGCTGCTGCAGACCCCGATGAGCGTCACCGACATCGCCTACATGGTCGGCTACAACAGCCTGGGCACCTTCACCAGCCGGTTCAGCCGCAGCGTCGGCGCCTCGCCGGGCCGGTACCGGGCCAAGTCGATGATGGGCGGGCACTCGCTGGCTGGCCGCGCTCGGCCGCTGGTCACCGGCCGGGTCGGCGAGGTCAGCGGGACCGTGGAAGTCCCGGAGGAGGGCGGCCCGACCCGGACCTATGTCGGACTGTTCTCCAGCCCGGTGATCGAGGGCGTGCCGGTGGCCTGCGCCGTCCTCGACGGCTCCGGCCCCTACACGCTGACCGGTGTGCCGCGGGGGACCTGGTACGTCCGCGCTGCCGCGGTCGGCGTGGGGGAAGTGGACCCGCGGCCGTGGGCCCGGCGCCCGCGGTTCCTCGGGGCCGGCGACGAGGTCACCGTGCAGCCGCACACCACTATCGTGAAGCAGGACATCTGCCTGCGCCGTGCCACGGTCCTGGACCTGCCGATCCTGTTGGCGCTGCCAGAGCTCGACAACTGGGGCGTGCCCGGCTGCCGGCGTATTCCCGTCGGCGCCACGGCAGGCCGACGCTGAATTCCGGTACCGCTTGGCATTGAAGCTCCGTGAGCGGTTTCGATCCGCACTGAACCGAGAACCGCTTCCGAACACCCGCGCCGGCCCGGCTAAGACGCCCCCTGCGTATCAGTCTTCCGCGACTTCAGGCTCGTCCGGCGGGAAGAAGGGACCCCAGGAGAACACCCGGAGCCACGGTTCCGGGTCCGCCGACCAGTCCAGCCGCCGGATCTCACGCAGCGTCAGCTGACCGACCAGCGAACGGTACAAGTCCATGGGCTTGGCCTCCACCGACACGGCAGGCTCTCCGTGGCCGACGATCCAGGTCGCGCCGTCCGTGACGAACCGGATGGCCGGCAGCGCCAGCCTGCCCACCACCGCGCCGGCCCCGCCGACCACCACGTCGAAGGAGGCCGGCATCGCCGGATGGCAGCCAGGCTCCGGGGAGCCGAGCGTGCGCCGGGCGTAGAGCTCGTGCGTGAAGCTGTCCATCACCAGCAGCGCGCCGGCCTGGCCGTGCGCGCTGCGTAGGGCGCGCTCCACCACACTTCCGCTGCGCTCCCACTCCTCCAGCAGCTCGGGCAGGCTGAGCTGATCGGGCCGCGCCGTCTCCGGCGTGGTCCGCAGGCGTCCGGTGAGGACCGCTTCCGCCCTGTGGCAGTTCGCCGTGAGGTGGCGTACGAGGTCTAACATGTCGATCCCGTGGCAGGCCCACACCAGCAGTCCCGCGGCATCCGGACGGTCGCCCAGCAGGCGTATCAGACTACGTCGACTGTGATTGAGTGCCACGTAATGTGGCACCGTGGGCCACGTCGACGTCTTGTGGAAGGCGACGAGATTCGGCTCGGCCACGCTGCTGGTCCATTCCCTGGTTGAGGGCGCTCCCGTACTGCGCGGTGGTGTGGGAGCGCGCTCGTTCCGTCTACTTCGGATAGTAGTTTTACGCCGTCCCGCTGACGAGACGCTTACCGCTGGCGAGTCACCCGCCGAGGCGGGACCGGCCCGGCGTCTCAGGAGGCTGATTGTATGAGGATGCCGACCCGGCGGGCGGCGCGAGGTTGAAGGCGCGCGCCGGCGGATTCTCTGCTTTGGCGAAAGCCTGTGCCTCCCGGTCGAGAACGGTGAAGCCGTGTCGGCTGCGGCACGGCGGCGGTCGCGGCCGGCCGCGGATCACGACAGAGCAAGAGAAATGATGAAGTCCGCGTGGCGCGGCGGGTTCTCTCAACGTGCCCAGTGTTCGGCAATCGCGGAGAAGACGCAGGCGGGAGGCGTCGCCAACCTGCGCTAAGGCGTTATCGCCAGCCTTTCCGCATAACAGGATTTGAGATAACCGTTACCTGGAGCCGCTTGTGACAAAACTTCCCGGATCGGGCGCACGGGACTTTCCGTCTCAGGCTGCTGCCTCGCGCCTGCGCTCGAGGATCCCGATGATCCGGGGCCGCAGTTCGGAGGCTTGGATGACGGCGTCGACCGAGCCGACTTCGACAGCGCGCCGGATGTCGTGTACGTGGTCGAACTCGGCGGCCACTTCGCTGAGCTTCTCCGCGCGCACGCTCGCGCGCAGCTCGTCCAGCTCCGCGGTCAGTGCGGCGCGTTCGGCGCCGGTGGCGGCGGTGATGCGGGTCTCCAGCTCGCGTAGGCGCGGGTCGTTGGCGGTGCGGGTGTTGACCTCGCCGGAGAAGACCACGGCGGCGGCGGGGGCGCCGCCGAGCACGGAGGCGAAGGAGCCGTCGATGGCGAGCACGGTCATGTTCGGGTTCAGGGCTTTGGAGAAGACCACGAACGCGCCGCCGTGGTAGCGGGAGATCACGCAGAACACGATCGGGCCGCGGAAGTTGACGATCGCGCGGCCGATCTCCGCGCCGTACTCCAGTTGGAGCTTGCGCATGGATTCGGGGGAGCCGTCGAAGCCGGAGAGGTTGGCCAGCACCACCAGCGGCCGGTTGCCGCTGGCGGCGTTGATCGCGCGGGCCGCCTTCTTGGAGGACTGGGGGAAGAGGGTGCCGGCGGTGTAGGTGTCGGGTCCGTCGGTGGGCGGGAAGCCGCGGCGCGGCACCGGCCGCGACTCGATGCCCAGCAGGCAGGCCGGCATGCCGCCCAGGTGTACGTCCTGCACCGCGGCGGTGTCCGCGTCGGCCATGCCGGCCCAGCGTTCGAGCACCAGGTGGTCCTGGTCGGCCAGGGCGCGCATGACGGTGCGGATGTCGAAGGCCTTCTTGCGGTCCGGGTTCGCGGTCGCGGAGAAGATCTGTCCGACGGTGGTGAAGTCGCTGCCCTCGACGGCGTGCGGGTAGCTGGAGACGTCGCGGTCGAACGGGTCGCTGGTGGTCGCGCGCCGCGGGCCCGGTTCGCCGGGGGCCACATAGGTGTGCTCGTAGTGCGCCATGAGCACATCGCGCGCGGCGGTCAGGTTCGGCGCCCAGTACTGGGCTTGGCCGTTGGGGCCCATGACGCGGTCGTAGCCGCCGATGCCGAAGTTGTCCTCGGCTGAGACGCCGCCGGAGAAGTCCAGGGAGTGTTTGCCGGTCAGCACCATCGCGGAGTCGGGGGTCATCACCAGGATGCCCTTGGTGTGCATGAGCATCGTGGCTTCGGCGTTCCAGTAGGGCTGCGCGCCGACGTTGATGCCGGCCACCACGATGTTGATCTCGCCGCCGTCCTGGGTGAACTGCACGATGCGCTTGAGCGCGGCGGCGACCCAGTCCATGTTCTCGGTGCCGGACTGCATCGAGATGCGGGCTCCGGCCGACAGCGCGTACCACTCCAGCGGCACCCGCATGCGCTCGGCCAGGTCCAGGGCCGCGATCACGCGCCGGCACTCGGGCTCGGAGAGCGCGCCGAGCGACTTGGTCGGGTCCCCCAGCAGCGCGACCCGGGTGACGCCCTCGGGGTGCAGCTGGGTCGGCGTGGTGACCACGCCGGCGACGATCGCCGCCTTGTTCAGCCCCTTCGGCCGGTCCACCGGGACCAGTTCGTGGGCGTCATCGAGGTCGTACTCGGCGAACCTGCCGAGCATCGCGGTCAGCTCGTACGGGTAGACCGTGTTGCGACTGGCCGCACGCAGCACCTTCTGCCGGTA
>NZ_DASRGV010000005.1:0-6932 GCF_035650855.1 Actinocrinis sp. | reverse complement strand
GCGATCGCGCTGCGCAGCAGCCAGTAGGCGTCGTCGACCGTCGCCGGGGTGACCACCTGGATGCCCGGCGTGTGCGCGATGTAGGCCTCTGATGAGTCGCTGTGGTGCTCGACGCCGCCGATGCCGCCGCCGTAGGGGATGCGGATGACGATGGGCATCGGCAGGCCGCCGCGGGTGCGGTTGCGCATCTTCGACAGATGGCTGACAAGCTGCTCGAAGGCCGGGTAGGCGAAGGCGTCGAACTGCATCTCGACCACCGGGCGGTAGCCGTACATGGCCATGCCGATCGCGGTGCCCAGGATGGAGGCCTCGGCCAGCGGGGTGTCGAAGCAGCGGTTCTCGCCGAACTTCGCGGCCAGGCCGTCGGTGATCCGGAAGACGCCGCCGAGTTCGCCCACGTCCTCGCCGAAGACGACGACCCGCTCGTCCGCCGCCATCGCGTCGGCGAGCGCTTGGTTGAGCGCCTTGGCGAGGGTGACGGTGGCGGGCTTGGCGGGCGCGGGAACGGAGACCGCCGGGACGGACGGGGACGCGGCCGGAACGGAGGGGGAAGCGGTCGCCACGGACATCAGGCCTCCCCGCCGTTCGCTTCGTCCTTCTGCGCGGCGGCGAGTTCGGCCTCGATCATGGCTCGCTGCGCGCGCAGCTGCGGCGTCGGAGTGGCGAATACGTGGTCGAACATGTCGGCCGGATCCACCTCGGGTTCGAGGGTCAGCCGTGCCCGCATCGCGGCCGCGTACTTCGCGCCCTCTTCGGCGATCGCCGAGTCGAGCCCCTCGTCGAGGCGGCCGGTCGCGGTCAGATAGCGGGCCAGGCGCTGCACCGGGTCGCGGGCGAGCCAGAGGTCTACTTCGCCCGGGTCGCGATAGCGGGTCGCGTCGTCGGCGTTGGTGTGCGGCCGGATCCGGTAGGTGATCGCCTCGATCAGCGTCGGGCCGCCTCCGGTGCGCGCCCGCTCCATCGCCTCGCCGAGGACGTGCATCAGGGCGATGACGTCGTTGCCGTCGACGCGCACGCCCGGCATCCCGTAGCCCACGCCCTTGCCGGCCAGGGACAGGGCGTGGGTCTGCTTGCGCAGCGGGACGGAGATCGCGTACTGGTTGTTCTGCACCAGGAACACCGCAGGCGCCTGATACACCGCGGCGCTGTTGCAGGCCTCGTGGAAGTCGCCCTCGCTGGTCGCACCGTCCCCGAGCAGACACAGCGCGACCACCGGGTCGCCGGCCATCTTCGCGGCCAGGGCCAGGCCGACCGCATGCGGGGCCTGAGTCGCCAGCGGGGTGCACTGCGGGGCGGTGCGCCACTGCTTCGGGTCGTAGCCGCAATGCCAGGAGCCGCGCAGCAGCGTCAGCGCCTCGACCGGGTCGATTCCGCGCACCGCGAGCGCGGCGGTGTCCCGGTAGGTCGGGAAGAGCCAGTCCTGCGCCTGGAGGCAGAGCGCCGCCGCGGCCTGGCACGCCTCCTGCCCGCGCGAGGAGGGATACACGGCCAGGTGTCCCTGCATCACCAGGGCTGTCGCCTCGGTGTCGAAGGCGCGGGCCAGGCACAGTGCCCGGTAGAGGGCCAGCAGCCGGTCGGCGGCGAGCAGTTCCGGGGCGGGGCGCAGGCCCCCCTCGACCGGCGCGCCGTGCTCATCGAGATAGCGCAGCGGGTCGGTGTCCCAGTACGAGGCGGCGGCCGCGGGGTTGCCGCGGGTGGCCGCCACAGGGAGGTCGAGCAGCGTCATGGGTTCTCCACGGGGCCGGCACTCGGTTCCCGACCGAAGGTTCGGTTGGGCGTACGGCCCCAGTCTGCGTGAAGCGCGGGGCGGTGTCCACACTGTGGGATGAACGACTGCTCGAAGGTCTGACCGTCAGGCGCGGTTGCGCAATCCGTCGAACACGATGCCGGTCAGGGCGTCGGCCAGCTCTCCGGCCTCCTTCTCGGCGCCGCGCCCGCCCGGCCGGTACCACTCGGAGATCGAGTTGACCATGCCGAAGACCAGGCGCGCGGTCAGCCGCGGGTCGAGGCCGGCGCGCAGGTCCCCCTCGTCGATCGCCGCGGCGGCCAGCCCGGCGACCCGGTGGTCGAAGTCGCGGCGCCGGTCCAGCGCGTCCCGCTCGGCGGCCGTGTTGCCGCGCACCCGCAGCAGCAGGGTGACGTGCGGCAGGTTCCCGACCAGCTCCAGGCAGGTGCGGCGGACCACGTACTCGAGCCGGTCGGCGGCCCGGCCCTCGCGCGCGCCCGGTTCGTCGAGGACCGCGAACAGGCCGTCAAGCGCGCGCGTGACGGCGAGGCGCAGCAGCTCCTCCTTGCCCGAGACGTGGTGGTAGATCGAGGACTTGGTGATGCCGGCCGCCTTCGCCAGGTCCTCCATCGACGTGCCGTCATATCCGCGCACGTTGAAGACCTCGACCGCGACGGACAGCAGCGACTCGACGCTGTGGCTGTCCCGGCGTCCTACGGCCGAAGCGGCGGCCGCGGAGACGGCAGCGGGGGGCGTGCTCACCACGATGTGGCCTCCTCCTCAAGGCGCGCCGTCTGCCGCGCCCCTGCCAGACTACCGAACGTTCGGTTACCCTGACCGTAGAACGCGAGCGCAATCCGCCCGCGCAATCCCGCATCCTCGCAAGGAGCCGCCATGACCGGCAACGCCGCCGACCTGGTCGCCCGCCACCGTCCTACCCTGGACGCCGCGCTGGCCGCGATCCGCACCCGCGAGTTCTTCACGCACTTCCCGGAGCAGATCAAGGCTTACCCGCAGGAGCGCGCCGCAGCCGGGAAGGCCTGGTTCGACGGGCTGCTCGGCGGCGAGTTCCCGCTGGAGCAGGCCGGCACCGACGGCCGGGTCGGCGCCGAGCGCTCGCCGTACGGGTTCGAACTCGGCATCACCTATCCACATGCCGACGCCGACGCCCTGCTGCCCGCGATGGCGGCCGGACTGCCGGCCTGGCGGGACGCGGGGGCCGAGGTCAGGGCGGCCGTGTGCGTCGAGATCCTGACTCAGCTCAATGAGCTGTCTTTCGAGGTCTCATACGCTGCTATGCACACCTCGGGACAGGCGTTCGGCATGGCGTTCCAGGCCGCCGGACCACATGCGCAGGACCGCGGGCTCGAAGCGGTCGTATATGGATACTCGGCCATGAGTTCTCACGTGTCACAAGCGGTGTGGGAGAAGCCGCAGGGCTCGCGCCCGCCGATTCGGCTGGCCAAGAAGTGGGTCGCGGTGCCGCGCGGAATCGCCCTGGTGATCGGCTGCAACACCTTCCCCACCTGGAACGGCTACCCGGGCCTGTTCGCCTCCCTGGTCACCGGAAACGCGGTGCTGGTCAAGCCGCACCCGAACGCGATCCTGCCGCTGGCGCTGACGGTGCAGGTCGCCCGGCGGGTGCTGGCCGAGGCCGGCTTCGACCCGAACCTGGTCGCGCTGGCCGCCGAGGCCCCGCAGGAGGGACTGGCCAAGACCCTCGCGCTGCGGCCGGAGGTGCGCATCATCGACTTCACCGGCTCCAACGAGTTCGGGGACTGGCTCGAGCGCAACGCCGCGCAGGCTCAGGTCTTCACCGAGAAGGCCGGGGTCAACACCATCATCGTGGACTCCTTCGCGCCGGATCAGTACCCTGCCGCGCTCGACCACCTCGCCTTCTCGCTCTCGCTCTACACGGCGCAGATGTGCACCTCGCCGCAGAACCTGCTGGTGCCACGCGGCGGAGTGCGGGTCGGCGACGAGGTCAAGTCCTTCGAGCAGTTCGGCGCGGATCTGGCCGCCGCGGTGGACAAGCTGCTCGGCGACGACGCGCGGGCCACCGCCGTGCTCGGCGCGGTCGTCAACCTGTTCATCACCGAGCGGCTGGCGCAGGCCGAGGGCGTCGGCAAGACCGTGCTGGCCTCGCGCGTGGTGAAGCACCCCGAATTCCCCGAGGCCACCGTGCGCACTCCGCTGATCGCGGCCGTGGACGCGGCCGACGCGAGCGTGTACGAGCACGAATGGTTCGGCCCGGTCTCCTTCCTCATCGCCACCGAGGACACCAAGCACTCGATCGAGCTGTACCGGCGCACCGTCTCGCAGCACGGCGCGCTGACCGCCGCGGTGTACTCGACCGACGAGTCGGTCGTCGCGGCCGCGGAGGAGGCGACCTGGGACGCGGGCGCCAACCTGTCGATCAACCTGACCGGCGCGGTGTACATGAACCAGTCCTCCGGCTTCTCCGACTACCACGGCACCGGGCTGAACCCGGCCGCGAACGCCACTTACACGGACCACGGCTTCGTCGCGTCGAGATTTCGCTTCGTGCAGTCCCGCCGGCCCGCGTAAGCCAGTGCCCACCGATACTCCGTAACACCGCTGACACCAGCGCAGACAGGGCCTGCCACGGCTTCTTCGCCGTAGCAGGCCCTTTGCTTGCTTTCCCGCCGCGTCCGGTAACGGAGAAGTAACGTTCGACGGGGTTGCGGTCGGGGGGGTTGTGAGAGCGCTCTCAAGGATGTACGTTTCCGGCATCCCCGAGGGGTAAGCGCTTACGCAAGCGCTTACCTGGACGGGATTGTGTGCTTTTGTTCCATTCTGTTCTCAGCAGCACGCCGAACCTAGCGCAGCCGGACCAACCCACTCGAAACACCCGCAGTGCTCCCGAATGCAATGCCGCATCCCGAAGGGAGGGAACCGTGGTGCCCGAAGACGTGACGCCAGACCACGCTGCGGACTCAGCGTTCGACACCGCGCTGCTTTCCCCGGAAGCGGCGACCGCCGATCTGTTGACCGCAGAACCACGCAAGGCCGCGGCCCCGCTGACGATCTACGACGTCGCGCGGCACGCAGGGGTCTCCATCGCCTCCGTCTCCCGGGTGCTCAACGGCCACGCCACGCCACGGCCGGAGACCCGTGACCGGGTGCTGCGCGCGGTGGCCGAGCTCGGTTTCGTGCCGGACGGGGCGGCCCGCGCCCTCTCCAGCCGGCTCAAGGAGATCATCGCGGTGGTCTACCGGCGCGCCCCGTTCGGGCCGCCGGACGACCCGGTGTTCGAGGACGAGTCGGAGAACCTGGCATTCGTCGACGTCATCAACCGGGGCGTGCAGATCGCCGCCCAGCACCGCGGTTTCGACCTGCTGCTCAGCTCGGTGGATGTGGACGACCACACCCCCGGGCCGCGGATCGCCAACCTGGCCGGCAAGAGCGACGGGATGCTGCTGCACGACCGGGTGCTCACCCCGTCCGGGATCGTGCGGCTGGCCGACCGGGTGCCGGTGGTGACCCTGGCCGGCACGCCGACCCGGGCCAGCGTCAACATCAGCGGCGACAACATCGGCGGCATGCGCGACCTGATCAAGCATCTGATCGAGGTGCACCACTGCGCGAGCATCGCGTACCTGTCAGGTCACGCCGACAGCCCCGACAGCGTCGCGCGTGCCCGTGTGGTGCGCGAGACCGCCGCCGAGTACGACGTGCGCGTGATCGCGGGACCGCACTGGACCGGCGAGTACAGCGCGGCCGGCGGCGCCCGCGTCATCAGGACCCTGCTCGACTCCGGGGCGGCCATGCCGGACGCGATCGCCTGCGCGAACGACCAGACCGCGCTCGGCGTGCTGCACGCGCTGCACGAGCGCGGCTACCACGTGCCGGGCGAGGTGAAGGTGACCGGCTTCGACGACATTCCGGTCGCGCGGCACCTGGTGCCGCAGCTGACCACGGTGCGCCAGCCCATCCAGGACCTCGGCGCGATGGCCTTCGACGTGCTCTATTCGATGATCAGCGGCGAACGTCCTGACGATCGGCAGCTGGTGCTGCCGGTGCAGGTCGTGGTGCGCGGCAGCTGTGGCTGCGCCGCCGAACCGCCGCCCTCCTTCCCCAGAACCGCCTGAAGGGTGCCGTAGGAAGACAATGCCTACCCTGATACGCAGACTCATGTTCTACGCGGTGACCGCGTTCGTGGCCATCAGCGTGAACTTCTTCCTGCCGCACATGATGCCGGGCAACCCGGTGCAGGCGATGATGGCCGCGGCCGGCCCGAGCCTGGACCACAACTCGGTGGCCGCCCTCGAGGCGCAGTTCGGCATGGGCACCCACCAGTCGCTGCTCTCCCAGTACTGGCACTACTGGGGCCAGCTGTTCCAGGGCAACCTGGGCATCTCGGTCTCGCACTCGCCGGAGACGGTGACCAGCGTGATCGGCTCCGCGCTGTGGTGGACGGTGATCCTGGTCGGCACCGCCACGGTGCTCAGCTTCGTGATCGGCACCCTGGTGGGCGCGCTGGTCGGCTGGAAGCGCGGCACGGTGCTCGACCAGGTGCTGCCTACCGCCACCTTCTTCCAGGCCATCCCGTACTTCTTCCTGGCCACGGTGTTCCTGTACTTCTTCGCCGAGCAGCTGCACTGGTTCCCCTCGGACTTCAAGGGCTACGACACCAACAACTACGTGATCGGCCTGAACCCCGGCTTCATCGGCAGCGCGATACAGCACGCGGTCCTGCCCGCGCTGACCATCGTGGTCAGCTCGGTGGCCGGCTGGATCGTCGGCATGCGCAACATGATGGTGACCACCATGGACGAGGACTACGTCCTGGTGGCGCAGGCCAAGGGGCTGCCGAACCGGCGGGTGATCTACTACGCGGCGCGCAACGCGGTGCTGCCGAGCATCTCGGGGTTCGCCAACGCGCTCAGCTTCGTGGTGGCCGGCTCGCTGCTGACCGAGCTGGTCTTCTCCTACCCCGGCCTCGGCAACCTGCTGCTGAGCGCGGTGACCAACGTCGACTACCCGCTCATCCAGGGCATCTTCCTGATCATCACCTTCGCCGTGCTGGCGGCCAACCTGCTGGCCGACACGGTGTACGTGCTGCTCGACCCGCGCACCCGGCAGGAGGCCTGAGCATGCTGCGCATCCTGAAGTCGCCCAAGATCGCGGTCGGTCTCGGCATCTTCCTCTTCTTCGCGCTGATGGCGATCTTCGGCCCGTCGAT
>NZ_DASRGV010000004.1:0-53984 GCF_035650855.1 Actinocrinis sp. | reverse complement strand
CGGAAGGGCTCTGCGCTTGTCGAGCGCCGCATCCTCCGGCACCGCGGGAGCGGCGAAGGCCTCGCAACACTTCCGCGGCCGAGGCCGCTGACCTGCATCCGTCCGGCGCCTGCGGCTGGCACGACACGCGCGGTGTCGCTGCTCGTGCCAGACCGCGAAGTCGCCTGCGGGCAGCCCGGGCTAGAGCGACGGCCGCACTGAGTGAGCGTCCGTGTGTAATATGACATGACGACTTCGCCTCGTGGTGAGGCTAAAACCTCTCGCTGCTGCGAGAAGATCGGCGGTCCGATGGACGCCCTCCCAACAACAGACCACACTCGTCTGAGCCGAGACGGCAGCGGGCAGCGGCGCACCGCATCCGGATCAGCTTCCGCGCTTGTGCCAGGTTCTCGGCCGGCTGAGAGCCGCGATCAGCTTCTTGAGCGGCGCCGGGCCGCCCAACGCGCGTGGCGCTCGGCGTGCGAGCGCGCGGAACGGGCCTCGCAGTTCTTCCATGCGGCGCCGAGCACGCCGCACTCCCCGGTGCCCACCACGGCCCGGGAACGACTCGAGCACGCGCAGCACGGGGAGCGGCAAGCCCGCACCTTCTACTACCGCGTGGCCGAGGAGACCGGGGCTCTGCTCAGCAGGCTTGAGCGCACGGACGTCGGGATCGCCTGATCGGGCGCAGGTCCTTATCCGCTATCCGAAGCCCGAGCGATCCGGCCAGGAAGATCATTGCTAAGACGCATGCGAGAAATTCGTGCGCATGGATGGAAAGGGGACGAAGGAGGCGGGCCGTAAGGTCACCCGCACCTTCATCGACCAATGGACGAGCTGGACGTAGTGATCAATCGCCACGACGAAGCACTCACGGCACTGGGCGTCAGGCAGCGGTGCCTCGTCGACATCCTGCACGATACGGAGCATCAGCCGGACCGGGAGAACAGGACGCGTTCCGTCGAGCACGCCGCCGCGGACCGGGCGATGCGCGAAGCATGCCACGAGTGGCTGCAGGCCAGTGACCAGTACATCGGCGCGTTGCCCACGATCCGTCGCGACCCTCGCGCGAGGAACAACGCGGCAGGCAACGGGAGCTGATCATCGGCGGCTCGTCAAAGCCGCGCAGCCGACGCCAGACGCGCAGTAGGCGCCCGGTCGGGAAGTAACCGCTGAATTCATTCTCAACGCGGCGGGTTGAGCTGTCAGGCGCCTGTACGGAGTCTGGCCAGCGCTTCGGCCAGCAGAATCTCCCCTTCGGTGTCGCTGCGTCGTTCATGCACGTACGCCAGATGTGTCTTGTACGGGGCGAAGGGCACCGGGACCGGCGGCCTGTCGCGGTCGCGTCCGGCCAGTTGGCCACAGCCGGGGCATTGCCACTCTTGCGGGATGACCGCGGTTTCGGCGAAAGACGGCTGCGTCAGATGACCGGCCTCGCGCCAGAAGCCGCCATCTCCCTACATCGGAACTGCCAAAAACCGGCGTGCGTCGGATCGACCTGCGCGGTCGTCTCGGACCGACCCCGGACTTTCAGCGTCCCGACCGCCATCGTCGAAGCGGTCGCCGGGACAAGCACCGACACGGCCGGCTACGCGGCCGTCACGTAGAGCCTATGCCCGATCCGTGCGATCGAACGGCCCTCGCCTTGATCAACATCACGGGGCGGTAAGGTGGTAGCGCCAGGCGCGCATGCAGTGCCCGGCCACGGCCCTCGACCCACAGCGGCGGATGCCGCATACTCAGCCGGAACACCCGCACCGCAGCAAGTCCGAGCTCACGGCCAGGTCTGGACCATTCGCCGACCCGGGATCCGCCTCGCTGCCCACCATCTGCGCGAGGACGAGATCTTGCCTGAGACACCGGCTGCGGCCGTTGATACCTGCGATTGCACGACAGTCGAAACCACAGTTGTCGGCGACGCTCCCACCACCGCCATTGCATCCCATGCCGCCTCACCGGAGTCCGAAGCCCCGCAGCGCGCCGCCGCGTCAGGCTTGTACGACGGGCTCAGCGCGTTTCCCGAGGTCGGCGCGCCAGCGCGGCCGCGCGCCGAGCGAATACTGCAGATCGCGGTGACCTGGCTTCTGGTCGCCGCCCCGTTCGCGGGCCTGGTGCTCGCCGCGGTGTTGTTGTGGGGTCACGGGCTAGGGCCGACCGACGCAGTTCTAGCCGTGGTGTTCTATCTGGTCACCGGCTTCGGCGTGACCGTCGGCTTCCACCGCTGCCTGACGCACCGGGCCTTCCGGGCGGGGCCGCGGTTGCGCGCGGCGCTGACCGTGGCTGGTTCGATGAGCTTCGAGGGCGACGTGATCAGCTGGGTCGCCGCGCACCGGCGGCACCACGCGTTTTCCGACCGGCCCGGCGATCCGCATTCGCCCTACCGGTACGGCACCGGGCCGGTCGCGCAGCTACGCGGCCTGGTGCACGCACACGCGGGCTGGCTGTTCGGCAACGATCCGACCTCGCACGAGCGCTACGCCCCCGACCTGACGGCCGAACCGATGATGACCGCGCTGGCGCGCGCGTTCCCGCTCCTGTGCGTCGCCTCACTGGCCCTGCCGTTCTTGGCGGGCCTCGCGATCGGCGGCACCTGGTACGCCGCGTTCACCGCGCTGATCTGGGCCGGCCTGGTACGCATCGGCCTGCTGCAGCACGTCACCTGGAGCGTCAACTCGCTGTGCCACGTGCTGGGAACCCGCCCGTTCACCACCCGCGAGCACGACCGGGCCACCAACCTGTGGCCACTGGCCCTGCTCTCGCTCGGCGAAAGCTGGCACAACCTGCATCACAGCGACCCGACCTGCGCCCGACACGGGGTCGACCGACGCCAGATCGACCTATCGGCGGAGCTGATCCGCACGTTCGAGCGACTCGGCTGGGCCAGAGACGTGCGCTGGCCCGACCCGGCCCGGCTCGACGCGCGCCGCGTCCACGTGTAGGGAACGAGGCAGCGGGCCGCCCGGGCGCCATCCCCCGGCGGGGCACGGCGCGGCGCTTCGGGCGGCGAGTGCGAGCGCTGATCCCCGCTTCCGCGTCTTCGCGGGAATGCTACTGTGGCCGGACCGGCAGCTACGGTGACGCTTTCTTCTTTCGGTACACCTCGTATGTCCCTTCCGAATCCGACAAGCCCCGCCTCGGGGTGCGGATCTCTCGCGTCACGCGCACGGCTGTTGATTCTGGTTCGCCTTCCTGGCGCTTGAACGCCACCGACAGGCCACGCGGTCGGGTTTTCAAGGAGGGTCTGCTCCGCGTGAGGCCGGCCGCTCGCGCCATCGAGTCTCCGACCGTCCGACCTCGATGTCCTGTGAGGCGTGCCGCTGATGGTTAACTACGGTTTCCTGAGTACCTATCCGCCTACTCAATGTGGGCTGGCCACGTTCTGCGCGGCGCTGCTGCGTCATCTGTCGAATCCGATGGCCGGCAGCCGGTGCGGTGTCGTGCAGGTCGTCGACGGGGCGTACCAGACGGTGCGGCAGGAACCGGCAGCCGCAACGATCACCGTGCGCCCGCTTAGCGCGAGCCGCACGGCCGAGGTGCTCAACCGCTACGACGTCCTGATCCTGCAGCACGAATACGGCATCTACAGCGGCTTGGACGGCGCAGATGTGCTCGACGTGCTCGATCGCGTGCAGATCCCGGTGATCACGGTGCTGCACACGGTGCTTGCCTGCCCGACGCCGCATCAGCGGCTGGTGCTGCAACGCGTCATCGACGCGTCGGACGCGGTCGTCGTTCTGTCCCAGACTGCTGCCGCCGTCCTCGAGGCCGGCTATCTGATCGGCGAGGGCCGTCTCAGCGTCATTCCGCACGGTGCCCCGCCCCTACCGAAGCGGCGGCCGAGATCGACGGGTCGCGACCACAGGCCGACGATCCTGACCTGGGGGCTGATCGGGCCCGGCAAGGGCATCGAATGGGCCATCGCCGCGCTCAGCCATCTGCGCGACCTGCAACCGGCTGCCCGGTACCTGGTGGCCGGCCAGACCCATCCGAAGGTGCTCGCCGTCCAAGGCGAGGCCTATCGCGACAGCCTGCGCCGCCAAGCGCGGGCCGCGGGCGTGCTCGACCTGGTCGAGTTCGACCCGACGTACCGCGAAGTCGGATCGCTGATGAACATGGTGCGCCAGGCGGACGTCGTGCTGCTGCCCTACGAATCCAAAGACCAGGTGACCTCCGGGGTGCTCATCGAGGCGGTCGCGGCGCAGCGTCCCGTGGTCGCCACCGAGTTCCCGCACGCCCGCGAGCTGCTCGCCGGCGAAGCAGGGCTCGTGGTGCCGCACCGGGACCCGCGGGCGATGGCCCACGCGATCCGCCGGGTCCTGACCGAGCCTGGCCTGGCCGAGGCGATGACGGCACGCTGCGCCACGCTGGCCCCGGCCCTGACCTGGAGTGCCGTCGCCAACAGCTACCGCGCCCTGGCGAAGACGCTGCTGGCCGCCACCCCGGCCGTGGTCGCGTCGTGACCGGGTCGACCGCCGGCCTTCTGGACGCCGCGTTCACCCACCTGGCCCGGCTCAGCGACGACACCGGCCTGTTCGAACACGCTCGCTATGCCACGCCGCGGCGTGAGCACGGCTACTGTCTCGACGATGTCGCCCGCGGCCTGGTCGTGCTGTGTCGCCAGCCGCCCCCGTGGCACCTGGCCGGATCCTCGGACCCGCTCGCGGAGCGGTACCTGGCCTTTGTGGTGCATGCTCAGAGCTCTGACGGCCGCTTTCGCAACAGGCTCGGGTTCGACCGGCGCTGGCAGGACGAGCCCGGGCTCGGGGACTGGTGGGGTCGGGCACTGTGGGCGCTGGGCACTGCCGCGGCCCGCTCACCGCTGCCCTGGGTGCGCGAACACGCCATGTACGCGTTCGACGCCAGCGTCCAGCAACGCTCGCCCTGGCCGCGTTCGATGGCCTTCGCGGCGCTGGGCGCCGCGGAGATCCTGGCCGCGCGCCCCGCGCACCAGGGCGCGATCGACCTGCTCATCGACGCGGCGAAGATGATCCAGCGGCCCGAGCCGGGTTCGGCTTGGCCGTGGCCCGAGGACCGGCTCGGCTACGCTAACGCCGCGCTGCCCGAGGTGCTCATCGCCGCGGGGCAGTTGCTGCTGGACGCCGAGGCCGGCTATCACGGCCTCGAACTGCTCGAGTGGCTGCTGGCCACCGAGAGCGGGCCGGGGCACCTCTCGCCCACCGGGTCTCAGGGCTGGCACGCAGGCGAGCCGCGACCCGGCTTCGACCAGCAGCCCCTCGAAGCCGCGGCTCTGGCCGACGCCTGCGCCCGGGCGTTCGAGGCGAGTGGGGACGCGCGATGGATCGCCGGGGTCGAGCGCGCGGTCGGCTGGTTCCTCGGCGAGAACGATCGGCAGGTCGCGCTACACGACCCAGGTAGCGGCGGCGGCTATGACGGCCTGCACCCGCAGGGGCACAGCGTCAATCAGGGGGCTGAGTCGACCCTGGCGCTGATCTCCACCCTGCAGCAGGGCATCAGGATCGCGGGGCGCCGATGAGCCAGCAGCCAGCAGCCACGACGAGCGTCACCGTCCGTGAACTGGTCACCCGTGCGCCCCAACGGCTGACCCCCGATCCGAGCCGGGTGATCGCGAAGCTGTTCGTGCCCGGCGAGGAGGTCCCCGAGCACGAGTCGCGCACCGCACTGGTCATCGCGCGCGTGCTGGCCCTCGGCGACGGCGAGGTGGACGCGGCCCTGTCCGCGGCCCTCGCGTCCTTCGCCGCGCGCCATCGCGACCTGCGCGGCACGTTCGCGGCTAACTTCGAGACCGTCGCGCACCGCATCCCCCGCGCCACGACGCTCTCCGGCCTGCGGCGCCTGCTGATCGGCTCCTACTTCACCCACGAGTACGCGATCGAGGGCGCGGCGTTGTGCAACCCGTGCATGGTCGCTTGCCCCGCCGCTTCGACTCGGCGCAACTCGAACAGACAATTGAGAGGCCGCCTGCGCGTCTTACCGAGCGTCAGGCTACCCACCGCACGATCGAACGCATCCGTTGGATTGCCGCGTCTAGCTACGACCTCGGGTTCCCGCGCGATACCGCGATCAGCGAACGCGTCCTTTGGCCTCACGCGCCGACCGAGCGCCACGGCATGGAGGACGCCCGGTTCGTGCGCTTCACCGACGAGCACGGCGCCGTCTCGTACGACGCGACGTACACCGCGTTCGACGGCTCCTCGGTCACCCCGCAGCGCCTGCACACCACGGACTTCCGCACCTTTCAGATCACGCAGCTGACCGGCCCGGCTGCGGTGAACAAGGGCATGGCCCTGTTCCCCCGGCAGGTCGCCGGACGCTACCTGGCGCTCTAACGCTGGGATCGGGAGAACACCAGCATCGCGACCTCCCCGGACATGCAGACCTGGAGCGTCGGCGCCACCGTGCACGCCCCGGCCCGGCCCTGGGAGCTGACCCAGGTGGGCAACTGCGGGTCCCCGATCGAGACCGAGGCGGGCTGGCTCGTGCTGACCCACGGCGTCGGCCCGATGCGGACGTACAGCATCGGCGCCCTCCTGCTGGATCTCGACCACCCCGAGCGGGTTCTCGCCAGCCTGCCCGAACCACCGATCACCGCTGCCGCGCAGGAACGCGACGGCTACGTGCCCAACGTCGTCTACTCCTGCGGGGCGATGCGCCACCGCGACACCCTCGTCATCCCCTACGGCACCAGCAGCGGCGATCGGGGGTGTACGCTGTGAGTACTCGCGGCATTTCGCATACGGGCGTTCAAGCCCCTGTCGCCGTGGGCGAGGCAAGGACCCGGACCATTCATCGGTCCGGAGACAGGCGTCCGACGATGCCGATCCAGGATCTTCCCCCCACCCCCGCGGCCGACCCGCCTCAGGCGCAGCCGACCATTGTCTCCACCAAGCTCACCCTGCACGACCTGTTCACCGGCGGCTGGAAGCGGCCGCTCGCCGGACTGCCCGCCGCGCTTGGCCGACCGCTGGCGCGCAGCGCACGCGCGGCCCGGACACGCGCTACCGCGCTCAGGGCGCACAGCGCCGACGATCGTGCGCCGCAGTGACACTGATTCGATCCATGCTCGCCGTGCTGCGGCCGCACCACCGCGCCCGCAGCACGGCGGCGTCGGGCCAGGGCTGGGACTAGAGCAGCCTGGACGCACAGCGCGAGCAGGCTCCGGGCAGCCCAAGCGGACAGACCCGTCCAGTTCGCAGGCCGACGCACCGCAAAACACAGACCGCTGATAACGGCAGGCAGTAGAAGGAGCGACAGCAATGGCTACGGGCACGGTCAAGTGGTTCAGCAATTCCAAACACTACGGATTCATCACCCCGGACGCAGGCGGCCAGGACGTGTTCCTGCACAGGTCGGTGCTCGCGGCATCCCACCTCGAGGCGCTCGCGGACGGCGCACGCGTCTCTTTCGACCTGACCCAAGACGGGCAGCGCACCAGCGCGACCAACCTCGCCCTGCTGGAAACGCAAACCAGTGACTGACGCTCCCCGGCTGCGCCGCGCAGCCGGCGCCCCGGATCATGCCGAAACGAATGAGCCCGCCACCTCCCCGCGCGACCTCCAGGCGCCCGAGCCGCCGGCGCGGCTAGTTCTGCAACAGCCCGCGACGAGCGGTGCACGCGTGCGCGGCGGCTGGTGGCCGCACTCGCGCGACGCACGGGCGCAGCTGCCCGGCCTGGTCGCTGGACTGAACGAACACCTCGGCGTGGTCCTGCGCCTGGCCGTCGACGTCCTGGCCTGGGACGAGATCCCACGCCGGATCGCGGTTGCCGGCCACGTAGTGCGCGTCGGCTGGTACACCGACATGAACCACGTGATCGTCGTCACGCTCGGCCAGCACGCGCACCTGCAACTACTCGTCGTCCCCCCGCAGGCAGCAGAGCAAGCCGCCCTCGCCGCACTCGAAATGTCCACCCACCCCGATGGCCTCGGCGCTCAGGAGATATTAGAACACTGCGGCATCGAGACGGAACCGATCACTCGCCTCTCCGCGCGTCCCGCCGCCGCGGCCGCCTGACCAGTCGACGCAGCCTTGACTGCTCGCGCTTGCGGCACATGTCCCGGTGGCTCGGACGGTTTGGAGCGGGACCAATATCCGGCCGATACGTGGGCTGGTTGGAGACGTCGCAGCCATCCCGGAGGCCGCGTCATCGTCCGCGACGGTAGCGGCGGTGCCAGCGGCCGCGCCGGGGCGGTAAATCGCGGTTGACCGCGTCCCGTTTAGGCGTACACCTCGGCGTGGCGGACGGACTGCCCCGGGACCCGTCGTTGTTCCTGCCGCGACACCGCGCTCTGTTCGACTATGAAGGCTTCGGTATCCCGGGCGGGTCAGCTCGGCGTGTGATGATCAGCGTCTTGATGCCGGTCAGGCGATTGGTCGGCTGTCAAGCTCGGGCTGGCGTCGTGCTCGCCGCCGGGCGGGGTGGTGATCGGGCGCAGCGTGGTGGTGAAGTGGGCGGCGCGGCGGTGGACGCGGCGGCGGCGGGTGCGCGGTGCCGAGACGGTGGCCGGGTGCGGCGGCGTGGTGCGGTAGAAGCGGTGTTTGCCGATCTCGATCAGCACCAGGTAGCAGGCGACCATGAGGACCAGGGCGAGGAAGAAGCCGAGCGGCAGCGGGTGGAAGCCCAGCGTGCCCGCGAGTGGTGTGGCGGGCAGGATGGCGCCGACGGTGACGACGGACAGGGCGGCCAGCAGCAGGGGCAGGCTGGGGCGGCTGCGGAAGAACGGGATGCGGCGGGTGCGGATCGCGAAGATCACCAGGGTCTGGGTGGCCAGGGACTCCACGAACCACCCGGAGCGGAACTGGGCCGGCCCGGAGTGGAAGACCCAGAGCATGACACCGAAGGTGGCGAAGTCGAACACCGAGCTGATCGGGCCGAAGAACACCATGAAGCGGCGGATGAAGGCGATGTCCCAGTGCGAGGGGCGGGCGAGTTGTTCCGGGTCGACCTCGTCGGTGGGGATGGCCAGCTGGCTGGAGTCGTAGAGCAGGTTGTTGAGCAGGATCTGGGAGGGCAGCATCGGCAGGAAGTGCAGGAACAGCGACGCCCCGGCGGCGCTGAACATGTTGCCGAAGTTGCTGGACGTGCCCATCAGCACGTATTTGATGGTGTTGGCGAAGATGCGCCTGCCTTCGACGACGCCGTCGGCCAGCACGCCCAGGTCCTTCTCCAGCAGGATCACGTCGGCCGCGTCCTTGGCGACGTCGCTGCCCGAGTCCACGGAGATGCCGACGTCGGCGGCGTGCAGGGCCAGGGCGTCGTTGACGCCGTCGCCGAGGAACGCCACGCCGACCCCGCTGGTGCGCTGGGCGCGCACGATCCGAGCCTTGTGCTCGGGGCTGACCCGGGCGAACGCCATGGTGCCGGGCACGGCCGCGGCCAGCTGCGCGTCGTTCATGGCGTCGAGGTCCGTGCCGGTCAGAGTGCCGCCGTTCGGCAGCCCCAGATCGCGGCACACCTTGGCGGCCACGACCGGGTTGTCCCCGGTGATGACCTTGACGGCGATGCCGAGCGCGGCGAGGCGTTCCAGGGCCGCTCGCGCCGAGGCCTTCGGGGCGTCGAGGAAGATGAGGAACCCGGCCAGGATCAGGTCCTTCTCGTCTCCGGGGACGAGCGCGGTCGCGCCGGGAGCGGGTCGGCCGGCCACGGCGATGACCCGGTTGCCGGCGGCGAATTCGCGCTCCAGCGCCTCGCGTGCGGCCTGCGGCACCTGGACGCAGTGCTCGAGTACGGCTTCCGGCGCTCCCTTGGTGATCAGAGTTCGGACGCCGCCTGGCTCGTCGATCAGTACCGAGGTCATCAGACGCTGGTGGTCGAACGGCAGGATCGCCAGGCGTACCGCGCCGCGTGACGCAGTGCTCGCGGCGGCCGCGGCCGGGGAGCGCCACAGCGCGATGTCCAGCGGATTGCCGCCCACCGCCACTGCGTCTTGTACGGTCGCCTCGTTGCACAGCAGGCCCCAGCGCAGCGGCTCGTCGTCGATCAGACCGTCGGACCCGAACGAGCGCATGAAGCTGATGCGGCCCTCGGTGAGCGTGCCGGTCTTGTCGGTGAACAGCACGTCGACGTCGCCGAGATCCTCGATGCACACCAGCCGCTTGACCAGAACCTTGAGTTTGGCCAGCTGCCGGGATCCGTCGGCCAGGCTGGTGGAGACGACGGCCGGCAGCAGTTGCGGGGTGATGCCGACCGCGATGGCGAGGGAGAAGAGCAGCGCGTCGATGACCGGGCGGTGCAGGACCACGTTGATCACGAAAATCGAGACGGTGAGCACCCCGGCGACTTGGGCGAGCAGCGTGGAGAAGCGGCGCAGCCCGATCTGGAACTCGGTCTGCGGCTGGTGCGCGCCCAGCCCGAAGGCGATCTTGCCGAACTCGGTGCGCGCACCGGTGGCCACCACCACGCCCAGACCGCTGCCGGCCTGCACGACGGTGCCCATGAACGCGCAGTTGGAGCGCTCGGCCAGCGCCGCGCCCGCGGCGATCGGCCGGGCGTCCTTTTCCGTCGGCAGTGACTCGCCGGTCAGCGTCGACTCGTCGCACTCCAGCCCGACGGAGCTGATCACCCGGATGTCCGCCGGGACGATCTCGCCGAGCCGCAGTTCCACCACATCCCCGGGCACCAGGTCGATGACCTCCACCGGCATGGCGCGGCCGCCGCGGCGAACCAGGGCCTGATGGCTGATCTGCGCATGCAGCGCTTGGGCCGCCTGTTCGGCGCGGTATTCGTTGACGAATCCGAGTCCGACCGACAGCAGCAGGATCACCCCGATGATCAGTGCGTCGCTGCGCTCTCCGACGAAGTACGACGCCACGGCCGCGATCGCCAGCAGCCCGAGCAGCGAGGAGCGCAGCTGGTGCCAGAGCACCAGCCACACCCCCGTGCGGTGAGAGGCCACCGCGTTGGGCCCGAACTGGAAGAGCCGCCGTGCCGCTTCCGTGTCGGACAGTCCGGGCTCGCCCGAACCGAGGCGGGCTGACACCTCGCCGGCGGACAGAGCGCTCGCGGCCACCGTGTCGAAATCGCGCACCGCCGGGCGGGCGCGGTCCTCGGCTGGTGCTGTCACCATCGCCATCACGCACCGCCCGCCGTCAGGTGCGAATCTCTCGGCGCGACGGCGGCGAGCTTCATTTGGTCACCAACCGCAATGTCCACCTCGGGTACCGGTGTCGACCGCCTCGTGGCCCAGGATCCACCGGTGATGACCACTGGCACATCGCCACCCGAGATGCGCAAGTCGGTGCAGCTGACGGTGACCGCGTCCACCGGGCTGATCGCGTCACGCGGCCCGGTGATCGGCGGATCGCGGACCTCCATCCGCTCCCGGGGTTGGCCGTAAACAGGGGCCTCCATCGCATCCTCCAACGCTGGTTCGAGACGAGTGCCGCGCGCGTAGCGCCGCGGCGGCCAGGTACGCGCCAGTTGAACGGTCCGCGGTTTTCACCCTGATGCAGTCCGTCGGCGCGGGCCAGGGCCGGGCGACCCGGCGAGAACTCCCGGACCGTATGCGTCGAGGAACCTCAGCATGGCGAGGTCGAGCACCAAGCGGGTGTGACCGTTCGCCACCGGATCGGACAAGGGCGATCGCAGCACAGGCGCCGTGGCCACAACGAACTCGCCACTTAACGTCACGACGGCGCAACCGGTGTGCGGCGCTCGCCAACGAAGAAGTCTTTTGTCATTCCCAGCTCCCCATCACGCGGACGACCTGGCGCAGGCGAGGCGCCGTCCAGGGACCGGGGGCGGTGCTCCAAGCTTAGGCCCGGCCGCCGCACTCTGTCCCGCGTCGCTTGAAGGCGAGGCGGAACTCGGGCGCGACGCGGCGCGTTCGGGGGAGCGCACCTTTCTCCCCCGCTGAGCGGCGGGAGCGCGTTGATCCGGAACCCGGCATCTTCCGCCGCGGGAGCAGGTCGCTTCGACGTGGCGGTGCGCGACCAGGTCGTCGTACCAGCTGAGCACGGTGTCCAGGCGCGCGAAGAGACGTAGTTGCTTGAGCACGTGCCGCGGGATGCGGTGCAGCAGCGCTGCGAACACGCCGATTCGGCAATACGCCGCCCGACGCAACATCGGCCTTGGTGCTGGACCGATCTTGACCAGCCCGGATGAGGCTTCCCTCAAGGCACGCGGCCAGCACGCTCCGGCGGTGACGTCGAACGCGGGTATGAAGGCGAGAAGCATGCGCGTAGTGTCGGGTACGGCGATGTTTCTGTCCCAGACCCCGGCAGCGATCCAAGCGCCGTCTGCCAAGGGCCAACTCCAAGGGAGCATGGACATGCCGCATTCGACACCTATGAGTAAGCACGGCGCCGAGCACGCGATCATCGAACGCCTGTTCCGGGCGAGCCTGGAGGTGCACTCCGCGCTCTCGATCGCTGGCGAGGAGCACACGGTCCGTCTCCTGCGCCAGGCCATCGACCACCTGGACCGCTCGATCAAGCAGGCCCAAAGCCGGGCGCTGGATCTCGAACTGCGGCCGCCGCGGGGCCCCACGCCTTATCCGAGCCCCGCCCGGCCGCGCGCAGCCGAACCGGAGGGCTCTGTGCCAGCCGCCGCGCGATAACGGTAAGAGCATCGGCCCGACACGCCGCGCAGGTTACACGACGAACTGAGTGAACATGCACTCGCCGTAGCCGCGTGGTCGAACGGCAGGGGCAGAGGGCAATTCGCATTGCGGAGCACGTCCAGCGCAACCGCGGATGTCGCCGCGCACTCGGGTCACGCGATGGGGCTGCGGGCGCCGCCTTCGCTTTCCCAGTCCTGTATGTCCTGTGGTTTAGCGGCGTCGGGTTGCGGCGCTGCGCCATCGCGTTGATCGACAAGATCGCTCAGGTCAACCCCGTTGCTCTCGGCGATCCGCTTAAGGTAGGCCAGTCGGCTCTCGTACGAACGCTCGCCGTCCTCGTCGCCGCTACCGCGCAGCCGGTTCAGTTCGGCGACCGCATGGGCGATCTCCGTGCGCAGTTCGGTGTCGAACTTCGGGGTGTCCACCGGATCCTGCCCTCCGCCGATCCGACCACAGGCCGCGGTCGATACCTTCTAGTCTTCCCATTAGATAACGCAACAATTCACCCCTAACGGTCCGGCCTCGGCGGGACTGTTGTGACGGCATTTCAAGCAGCGCGCGCATACGGGATCGATCCACCCGTCTGGGTCGCGGCCTTAGCCTGCGGCGGATATCGCGGCGAGTGTCGGAGACGCCTTAACGAGTGCGCTTCTCGGGACTACGATCCGCCTTGTCGTCCCGGACCCCGGCGGCCGCTTGCCGGGCGATTGGCGCGCCGGCCTCGAGAAGCCGGGTCTTCTGGTGGCTGCTTTATCCATCGATGTGTTCGCCGCGATATCTGCCTTCGCGCCGGCTGCCCGGCCCTGCTCACCCACCGGCACGTGTCTCCAGCAGGATGACGATGAATCCATAGTGTTTGGAAGCGTTGAACCACATGACCGTACCGGCCGCCATTGCCATCCTTGTCTGTCTGTTACCGCTGCCTGGTGTGAAACGTGTTCCCGGAAGCCGGTCCGCTTTCCGGTTGTTTCTCGACGCTCCGGCTGGGGGGTGCCTTGTCACGTAGTGCTCGCAGGCTGCCCTCGTCCCAGCCCTGGTCCGGTGCCGCCGCTCTGCGGGCGCCGTGACGCCGCCGCAGCACGGCGAACAAGGATCGGATCGGTGTCACTGCCGGGCGCGATCGCCGGCGCCGCGCGTCCCGAACGCCGCGGCGCGTCTTCGAGCCGCCCGCGTGCTGCGCGCCAGCGGTCGGCCAAGCGCGGTCGGCAATCCGGCCAGCGGCCGCTTCCATCCGCCGGTGAACAGATCGTGCAGGGTGAGCTTGGTGGAGACGATGGTCGGCTGCGCCTGGGGCACGTCGGCCGCGGGAGTGGGGGGCAGGTCTTGGTCCGGCATCATCGGACGCCTGTCTCCGGACCGATGAATGGTCCGGGTCCTTGCTTCGCCCGCGGCGACAGGGGCTTGAGTGCCCGTATTCGAAATGCCGCGAGTATTTTCGAGCTTACACCAGCGATCGGCGTATGCGGGATTTTGGCCTGCTGATTTGCGCTCGCCTTCGGGCCGGACGGCTGCGTGATCTGCACGCCGCGGCGCTCGGTCGGCTCAGGGCCGCAGGACGCGTTCGCCGATCGCGGCATGACGAGGGAACTCGAGGTCGTAGCCGGACCAAGGCCTGTGCGCCGCGCCGGCACCGTGACCGCCTGCCTGCCCACGGACGGCTCGCCAGGGGGATGCCGGGCTGAACTGCGGCCTTTGCGCTATTCGCGGGGGCAGGGCGGGCGGGGTGTACAGTGAATTTACTCGAGGTATTTCGAATGCTGACAGTTGAGTCGGTGTCACCGCGGGCGAAGTGAGAACCCGGGCCTGAGCGGTCCGGAGACAGGCTCCCGATGATGCCGGACCGGCGCCCTCCCTTGAACGACGGTGGAATCGGCCGACGCTCCCACCCCGCTGTTGACGACTGGGCCTATCCGCCCCCCGCCGCGCAAACCGTGCGTCGGCAGGCGTCGGGGTCCGGTTACCGACCCGCCCACGGCGCTCGGTCGCCCGCCGACCCTGGTGGGCAGGACGCCGCGCGGATGCGGCACTCCCTGGAGGCTGAGCCGGAAGGCGCGCGCGAGCGTGCGCTCAAGAGGCTGACGGGCAAGGCTGCCTCCCTGGTCGCGATCGCAGTGGGCGCCGTGCTCGTCCTGGCAGTGCGGATGCCGGTGCCCGGACTGATCGTCACGCTGGCCGGAGTGGTCGGTCTCACCGTCGCGCTGCTCCGGTCCGTGGGCGATGGGGGTCGCCGGGAACGGCAGCGCCGCGGGCAAGCCGACCCACCGCACGACCCCGATCGAGTGTACTTCGACGCTCTGCGCGCGGTGCCGCCTGCCACGACGGCGTGGAAGCCGGCCGCGGCGGGCTCGGATGTCGAAGACGCGGAAAGTCAGGGGTCATACATTCCAGGGGTGCATCGTCGGCCGGGAACCGGCCGGCGCTGACCGCGGGCCTCGGATGGGCCAGCGCAGGGCCGGAAATCCCCGGCCGACTATCGCCGACGATGCCCGCGCGTCGTCGCCGGGTGTGGCGTGCCGCCAACCCGATGAGTTAAAGCATTACACGAACAGGAGTGAATATGGCAGAAGGAACTGTCAAATGGTTCAGCGTGTCCAAGAAATACGGATTCATCACCCCGGATGACGGCGGCAAGGACGTGTTCTTGCACATGACCGCCCTCACCGCGGCGAACATCCCCTCCCTCGACGACGGCACGCGGGTTTCCTTCGAGCTCGAACAGGACAGTGACCGGGTCGCCGCGGTCAACCTGGCCGTGCTGCCGGCGGTTGGCGCCGCCGGCTGACGGAACGCCGCCTTCCTCGGGCGTGGCGGGTGAGCGAGCGCCGACTGCGCGAGCTGTGGCCTGACCCGGCGGGCTCGGCGCTGTTCGAACCGATTGCGGGCTCGCCGAGGCGGTGTCCTGTGGCCTGCTCACGCGCGGCGGCCGGCGCCTGCGGCGCGCATCGCGTGGGGTTCGCTTCCCGGCTCATTCGGGACTATCTGCGTCCGGCTCGAACGCTGAAAGGGATCTTGTGCCAGTCTCCTATGGTTTTCTCAGTACCTATCCTCCGACCCAGTGCGGGTTGGCCACGTTCAGCCAGGAGCTGTTTCGGCATCTGACCAGCAGTTCCGAGGGAAGTGCGGTCGTGCGGGTGCTCGGCCCGACGGAACTCGGCCCGGATCGCGCCGACGGCATTGTCGGGTATCTGCTGGCCGACTCGCGGCTGTCGAGGTTGGTGGCGGCCGCGAAGCTCAACCGCCATGACGTCGCGGTGATCCAGCACGAATACGGCATCTACGGGGGCCGTGACGGCGAGCAGGTCCTCGACGTGCTCGCCCGGTTGCGCGTGCCCGCCATCGTGGTGCTGCACACGGTGCTCGCCCGCCCGACGGCGCATCAGCGCTCCACCCTTGAGCGGATCGTGGACGCGGCCGACGCGGTGGTGGTGATGTCCCGCATCGCCGAGGCCCGGCTCTTCGAGGGCTACTTGATCGAATCATCGAAGGTCTCGGTGATCGCGCACGGCGCGCACACGCGTTTCCCGGTGTTCGAGCCGCGCTCGGAGCCGTCCTGCGTCGTGCGCGAGCCGATGATCCTGAGCTGGGGCCTGCTGGGGCCGGGCAAGGGGCTGGAGTGGGCGATCGACGCGCTCGCGCATCTACGCGATCTGGTGCCGTCGCCGCGCTACCTGATCGCGGGGCAGACGCATCCCAAGGTGCTGGCACACGACGGGGAGGCGTATCGAGAGAGCCTGATGCAGCGCGCGGTAGTACGGGGTGTCGCCGGAATGGTGCGCTTCGACCCCACGTATCGTGACTCGTCGTCCTTGTTGCGTCTGGTGCGCAGCGCGGACGTCGTGGTGATGCCGTATGACTCGAGCGAGCAGGCGACCTCCGGCGTGCTGATCGAAGCGGTCGCGGCGCTGCGCCCTGTGGTCGCGACCCGGTTCCCGCATGCCCGCGAGCTGCTCGGCAACGGAAGCGGGTTGTTGGTCGATCACCGTGATCCGGTCGGGATCGCGGCCGCGCTGCGCAGAGTGCTGACTGAGCCCGGTCTGGCGGCGCGGATGAGTGCGAGCGCGGCCCGGATCGCCCCCGGTCTGGCGTGGAGCGGCGTGGCCGAGCGGTATCGGACCGTGGCCGCGGACTTGCTGGCCGAGCGCGCTGAAGCGGAAGCAGGCGTTCCGGCATGAGCGCGGGCACCGCGGCGGTCACGTCTGGCGCCCACCCGGGCCGGCCTTCGGATGAGGGCCTTGATATGCGGCATCTGCTGAGCCTGAGCGACGAGGTCGGTCTGCTGGAACACGCCTGCGGTGCGGCCCCGCGCCTGGAGCACGGCTACTGCGTCGACGACGCGGCGCGCGCCGTGGTGCTGCTGTGCCGCGAGCCGAGCCCGTCTGCAGCCGTCGCCGCGCTGGCGGCGAGGCATACGGTGTTCCTCCTGCGTGCGCAGGGCCCGGACGGAGGTTTTCGCAACCGGCTGGGCTACGACGGGTACTGGCAGGACGAGCCGGGCAGCGGCGACTGGTGGGGGCGTGCCCTGTGGGGACTGGGCACGGCCGCGGTGTGCGGCCGGGACTGGATTCGCGATGCCGCCCTGTCCTGTTTCGCGCACGGCGCCGCCCTGCGCTCGCCGCACGTGCGCGCTATGGCGTTCGCCGCCTTGGGCGCGGCGCAGGTCCTCAAGGCGCATCCTGTGCACCGTCCGGCCCGCGAACTGCTGGCCGACGCGGCGGCGGCGATCGGCCCAGACGGTCTCGACAGCGCATGGCCGTGGCCGCAGGAACGACTGCACTATGCCAACGCCGTGCTGCCGGAGGTCCTCATCAGCGCCGGGCACCTGCTGCGCGACAAGGCGACGCAAGAGCGCGGACTGCGCCTGCTCGGCTGGCTGCTGAAGAGCGAGAGCGTGGCGGGCCACCTCTCGCCCACCCCGGTCGGCGGCAGGTCGCCCGGCGATGGGCGGCCGGGATTCGACCAGCAGCCGATCGAGATCGCCGTCCTCGCCGACGCCTGCGCGACCGCGTTCGCGATCAGCGGCGACGTGCGCTGGGCGCGCGGGGTACGGCGCGCGGTGGCCTGGTTCGACGGCGAGAACGACGCTCGCGCGCCGATGCGCGACCCGGCCACCGGCGGCGGATACGACGGGCTGACCGCGACCGGGCCGAACTGGAACCAGGGCGCCGAATCGACCCTCGCGCTGCTCTCCACCTTCCAGCACCACCGGCGCCTTGAAATGGAAGGACATTGACTCTTCCGGACACCCGCGCCGACCGCCTCGTCGTGCGCAGCTCGTTGCGAATCGGCCCTGACCCACGGCGGGTGATCATCAAGCTGTTCGTGCCCGGGGAAGACGCGCCTCCGTACGGTTCGCGGGCCGCCGCGGTCATCAACCGCGTCATGTCCATGGACGAGGCGACCGTGAAAAGCGTCCTGACCGACACGATGCACCGCTTCGCGGCGCGCCACCGGGACCTGGCCGACACCTTCGCCGACCACTTCGACTCGATCAGTCACAGGCTGGACTCGGCCGCTCGCCCCTCGCGCGAGCGCCGCCAGTTGATCGGCGCCTACTTCAGTCATGAATACGCGATCGAGGGCGCCGCGCTGTGCAACCCCTCGATCGTCGCGCATCCCGACCAGGACGGCCTGCTGCCCGGTCAACTGCGGTTCATCCTGAGCGTGCGCGCGGTCGGCGAAGGGCACATCTCCTCGGTCGGGTTCCGCACCGGAGTGATCGGACCCGGCGACCGGCTGGAACTCGACGAGCCCGGCCCGTATCCGGCCACCGGCCGGCACCACCGGGTGCTGTGCGACCGCGCGCTGTTCGACGGCATCCTCGCCGAAGAAGGACACGACGATGAACTGGCCGCTTTCCTGCGGCGCAACCTGAGTCCGCGATTCACCGGCGACGAACTCGACCGCGCGCTCGCCGCCCTGCACCCGCAGCTGTTCACCCGCCTCAGCGCACACCACACCGTCGAGCGCATCCACGAGATCGCCGCGAACAACTACGTGGTCGAATTCCCCGCCGACAGCGCCCTGGACGAGCGCGTTCTGTGGCCGGTCGGCCGCTCCGAAAGCCACGGCATGGAGGACGCCCGATTCGTACGGTTCACCGAACCCGACGCCGCACCGGTCTACTATGCCACCTACACCGCGTACGACGGCCGGCACATCGCCCCGCAACTGCTGGAGACTTCCGACTTCCGAACCTTCCGCGCCTCCCAGCTGACCGGGGCCGCGGCCGCGAACAAGGGCATGGCCCTGTTCCCGCGCAAGGTCGGCGGCAGCTATCTGGCCCTGTCCCGCCACGACCGGGAATCCAACGCGCTGACGGCCTCCAGCGATCCACACATCTGGCCCGCGCCGCGGATCCTGCAGACGCCCGGGCAGCCCTGGGGACTGGTGCAGCTGGGTAACTGCGGCCCGCCGATCGAGACCGAGGCCGGCTGGCTGGTACTGACCCACGGTGTGGGACCCATGCGCAGCTACGCGCTCGGAGCGATGCTCCTGGACCTGCACGACCCCTACCGGGTCGTGGCCGCGCTGCCCGAACCGCTGATCATCCCGCAGGAGGATGAACGCGACGGCTACGTGCCCAACGTCGTCTACTCCTGCGGCGCACTCGTTCACCAGGACACGCTGATCCTGCCCTACGGCACTTCGGACACCCGCATCGCGTTCGCCCGCATCCGGCTGCTCGCGCTGATCGAGCGGCTCCAGGCCGCGCGCCGAACATACGGCGCGACGACCCAGACGGCAGCGCTCGAAGATGAGCGCGGCACCGCCCGAAAAGCGTGATCGGATCAGATCGGACCGGCCGTCGGCGCCCAGGCTTACGGGCTCAGGGAAGACCTGGGCCGGACGTTGGCCGTGGGCGTGAAATGGGCGCCGCGGCCCTGTCGCCTGCCCCGGGATGGGCGCATACTGGCGGTTGAGCACCCGTTCACGCAGCCGACCGAGTTCCCGATCAGGTCTAGACCATATGCCGGTCTCGAGATCCGCTTCGCTGCTTCATCCCGTACTGCGAGGTGGAACTCATGGCGACGGATTCCCGCGGCGGTCTGCAACCCGTTCCTGGTGGTGGCATCGACGAACGGATGAACGCGCAACACGGCGTGCGCCGGCGGATCGCGGTCTGGACGGGCGAACACCGAACCGGAGCCGGCACCGCACGAGCATCGTAATGTTCGGATACCGGCGGACCGCCCGTTGGGCGAACGGTTTGACACCGCGATCGTCGAAGCCCGCCCTCGTCGTCTGCGAAGCCGAGCAGATCGTCTGTCAGGAGTGGGAATCGCTGCTGCGGGACCGCGGTTGCCGAATGGAAACCGCGGTACAGACCGCGCTCGCCAACGGCCGTACCGCATACCGGCTGGCGGACGAGGCGCAACACGGCGGTGACCCCGACGAGATCCGTGCCGCCACCGCGAATCTGCGCGAGGCGCTGGAAGTGGCGCGCCGCAGCGTGCTCGCCGCGCAGCGGGTCCGTGAAGCGCTGCGTGCGGAGTTGGACCTGCTGGCCCGTTCATCCGGGCAGCGCCGGTGCGCGGCGCACGCCGATCAGAGCGGCCTGGCCGAGGCGGGCGCGGACGGGGGTGAGCCACCACGCGCCCCGGCGCGGGAGGTTCGATTCCGCGCGGTGACGCGGGATCGTGCCCGAGGCGCCGCTCGCTTGCTCAGACGCCTGATCAGGGCGTGCGCGACCGGCTGGCGGCGGCCGTGAACGATGCCGGTCGCAGGGCGAGAGGACATGCCACGACCGCGTTATGCGTTTCAGCCGGTTCAAGGTCCGCACGGCGTGACCGACTCCGATCCCGCCGAGGCGCCGTGACCAAGTCCAGCGAACACGCGCGAGGCACCAGGCCACCGGGATGGTCAGTATGCAGCTCGGGGTGAGCCTGGCCGAGGCCCTGGTGCGGCTGCGCGCGTATGCCTACGCCGAGGATCGCCTGATCGCCGAGGTCGCCGCCGACGTAGTGGGGGGTCGGCTGCGTTTCGATGAGCTCGAGACTTGACACAGCCGCCGGGCCGAACTCGCTGCCGCCCTATCGGCGCCGCCGTGCGGCACTTACCTTGGGGGCATGGGCGTGAACCGCGAACAGCAGCTGGGCGAGGCGTTCGTCGAGGTGGCCGACACTCTGGTCGACGACTTCGACGTGATCGAGCTACTGCACACCCTGGCTGAGCACTGTGTGCGGCTGCTCGACGTGGCCGCCGCGGGAATCATGCTGGCCGACCAGGATGGGCAGCTGCCCGCCATGGCCGCCTCCAGCGAGAGCGCGCGCCTGCTGGAGTTGTTCGAACTGCAGGCCGACGCAGGACCCTGTCTCGACGCGTTCCGTACCGGTGACCAGGTGGTCAACGCGGACCTCCGTGCGAACCAGCAGCGCTGGCCCCGCTTCGTCGAGGCCGCTTAGGCTACCGGCTTTGTCTCCGCGCACGCGCTTCCGCTCCGGCTGCGCACCACCGTCATCGGGGCGCTCAATCTGTTCTGCGCCCGGCCCGGGACGCTTAGCGAAACCGACGTGAGTACCGGGCAGGCACTGGCAGACGTGGCCACCATCGGCATTCTGGCGCAGCGCGGCGCCCAGCAGGCCGAACTGCTCATCACCCAGCTGCAGCGCGCGCTGGACAGCCGGGTGACCATCGAACAGGCCAAGGGGGTGCTGGCCGAACGCCGCCGGATCACCGTCGACGCGGCCTTCGCCCTGCTGCGCGACCACGCTCGCAGTCAGAACTTGCACCTGTCCGATCTCGCCCGCCAGGTCGCCGATGGTTCCACCACTGCCGTCGAACTGCTTCGTGCCTCGCAGCACAGCGCCCTGGACGGGCCTGGGCCGCAACCGGCCTGACCTCTTCGAGTTCGCGCGCAGCCTCCCGGCCGGTTCCGCGACGGTCGGTGCACGGCGCAGTCAGTCGGCCCGGGCCGCTCGCATCGGCGGACCTGTCCGCCGCGACCTGCCACCAGGGCTGTCCCGGACTTCGCGGCAAGTTCTGCTCGGCGTCCGGGCGCGGGGATCCTCGCGCGGAGTCAGATCGGAGGCTAACGGTCAGCTTCCCGAGGCTGCTCGTGCCGCCGGGCGGCTGTCGCGGCCGGGCCGCCGTCGGCCTCGCCGCCGGATGGGGTGGTCACCGGACGCAGGGGTGGTGTTGAAGTGGGCGGCGCGGCCCGCCGCGGGGCACCAGGACCTGGCGGCTGATCCGCGCGTGCAGCGCACGCGCGGCCTGCTCCGCCAGAGACTCGTAGACGACCCGAGGTCGTGGGTCGAAGGCGAACTACGAGACCTCGTGCGCGCTGTTCGACTCACACGCCGACCTGCCCGGCGCGGCGCCGTGGTGGCCCGGCATGCGCCAGCGGGACGGGACAGGGAGCGGTCCGCGGTCTTCATCCTGGGGCCGCCAGTCTCGCTCGAGCAGGGCCGAACGGCCCTCAGCGGGCTATGTGAACGTCCCTCCTGGTCGCTTCGCCAAGCGATCCGCGCGCGGCGGCGCAACGGGAAGCGGCGATGCTGCCGGATGCGGAAGAATCGCGGCCGTCTACAGCAGCCGTCTGATATGGCTTCCTGCTGCGAAGGCGGCTGATTCAGGAGGGCCGTCGAAGATCGAACCGCTGCCGAACGGCCAGGGCTCTCGCAGAGGTCTTAGTACCCTGTCGGCACCTCGGGCCCGCGGCCATACTTCTGACTAGGCAACCTACGGTACCGTAGGTTTGCACCGTCGGGTGACGGCGGCGAAGCCGGCCAGGGCGTCGATACGGCGGCACGATCGTTTCGTGCCGGGTCTCGTGCTCTACCGGCAGTTCGCGGCCGATCATGCCGCTACTCCCACTGAGGGGAGGTTGTGACGGTGTACCACGCAAACGCGACCGACCCCAGGATCATCCAGGGTGGCATGGGTGTGGCCATCTCGGGATGGCCACTGGCCCGCGCGGTCTCGATGACCGGACAACTCGGCGTGGTATCAGGAACCGCGTTGGAGGTGGTCTGCGCCCGGCGCCTGCAGCGCGGCGACCCCGGTGGGCATATGCGGCGCGCACTCGCGCACTTCCCTTTCCCGCAGACAGCGCAACGCATCATCTCGGCCTATTACCGGCCGGCCGACGCGGGACAGGACAAGCCCTTCCGGCCGACGCCGCGCTTCACCCTGAAGCCCGGCCGCGCCCTGCAGGAGTTGACCGTCGCCGCGAACTTCGCCGAGGTCTACCTGGCCAAGGAGGGGCACGCCGGGCTCGTCGGTGTGAACTATCTACGCAAGATCGAGCTGCCGCTGCCGTTCGCCTGCTACGGCGCGCTGCTGGCCGGCGTGGACCACGTGCTGGTCGGCGCGGGCAGCCCGGCGGAACTTCCCGAACTGCTGGAACGGCTCGCAGCGCGTGAACCTGGCGCCCTCTCGGTCCGCGTGCAGGGGAGCACCTCGGCCGACGGGGAGTTCGCCGCCCGCTTCGATCCGCGGGACCTGTTCGGCCCGTCACTGCCGGTGCTGCGCAAGCCCAGGCTCGACGCGATCGTCGCGTCCGTGGACCTGGCCGCCGCGCTGGCGGCCGACCCGGCCACCCGCCCCGACGGATTCGTGGTGGAGGGCCACGAGGCCGGAGGGCACAACGCCCCGCCGCGCGGACCGCGCCGCCTCGACCCAGGCGGGCAGCCGATCTACGACGAACGCGACGAGGTCGCCCCCGACGCCCTGGCCGGACTCGGCATCCCGTACTGGATGGCCGGCTGCTACGGCACTCCACAGGCGCTGGCGCGCGCCGAGGCCGCAGGCGCCCGCGGCATCCAGGCCGGCACCATCTTCGCACTCTGCCAGGAATCCGGGATGGATCCGAACTACAAGCAGCGCCTGCTGGCCCTGGCCGGCGAAGGACGAGAGCGACTGCGCACGGACGGACGGGCCTCACCCACCGGCTTCCCGTTCAAGCTGGCCGAGTTGCCTGACACGCTCTCGGACGAGCGGGTGTACAAGGAGCGCCCCCGCCTGTGCGACCTTGGTGTGTTGCGCAGCGCCTACCGCAAGCCCGATGGCAGCGTGGGATACCGCTGCCCGTCAGAACCCGTCGACATCTACGTCGAACGCCACGGCGGGCGGGAAGCCAACACCGTTGGACGCGCCTGCCTGTGCAATGGCCTGCTGGCCACCGCAGGCCTTGCTCAGCAGCGTGCGGGCGGCTACACCGAACCGCCGATCGTCACGGCGGGAACCGATTTCACCGGCGTACGTCACCTGATCTCCCGGGCGCACGACGGACGGACTTACACCGCCCGCGACGCAGTCGACTATCTCCTCGGGGAATAGCAGGAGTCCGCAGGCCGAGTTCGAGTACGGCGAGCTGGATTCCGGCCGACGCCGCCTCTCTGAATCGGCATGTGACAGACAGCCGCAGAACGAATAAAGGGGAGTATGCTCGGAGAACTGGCGGCATTTCGCGCACCGGCAACCAAGTCTGTGTCGTCGCGAGCGATACAGAAGCGGGATCACTGTGTGATCCGGAGTCAGGTGTCTCGGGATGTCGAACGATGACCCCGCTCAGCCAGCCTTCGCAGGCAGGCCGAAAGTACCTTCCGCGCAGCCCACGATGACGCCGAACAAACCGGCGCTGAGGGTTCTGTCAGCCGGTGCGGCTTTGAGACCTCCGTTCTCCGGCCTGCCGGCCTGGCTTGGCAGGCCGCCGCTCGCGCACTGGACTGACGCGGTCCGTTCATACGCCCGAGCCCGGCGCCGCCGGATCACGCGCGGCGCAGGGTGTCATTAGGTTGACGCGCATCGCGGCGGGCCGTCGAGTGGGCTCGCAGCTGTCCGCGTTCCCCGCTCAGAGATCGCTGACGAGGCTCCCCAAGATCGAGCGCCGTACTCCCCGACAGATTTGGCATCCCGTTATGGGCGACCGCCTTACCGCCGACGCTCCACACCGGTGATGTTCACCAAGGAGACAGAGAGATTGACTCGCAAGGAAAATCGGCTTCGCGGAGTAAGGATCGGTGGTGGCCCCGTGGGCGACACCACCCGAGGCCTGTCAGCCGAGCGGACCCAGGTCGAGTACTTCTGCACCCGCGGCCACCAATGCAGTCGCAGCTTCGCAGTCCAGGCTGCGATACCGGAGATTTGGGACTGCCCGCACTGCGGCCTGCCGGCGGGGCGCGACCAAGACAACCCGCCGTCGAAAGCGCTCGTCGCGCCGTACAGGACACACCTGGCCTATGTGCGGGAACGCCGCAGTGACGCAGAGGCGGAAATACTGCTCAATGAGGCCCTCGCGAGGTTACGCGACTGCTGAGGGGGAAACCCCCGCTCAGTAGTATCGCGACCGCCGGCCGAGCGCTATCGCCTCTACGTGGTAGTCGCGGGCGTCTCCACCCGCCACGAGTTCGTCGATCTTGGCGGCGGCTTGTTCGCGAGACGGGTAGCGATAGGCGTTCGCCCTGACAAAGGTGACTCCGTCCGCACCCCATGACCTGCCCCAGTAGCTTCCAGTGTCGGTCGCGACGATCCAGTCCTCGGAGCCCATGCTTGTCAGGCTATGCCGTGTGGAGGGCGTTCACAACGATTTGCGGCCCTTGATCGGGCCGTTCACAGTCCGCCGGAGCGTGGATCGGCACTCGAAGGGTCGTATGCCGCGGCTATTGCGGCTATGCTGAGGCCAGCAGTGTGTTCGGTTTTCCGACCGGCGGCTGCGGCTCCCCGCAACATCGGCTTTCCGAACGCGGGTTGAGCGGATTGGAACAGGCCAGCCTGCGCTTCTCGGTGTGTCTTTCCGCGGGCGCGGGCTGGTCGCCGGCGCCGTACTCACAAGCGCACCACCCGCGAAGCACACGGTCCGGAGCCCGACGGGCCCTCCCGCGCGTGGATGTAATCTCGCCGCCCGGTCGTTACAGGCAGCCGTTAGACAGGATGTGCAGCGCAGTGCGGCGCCCCATGACACATCACGGGGCGCCGCACTGCGAATTCTTCTGCGGTCACAGACCTAGAGCGGCAGGATGTTCGCTGCCTGAGGCCCCTTGGGGCCTTGGGTGACCTCGAAGGTGACGTTCTGTCCTTCGCGCAGTTCACGATAGCCCTGGGTGGCGATCGCGGAGTAGTGGGCGAAGACGTCGGGGCCGCCGCCGTCCTGCTCGATGAATCCGAAGCCCTTCTCCGCGTTGAACCACTTCACAGTGCCAGTTGCCATGCGTTTCTTCTCCTTCATGGGGTGAGCGCTCCGGATCAGAGACTTTTAGAACCGCGCCGCGCTCGCGCCCATATTCGGGCAACTCTACACGTTTACGCCGGAGGTTGGCGCTGCGCGGCCGAGAACAGCCTGCGCGAGACCGCGGTAGCTGGCCGCGATGCCCGGCCAGGCGAGGCGCGGCGCGAGTTGTCCGCTCCTGTTCTGCATGGTGTCGGCCAGCCCGGGCTCGGTCAGTACCCTGCGCAGCGCCCGCGATAGAGCGACAGGGTCCTGGTACGGGACGACCAGTCCCGCTCCATCGCCGAGCAGCTCGCGCGCGTACGGGAACGCGGTCGCGACCACAGGGCGCCGTGCCGCAACGGCCTCGGCGAGCACGGCCGAGGTGGTCCTATCGCGGGAGTCATAGGGCAGCAGCACCACGTCGGCCCGGTGTATCAGCGCCGCCAGCGCCACGGGGGTGCGGTAGGTCGAATCGAATTGCACGTGGCCGGTCACGCCGCCCTCGCGGGCCAACCGGTACAGCGACTCACGGTACGCATCCCCATCTCGGGCAGCGACGCGCGGATGAGTCTGGCCGCAGACCAGGTAGCGGGGCATGGGGTCCATATCGCGCATCAGGCCGAGTGCGGCCAGGGCCCATTCGATCCCCTTGCCCGGACCGATCAGCCCCCAGGTCAGTATGGTCGGCGGTTGCGGGCCGGCGGGACGCCGGTCAGGGCGTGCCGGCGTCACGGCTGCGGCTCCGCGCGGGATCACGCTGATGCGGTCAGGCGCCACGCGGTACTCCATGACGAGCGTCGCCGCATCCGCGTGGGAGAGCACAACGACGGCGGACGCCGCGTCGACGACGCGCTGGAGAACGAGGCGTCGATGGGGCGCCGGGGCCGCGGGCACGGTGTGCAGGACGATGATCTGGGGCTTCTCGACTGCTTCGAGCACGGCGAGAACCTCGTCACCGTCGGGCCCGCCATAGATGTCGAAGTCATGCTGCACGATCGTGACGTCGCACCGGTTGAGCGCTTCGATCGCCGGCCCGGCGCTCCACGGACGCCCATTGACCAACTGCACCGTGTGGTCCTGGCGCGCCTTGGGGCGAAGCCGGTCGACCACCTGTACGACGCCGCAGCGCTCTGCGGCCGCAGGATCGTGCAGGTGCTGCGCCAGCGCGAGGCTGAAGGTCGCAAGGCCGCAGCGGGTCGGTGGGAACGTGCTCAGGAAGCCGTACGTGACCATCTTGGACCTATCTGACCGTGAGCGGATCGTCAACTGGAGCGTCGGATCCGTACGACCGGCGCCAGGCGGAACCCGCTCCCGGCACCGACCGTATGCTCGGCCGATGACGCATGCGCGCCTTGATGCCGGGAGGGATACTTATAAAAGCCGCCGCGGAGCCGATTGCTTCGATTATGAGCGCGGGATTCTTGGCCCCGGTTGATTTCTCGCGCCTTTGCCGCCGACCGTTTCGCGGAGTGTTGAGCAGCGGCCTCAGCGGTGCGCGTCGGCGGCGGGCCCGGAGGAGCTTTGGTTCGGCATCGTCAGACACCTAACTCCGAATCACCTTGGCAATCCGGATTCTCATATCACTCGCGGCGACACCGACGTCGATTGCCGATGTGCGAAATATCGCGGGCAATTCGAACTCTACCACCCTTTGCGGGCGAAGGCGCCTGACTCGGACGGCGGCTCTCAGCGCGAAATCCCTACGGCGCCGGGGTCGGCCCGGGCTGGAAAGTCGGCGCGGTGGCGAGCAGGGCGGACGCGGATTGCACGTTTCCGGATTCGGCGGCGGCGGCCATGAGGCGCGCGGCGGTGTCGGGATCGAGCTCGGGAGGCACGACCAACAGGTCCCATCGCCCGCCTCGACGGTAGGCGAGAAGACAGATGTCGTGCCGGTCCTGCTCGGCGTCGAACCAGCCCACCCGTACGACGTGCGTTCCGGTGCGCACCCGCCGGGGGATGTCAGGCCACATGTTCACGTTCACGGTGGCGCGATCGACCTTGCCCCACACCTTGTCCAGCTCGGCGATCAGCGGCGGTAGTTCGCGTGCGAGGTCGCGCGAGCGCGGCCACCATGCGCCGTTCACCATTCCCGGATGGCTGCCGGCGGGTTTCAGGCTGATGCGCGCGTCGGGCGGTGCGGGAGGCTCGGGATCGAGGGGAGGGGCGACGGTCGTGGTCACGGTGCCGACCTGTCTCGGGCTGGTGATCGCCCGCTGTTGCCGTTCGCCGGAGACGATCCCGCCGAGGAGGGCGGTCTACGAGGTGCCTTCGGTGATCTGAGCCTACTCCGGTTCTGGTGCGCCGTCGCCGCGTAGGTGGCACGCGCGACCGGGTCCCGGCCCGGGGCGGGGCGGGATGGTCATGTCGCGACCCGATTTTCGGCGCGGGCCGCTATGAGCGCTCTGGCCAGCGAGCGGTAGCTGCCGGCGATGGTGTTCCAGTCGAAGCCGGGGGCGAGGCCCGCGCAGCGATCGGCCATCTTGGCGGCCAGGCCCGGCTCCGTCAGAACCCGGCGTATCGCGTGCGCCATCGCCCAGGGATCCCGGTGCGGTATCAGGAGCCCGGCGCCGTCGGCGAGCAGTTCGCGGGCTTGCGGGAAACCGGTGGCGATCACCGGGCGTCCGGCCGCGATCGACTCGACCAGCACTCCAGAGCTGGCCTTGATGGTCGAGTCATAGGGCAGCAGCACCACGTCCGCTTCGCGTACCAACGCGGTGAGCGCCGTGATCGCGCGGTAGGCGGGGTCGAACTCGACCAGGTCTGCCACGCCGAAGCGCTGGGCCTGCCGGTGCAGGTAGGCGCGGTAGGACTCGCCCTGCTCGGCGAGTACTTTCGGATGGGTCCGGCCGGCGATGAGGTACCTGGGGGCTGGACGAAGGTCACGCAGCTGGCCGAGCGCCGCTATGGCCCACTCGATTCCTTTTCCGGGACCGAGCAGGCCCCACGTGAGCACGGTGGGCGGGCCGTCGGGGCGTGGGCCCGGCTGCGAGGAATCGGCTGTCAGGGCTCCCTGCGGGATCATGCTGACGTGAGCTGCGCCGATTCGGTAGGAGTCGGTGAGCGTGAGCGCGGCGGTCCGAGACAGGACTACGACAGCGCTGGACGCGTTGATGATCCGCTGGAGCACCTGGCGCTTGTGCGGCGTCGGGGCGGCCGGCACCGTGTGCAGCACGGTGATCACAGGCTTTTCCACGCCGGCGAGCACATCGAGAACCTCCTCGCCATCCGGGCCGCCGTAGACGTCGAAATCGTGTTGGACGATGACGACGTCGAACTGGTTGAGGGCGTCGGCGGCGCGCAACGCGCTCACCGGCCGACCGCTGACGAGCCGCATGGCCGTGTCGCCGAGCTCGTGCTCTGACAGCGCGTCGACCACATGGACGACCCCGCAGCGCTCGTCTGCCCTGGGGGCCTCGAGATGGTGCAGCAGCGCTACGCAGAACGTGGCCAGTGCGCACTTCGTGGGCGGATAGGGACTCAGAAAGCCGTAATTGACCATTGGTGCGGTACCTCGCAGGCGGCGTCGGTTGACGGCAGACCGCTCGGGCGTCCGAATGATCGGCCTCACGCGGGAGAAACCCTCAACCCGGCAGTGCGGCCTGCCGGAAACGCATGGTGCGCCAAGAGGGAGAAGGACGAGCGCTGCACGGCGACGCTGAGAGCTCCGCGCCCCGAGTGGGGGTTCGTCGGATCCGGCCCGGGCGGGAGGAGACCCAACACCGGTGAACGTCGCAAAACTACAGCAAGTGTTCACATCGTAGCACCCTGCATGGCTCCGGCGCGGTTCCGCCGGCTGGCCGCCTGTGCGGGCAAGGCCCCACGAAGCGGTTTCCCGGCGTGCTGGCGCTAAGCGGGCACAGTCGGCGCCGTGAAGCGGCGTAGCGCATCAGGAAGGCGCATACTGGGGCGATCAGGCCGTCAGCCCGCCCGATGCCTCGTCTTGGTCCAGCCCCCGCCAATCTGGAGATCAGTCTCGCTGACACCGCGTCGCCCAGCGAGAGGACCACCATTGGTTGAGCAGACGTTCGCACGCGCGTCCACGGCGAAGGGAAGCGAATTCGCCGAGTTGCTGCGAAAGGTGCGGGAGGCAGGGCTGCTTGAGCGGCGCCCTGGGTATTACTCGGCCAAGATCGCCATCACCACGGCGCTGCTTGCTGCCGCGGCCGCCGTGTTCGTCGTGTTGGGCGACACCTGGTGGCAGCTGGCCACCGCGGCATTCCTCGCGGTCGTCTTCGCGCAGATCGGATTCGTCGGCCACGACGCCGGGCACCGGCAGATCGTGCGCCGCGGCCGGGCCAGCGACGCGCTGGGGATCCTGCACGCCAACGCATTGATCGGGTTGAGTTACGGCTGGTGGGTGGACAAGCACAATCGGCATCACGCGCATCCCAACGAGGTCGGGCGCGATCCGGACGTCGGCGCGGGCGCGCTGGTGTTCACCGCCGGCCAGGCGTCCGCCCGCCAGCGACGGCTCGGCCGCCTGGCCGCCCGGTATCAGGCCTGGTTCTTCTTTCCGCTGCTCACGCTCGAGGCGCTCAACCTGCACGCCGGAAGCATCAGGGCTCTGCTGCACAGGCGCGACCGGGTCGGGCTGCTGGAGATCGGGCTGCTGGTCCTGCACATCGCCGCATACGTGACCGCGCTCGCATTGCTGCTCTCCGCCGGTCGCGCGCTGGCGTTCGCCGCCGTGAACCAGGCGGTCTTCGGCCTCTACCTGGGGTGTGCGTTCGCGCCCAACCACAAGGGCATGCCCGGGCCGGCCGACGAAGACGCCGCGGACTTCCTGCGCCGCCAGGTGCTCAGCTCGCGCAACGTGCACGGCGGGCCGGTCACCGACTGGATCCTCGGGGGCTTGAACTACCAGATCGAGCACCATCTGTTTCCCAGCATGCCGCGCGCCAACCTCAAGCGTGCTCAGCCGCTGGTTCGCGCTTACTGCGCGGAGCGCGGTATCGCGTACCGAGAGTGCAGTGCGCTGGACTCCTACCGCCAGGCTTTGCGGCATCTCGGGAGCGTCGGCGCGGCCGTGGAACTGTGATCGAGGATCCGGCGCGCCCATGGCGCCCGGCTGGACCGCAGGTGGTCTCGGCGCGACGACGCGTCAGCCGCGGGTGCCGTCGCGCGGCGGCTCGTCGCGATCCGCCAGAGCATTCTCGACGGTGTCGTACGCGGGAAGTGGCTGCGTCAGCTTCGCGATGCGGATGATCCGTTTTATCGGTGTTCTGGTGCCCGCCAGTCGCACCCAACCGCCGCGCAGTGCCGCCCGTCGGGCGGCCTGCTCAAGGGTTCTCAATCCCGGCGCGTCACAGAACAGCAGCTCGGTCAGGTCGGCCACGATGCGCGTGTGTCCTGCGGAGATCAACGCGGACAGCTGGAAGGCGAGCGGCTCGGCGTCGGCTATGTCCAACTCGCCGGCGAGGACGACGAGAGTGTGGTCGGGTTGAGTTCGGACACTCACCCGCAGCCAGACGGTTTCCTGCCAGCGCACTTCCGGCTTGAGGCGTCCGCCCATCCGCGGCGGTTGCGAGTGTCTTTCAGCTGACCCGATCGTATGGAGCAACATTGCCGGCTCCGGTCTGTCTCACGCTCGACAAGGGCGACACCGAAGTCCGGATCGACGCCTGTCACTCTACTCGCACATCGCGATGACGCAGAGAAGTCAGCAGATTGATCTTTTCTTCGCGGGCACGCGGCCGGCTGGAGTCGAGTGACGGCGTCGCCCTCTGTGGCAAGGCGCTACAACGGTTCCAGCGAGAGCTGGTAGGCCTCGCGCCGCGATTTTCACCTCCCCCGTGACTGCCGGACTTTCAGCCATGCAGTCGGCACTGGGCCCATTCGCCCGTGTTCCTGTCGAGCTGCGGCCGTTTCCACGTTCGGAGTCTTCATGGCGGCTCGCCGCCCCATTCAACCCACCGCTCAATCCACTGCTCGATCTATCGCATCGACGGCCGCTTTCGCCGAGGCCGGTCTGCCCGAGGCGCTGACCGATCTGCTTTCCGCGAGCGGTATCACCGTCCCGTTCCCGATCCAGGCCGCGACCCTGCCCGATGCGCTGGCCGGGCGTGATGTGCTCGGCCGTGGCCGCACCGGGTCCGGCAAGACCCTCGGCTTCCTGCTGCCGGTGCTCACCCGGCTCGCGGCGGCGCCGCGCAAGCGGCGCCCGAGCCGGCCGCGTGCGGTGATCCTCGCGCCGACCCGGGAGCTGGCGACGCAGATCCACGACGCCGCCGGGCCCATCGCGGCCGCGCTGGGCCTGCGGGCGAGCGTGGTCTTCGGCGGGGTGTCCGCCCGTCCGCAGATCTCCGCGCTGCGCTCCGGCCTCGACCTGATGATCGCCTGCCCGGGTCGGCGCGGCCAAGGCCTCCCAGTACTTCCGCGGCCGCGGCCGCTGACCCGCTCTCGCCCGCTACTCGTGCCCGAACACGTGCGGGGTGTCGCTGCTCGTGGCGGGCTCTCGGAGCCCGCCACGAGCGCGCCCTGAGAGAGCGATGCTCACAGCTCGTAACAATCGACCTGTAGAATGGTGACTACGCCGCATCGCGTGGCGAAAACCCTCTCGCTCGTGCGAGAAGATCGGCGGTCCCCGTGGACGCCCTGCTATCAACCGACAATTCTCATCCAAGCCGGGACGGCAGCCGACGGTGGCCCGGCGAATCCAGGCTCGTCCTCCCGCCGACGCCGGCTGCTCGGACAGTGGAGAACCGGGCCCAGCTCGTCGCGCGGCGGCGCGCAGCCCAGCACGCGTGGCGCGCCGCGCGCGAACGCATGGAACGGGCCGCGCAATACCTGCGGGAGGCACTGAGCGCGCCGCACTCTTCGGCCGCCACCACGGCCCGGCAACGCATGGAGCACGCGCAGCGCGGAGAGCGGCAAGCCCGTACGTCGTACTACCGCGTGGCCGAGGAGACCGGAGCGCTGCTGAGCGGGCTCGAGCGCACGAACGCCGAGCGCGTCTGACGAACTCGCACGTCTTCCCGCACCCGCCCACCCCACCACTTCGATGGACTTGCGTGGACTTCTTCGTTCGATACGGAACCAGCTGGCAGACCACCACAACGGTGCGTACGCCGACCAGGCGGACCCTGCGCAAGGGCCACGCCGTCCGCGTGGCGAGCGCGGGCACCACTTCCCTGTGCGGCAGACTTCGTCTGCCCGCCGACATAGACGACCGCGATCACGATTTCGCCCAACTGGCGGCCGCTGCCAGGTGTGCGGTCTGCGCGGGACTGGCGGCCGCGTTCAAGCGCTGAGTGCGGCCCACGTGCTTGTGCCGTACAACGGACGTGGTACGAGCGAAAGGCGGCTGGAGCGGTGCGCTGGGACTCTGAGCGGGCGCAAAGCCGAGCCGCGTTGTGAGTGGGCACGGAATGACACCGGTGACGTTCATCGCCAAGCCGATCGGCAGATCAGCGAGCGACGCGGCACGGTACGGCGTCGACACGCCACCACCTTACGGAACCTCACGGGAACAAGGCCAGAACACGCTGTCACCCGCGCCCGGAATAGTGGGAGATCTTGAGCCGAGTCGATCAGGCGAGCTCTGGGCGGTGGGATGGACTGGGCCTCAGCCGTTCTGAGTACTCCGTCGTTGATCCAGGCGGCGTAAAACGTCGTGAGCTGCTTCGAAAAGATCCGCGGTGTTTCGAGACGCGAACCTCGGATATCACGCTGAAGTTGAGGGTGCTGATCGTTTGACGCATCATCAGACGTCCACTCGTCCGGCGGGATTCATGGCCACCGCGGTGAAGGACCGGCACTTCCCGACGCGACTCGTAACAGTTCGAGCCGCTTCACGCCCTTGACCCACCGTCAGGAACCGTTGGAGCACGCTCGGAGCATCCAAGCGCGGATGGTAGGCCGACCTGCGGGCTCAAGCCGACTCGCCGCACGAGGACGTTTCTGACCAGGGCGTTCACCGTCGAGTCGTGACCGAAATGTCCCTGCGGGTCAGCACCATGCAGAGTGGTCCGCGTTTGCGCAGGTCCGCGCTTGCCGCAGCGCACTCTTAGCACTCTGGCGTTCCCGGATGGGCCCGTTCGTCACATTCCGAGCCGTATGCGAGCTCGCACTCGAAGGCTTATTCAGCTGTGGTCTGTACGAAGGAGCGGATTACAGGAACCGTGGGCTTTGCAGTAACACGGACGGGACGAACCCTCGCTGGCACAATATGGCGATGCCCATTCGGCCGATCTCGCCCCTCCGGGCTGCGGCCGCGACGGTTGGCATCAGTACGGGCACGACGCTCGCCGTTGCCGGGCCGGACGCGCTCGTCAGAGCTGGTGCGACACTCATCGCGCATGCGGGCGTGATTCTTATCTGCGCCGCCGTGCTGCTCGTGGCGGGCAGCGCCGTGCGAAGTGGGCGGCGCTTGCTGCCGGTGGTCCTGGCCGTGGCCGGGTTGCTGCTGGTTCTGGCCGAGGACGCAGTCCTGTGGCACCGTTACGGGTGGCCGGCGCTAGGCTCACTGCTCGTCGCGGGAGGAGTGCGGATCATGGTGGCCACCCCGGCGCCGTCGCACCCCTCCCGGCGCGACGCCGACACCTTGCGCCGGGTGTTCGCCGGCCCCTTTCGGGACGGCGCCTTCAGGGCAGCCGACGCGGCTCAAACACCCAGGCACATCTCGGTCGTCGCCTGTTTCGGGAAGGCGACTGTCGATCTGCGCGATGCGGCGGTACCGCGCACTGCGCTGGTCGAGGTGTTCATTACCGGGTGCCGCGCCTCAGTGGACATCATCGTTCCGGACTCATGGCCCATAGCGGCGGGCAGGGTCACCTTGACTCGTCGGGTACAGATGCGGGGGCACCTCGACTTGGCCGTGCCCGTCGAGGATCCCAACGCGGACTTCGGGAAGTTGACGGAGTTGGTCACCCGGAAGGCCACGGCGCAGGGTGAGGGCGCTGCCGTGCTCGTCCACGTCGTGGGGTTCGCCAGCTCAGTCTTCGTGGGCGACGCGAGCGCGCACGAGCAGCAGCGCTCTTCCTCCCCGCCGTGATCTCAGGGGCCGCTCGGCGCCCCGGACTGGGACGCGGACCGCGCTTCGGTCGCGCTCTGCTCAGAACCCTCATGCTCATAGGCGTCCCAAGCCGCGGGCGGGAGCAGGGACATCGGATCCTCTTCTAGAAAGCGGGAGAGCTCCTCGTTGGCGTCGCGCTCCTCCTCGAGGTTTCCGGGCAGTCGCAGATGCAGGGCTTTGAGCATGTCGAAGCGATGCAGATCGTATGCGGTGGCGAGCGCGAGACCGTAGGCACGGGCCGCGACTCGTGCGCCGCGATAGCAGAGTCCGGCGAGTGCGCAGAACATCGGTGAAATCAGGCTCCACCCGTCCAACCGTGCGAGCAGCGGGCCGGTGACGGTTGCTTCGAAGCCGAAGATGAAGAAGTACATTGACGAGTTGTCGATGACCGCGAGTCGCGCCGCGATCGCGCGGTCGACCGGGTCGGACAGGTGCGGGCGCAGTCGCGGATAGGTGATGACGGTCTTGAGTCCGTAGCGCTCGCCGGCGGTGGTCTCGGCCCGCCGAAGGTGATTGCCCAGCAGCGTCGGCAGGATCCAGGCGCTCTGGCCGGGATATCGGGCGACGACACGGATGCCGCGTCGTTTGATCCGGTCGGCGGCGGCGGCCCGTGCCGCGAAGGCAGCCACCTCCTCGAACTCGCTGCTCTGCGCCTTCGCGGCGGATGCGCGCCTGCGCGCGTCGTTTACGCTCCAGATGCGCCTGTGCCGCTCGATGGCGAGCGCGGCGGGCAGGCCGCGCAGCAGGGCGCCAGTCCAGTAGCCCTCCAGGAACTGCACCACCGATACCTGAAACGGGCGCAACAGGAACGCTCCGACGGCGATCCCGAGAACGAGTAGGACGTAGCCGATGGGGCCGGCCGAGGTGGTGGTGTGCACAATGGATGCGATTCCGGGGCTGACGGTTGATGGACGCGCTCCGCCCTGCGCTATCGGCTTCGCCCACGGGTAGAGGTGCGATGCGATAAGCGCGTACAGCGACAGCACGATGGTCGCGCTCGGCAGCAGGCTGGCGATGTACACGCCGCGCCCGATCTCAGTGACGCTCTCCTTCGCGACCTGGCTGACATTGCTCACTGCGCGGGCTCCACATGCACGGTCATCGGCTCGTGGTGCGTCGCACAGTTCGGCGGTTGAGCAGGGTTGTACTCACCGCGCGGAATCGGTTCTGAGGCGCAGTCCGCGAACTTCGCGCACGCGAAATACTTCCCCCGCTTCTTCGCGTCGAGCCTGAAGCGGTTCACCGGCACGTTCGGCGCCTGCCAGCCTCTTGTTCTATCGTCCTCGGCCGTCATCTCGGCCCGCTCAAGGCTGTGGAGCGGCGACGCGCAAATAACCTCGCAGCCGCGTGTGCTGCGCCTTGCTGCTCCTGCTCCCTCCCATGACGGCAGTATGCCCACGCTCACCCGCCAGCGGAAGTGGACGACGCGGTCAGGCTTTCGGAGCGGGCCCCACCGAATGAGTGCACTGAGTTGATCGGGTGTCTTGGTGCCCTCGAGGGGTATCTAGCGGATTGCGAACGGTCTTGTTCCGTGCGTGCGTGCCGACGATGGACGGCCGTGCCCATGCAGAGGAGCAAATGTGAAGCGGGGCGGCCTTCCGCGCCGGCGTCTGGTCCGCTTGTGGCGCGTGGCGGAGCCGTTTGCTGCCAGCACTCTGCTGGCCTTCGGCGGGGTGTCCGCACTGGTGCAGTTCGTCGGCGAGCTGTATCCGCACACGCTTCGCGCGCCCGGACTGATCAGCCTGGCCACGGCCGTGGTCTGCCTCGCCTGGTCAGCATGGCGCAATAGGCCAGTCAAAGAAATCGCTCATCGCTTTCACCATCCGGCGACTGCGGTGCGGCTGCGTGTAGGCGACCTCTTCGAGCAGGACGCGCATCTCGTCGTGGGCTTCTCCGATACCTTCGATACGGCATTGGCCGGGTCTCGGGTGATCAGTCCCGCGAGCGTGCAAGGGCAATTACTTGAGCGCGTCTACGGAGGCGACGTCGCGAAGCTCGACCGCGAACTTACGGTGGCGTTGCACGGTCGGCAGCCGATCCTGATGGAGCGGCGGGGTACCAAGCCAGTGGGCAAACTCAAGCGGTATCCCATCGGCACGGTGGCCGTCCTCGGCACGAAGTCCCGGCTGCTGTTCGCCGTGGCGTACAGCAGCATGGGATCAGACGGTACGGCCAGTTCAAGTGCCGACCTGCTTTGGCAGGGGCTGAACGGCCTGTGGGACGCGGTGTACAGCCATGCTGAACGCGGGTCGGTGGCGATGCCGCTGATCGGCTCCGGCCTGGCGCGCGTCGACTCCCTCGATCGGGAGGCGCTGATCAGACTCATCCTCATCTCCTACATCGCCGCGTCGCGTTCGCGGGTCGTCAGCCGCGAGCTGCGAATCGTGATCAGCCCGGCCGACGCCGGAGCGTTGAACCTGAGAGAGATCAGGGCGTTTCTCCGCTCGCTAGACACTATTGGTCATGCGCACTAACCGGTCCGGTCGGGCACCGCAGGCGGAGAACTCATTCGGCGTTCCGGCCGAGAGCGTCAAGCCCGGCGAATCGCGCGGGATCGAGCCAGTCGGTTCCTGAGTCGTCGACCGCGCAGCCGGCGAACCTGAGCCGGTTGGCAACCTTCCGAATCGAGGCGGTGGATCCGTCGAACCGGATGACGTTGAGGCCACCGATGTCCGACGGGCGGCGCATCGACCCGATCTCGACGATCACCGTGCGCGACGGATAGGCCATGAGGGCCAGCCCCAGTTCGATGAAGACGTTGGGTCGCGCCTGGCAGCTGAGCTGCGCCTCGTGCGGGTCGCGTTCCTCGTTCAACAACCGTGGATGCAGCCTGACGACATCGTCCGGGGTGAGGATGACGAGTGCGGCGCGCGTCGTCGACGCCGCGAGCGTGATCACCTCGCCGAGGAAGGGCGTGGCCTTGCCGGTCCGCCCTACGAGGGCCTCCCACTCCAGCGGCCGCAGGTCGAGGCTGTGTAAGAGCGCGAAGACGGCTTGGCGTGCGGCCTCGTCCTGACCGTGGATGACGAACACGTCGCGGCTGGAAGGCGTGGCCGGTAACGGCGATCCGGATGACTCCTCCGGCGTCGGGCTGCTCAGTGGCGCGCCGTCTTGCGGCAGCCTCCCCACCCGGTTGTTGTTGCCGGCCACGGCATAGTCCGCACCCGCGATGTTGTTGGAGTCGCCGTGGACCGAGATGTGCTGACCAGGGGACGGGGTCGCTGCCATCAGTTGGCTCCTGAGGATTGCTGGGCCGTCATCGTGTTGCCGTTGCCGGCTTGGGAGTTCGCCGCGGCCGCTACGTTGTTGTTGCTACCGATGATCACGTAGCTGTTGAGTACTTGGCCGACTTGCCGCTCGAACTGGTGCGTGGCGATGCCGTGCTCCTTGAGGAAGGTCTCGGTCACTGCGAACACGCGCTGTTCCATGACCTGGATGATCCTGACCCCGTCCTCAGCCTGGTGCAGATCGTTCTTGGTGTCTACCGAGTACCGTTCGCGCAGAGTGACTTTCTCGGACGGGTCATCGTCGAATGCGAACATCGGTTCTGGTTGCGGTTTCTCGTGCTTGAGGCGCGCGGCGAGTTTCGCCATGCAGGCGTGTGCACCGCGTATGGCAAGCCAGAATTCACGGACGGCGAGCGCTGAACTGAGGACCAAGTGCGTCGGCAGATCGCGCTGCCTTATCGTGTCGGCCACGCGCAGTTCGGGCGCGATCGGGCCGAGGACGTAGGGCAGCACGACCAGGCGGAGGAATCTGCCCTCCAGCGCTACCGAGACGAAGATGGTTCCAACCACTTCTCCGCCCCAACTGGTGGCCTGGGCGCGTACGTACACGCGCGCTGCGCTGCCAGAGGGCGGTTTCATGAGCATGCCGCGCAGCCCCATCGAGTCGATCTGGCGCGAGTCGTCGCAGGCCAGGTCGAGCGGCCGGGCCACCACCTCGTCGACGTGCAGATCGGGCAGTGCATGGGAATTCGGGTCTGCAATGCCCTGCGCGCGGACGTGCCTGGCGATGAAGTGCGTCAGATCCGGCGCGGAGAACCGCTGTACCGCCTTGCCCTTCTCGGGCTCGTCGATCGGAACGGTCAGGGTGTGTTTGCCGCGATCGTCGCCTACCCCGACGATGCGGGCGCGCTCGTATACGACGACGTTTTCCTGCGACGCGCACTTCGCCGCTGCAAGTCCGGAGCGCAGAAGCCTGCGGCGCAGCCGGTTTGCCGGTGCTCTGCCAAGCGAGCGCGGAACCCGCCGGATCTGAAACCACGACACGACGGCATCGGTGAAATAGACAACCAAACAACAGGCCAAGGCGACCAGCGGCGTCAACAGGGATCTGGTTTCACCGCCACCGTTAGCGATCGCGCCGACGACGGCGACAGCGCACAACACGAGCAGCCCGACGAGATGTCGGCGATGGCGTTGGCGGTGGCCGCGCGAGCGTTTCCATAGCCAGGGAAGCGTCACCGGCGATGTGCCGAGCAACAGCCAGACGACGGTGCCGAATGGTGCGAGGACGGCGCAGCACAGCAAAAGCCCGCATAGCGCGATGTCGCGTATGCATGCCTGACGCCTTCCGATGTGTGCGTGGCGAACCACCTGAGCAACATCGACCGCGGTCATCTGATCAAGCAAGGCGTCATCACTCAAGGCTAGGCGGCAGAACCTCTTACCAACGACGAGTTCTGCTTTCTTACGCTCGCCGAAACGCCTCGGCTTGTCGGTGATTTCGCGAGGGATCATCGATCGGCGCAGGTATGGCGCGCTGCACAGGAAACGCGTGGAGGCGCTGACGTCCGTCTGCGGTGCTTCAGGTCTGGCCGTGCCGGTGGTGGTTCTTTCCATGACGCTAGTCATCTGCTGCTCCCAGCCCCCGGCCCAACGGCGTGGATCGAGTCTCGTTCGGACACAGCAGGCCTCTGAGAGGCGAGCAGGGCGGTGTGACCTGCCGCTGTGGCTGCGTCCATGGGACGCTGGCCGCCGCTTACGACGCAATGCGGGTTCTGATGACTGAACGCTGATGAATTGATGCCGATCTGCTGATCAGGCACAATCCTTTCGTGGTCGCAGTGGAGCTTCGCGTGATGGATCGCGCGGAGCTGATCCGCGGCTTGCACCGCCGGCATCTGGAGCCGCGGGCGATGGCAGTGCTCATCCGGCTGGCCATGGATGTCGGCAGGACGGTCAGGTCAAGCGAGCTGATTTCCGAGGTACTTCGAGCCGTCAGCCACGATCCGGTGAGCCGTCCCGGGCGTAACGACGAACTCCACCTCTACAAGTGCATTTCCATGATCCGGACCGCACTTGATCCCGACCGGCGGGGCAGGCTCTCGACGCTCCTGACCATCGACTCCGGTCCGAATCCGGGCTACCGGCTGAACCTCGACCCCGATGCCATCGATGTCTGGCGCTTCGAACGCCTCGTACTGGATTCGCTCGGCCTGGGCCCGCTGCGGGCTATCCCGCAGCTACAGGAGGCGCTGACCCTGTGGGGCCAGCGACCCCTCGTCGACGTCGAGCACCTGCCGTGGGCCCGTCCCTGGATCGACCGGCTCAGAGAGTTACGCGACCAGGCGTCGCTTCGTCTTATCCGCTACCAGCGAGACTCCGGCCGGTACGATCGCGCACTCGCGTTGGCCCATTCTTTTGCCGCCGAGCATCCCGGGGATCCTGCGGCGCGCGCCCTGGCAGCGGAGCTGACCGCCGTCAGCGGCTCCTCGGACAGGCGGAACCGAAGGTACGCCACAGGTTTCCACCATGGGGAAGTCACCATCCGGATCGGCGACCTGCTGGAGCAGGACGACGCGCATTTGGTCGTCGGATTCGGAGATACCTTTGAGACGAACATTGCGGGCAACCTCATCGTGAGCCGATCCAGCCTCAACGGCCAACTGGTGGAGCGGTTCTACGGCGGTGACGGGCGCAGGCTGGGAAAGCAGATCGCTGCGGCGCTGCGCGGCACCCCAAGCACCGTGGAAAACCGCTCCGCAAAGCCGCACGGCAACCGCCGTCGCTACCCGAACGGCACGGTGGCCGTGTTGAACCAAGCCGACCGTCACATCTTCGCGCTCGCATACAGCACTGTGACCGGAGACAATCGGGCGACTTCGAGCCCTGAGCAACTGCGCGAAGCCCTCCTCCGCCTTTGGCCGACCGTCGAAAGGTACGGCCAACGCCGACCAGTCGCGCTCGGCATCCTGGGTAGCGGGCTGTCCCGTGTCGACGAAATGGAGCGCCCGGCCTTGATTGGCCTTATCGTCAACACTTATCTGGCCCATCACTCGCGCACCAGGATCACGGACGAACTGCGGATCGTCGTCCACCCGAAGGACGCCGCCAGCCTAGACGTCGCAGCTATCGAGGAAGCCATCACCCAAGCCATCGCCGCCGCGCACGGCGTGCGACAAATATGAGAAGCCTCAACCAGGGCTTCAAGGTGCTGAGGCTGGGCCGTTCTCGAAGTCAGGTGGCGAACCGGAGGACGAGCGAGACCTCGGATTCGGCGAGGTAGTAATGGCCGTCGAAGTATTCGACGTGGACGATGCGGTTGACCGTGTTGCCCGCGGCGTCGGTCGAGGAGTTGATGAACATGTAGCCGCCGCTACCGGAGGTGACGGTGCGGAAGTTGCCGCCGATGAAGTCCCCGGCCAGTTCCAGCGCCTCGGTCATCGAGATGGGGCCAGTGGGCCAGCCACGCCGATCACATTGAGAAAGTTCACGACCGGCAGCGGCAGATCATTGATCGCCATGTCACACCCCCGAGACAGCGCCTCGTTACCCGCTTCGCACCGCACGGTACCAGAACACGCACGTCAGCGGCACCGGCAATGCGGAAGCCTGGGGCACTTCCCTGCACGGCAGCCGTTCGCCGCGTGGAGTGCGGGTGCACTGCGCACGCGGCGAACGGCGGGTCCGCTCAGCTAGCTTGTGGCAGCGGCGAAATTGACGAACCGCGGGCCGTAGTAGACCGGGGCGTCAAGGTTCGTATAGGCGGCCATCAGCTCGTACTCGTCGGGGTAGAGCTGCTCGAGACGCCGCACCGCATCCTCCGGGACTTGGTGCCTCATGATGTTGAAGCATGAGGTGACCCGCATCTCGTTCATCTGGATGACGGCCTCGCCCAGGCTGGGCCAGGACTGCTCCGGCACCCCGTTCCACGCGTCGTCGAGGGCTGTCATCATCGCCGTGTACGCCGAGTCGAAGCCCTTGAGCGCCTGGCTGACCTCCGCCGCGTTCGGGTCGAGTTCCAGGATCGCGGCGTATCCGTCCCCGGGCACGGCGAGCGTGTTGATGACCACCGGCCAGGCGATCGGCTCGCCCTGGAAGTAAGAGCTCTCCGTCTCCGGGGTGATCGGCTGCGACGCGACCGGTGGCAGGTAGCGGGCGCCGTAACGCAGCTCTGCGAAGCGTGCGTAGTGCGAGATCTCGTTCTGGGAGTCCGCGCCGGCTTCCAGGGTTCCGGCCGCCGCGCCCTCGCCCTGGCCGCTGATCATGTCCAGGCTGGCGAGGAAGTCCTCGACCGCCCGGTCCGCGCCCTTCGGCGTGAAGGTGCGGTAGCCGAGGTTCCCGCCAACCTGGTTGGCCGGGCCGCCGCGCGCGACGGCCTTGCGGATCGCGTCCGCGTTGTCCAGCACCGCCTGCCGGATGACCTGGTAGAAGCCGCCGATCGTGGCGTACGCCGGGTCGCGCAGCTCCGGCGGCAGCATCGACTCCGGCGCCTCGATCCGCATGAAGGTCTCCAGCTGGCGCGGCGAGAGCGGGGCGAGCACCGCGGTCAGGTCCGGGGCCACCTTCCCCGGCAGGCCGGCCGACGGGAAGCCGGGGTCCAGGTCCTTGATCCTCGGCGAGCCGCCGAGCGCGGCGAGCATGTTGCACGCCGCCGCCATGTGCAGCATCTCCTCCATCAGGACACTGCGGATGGTGTTGTAGGACGGGTAGTTCTGCACCTCGAGCGAGTACATCGCGGCGCAGTACAAGGGCATCGTCGAGTGCTCAAGCGCGATCGCGGTCTGCAGCGCGCCGCGGATCCAGTTGACGTCCCGCAGGTAGCGCGGCGTGACGGCCTTGGATCCGGTGCGGGCCCGCGACGTTCCCGTGTCGCGCACCGGGGCTTGCAGGGTCGGCATCGTGTCCCTCCCTTCTGACGGTGACGGTTCTGCTCCCGCCGGCCCGGCCCGCTAGGCCGCGGCGGGCTCGGGCAGCAGCATCGCCTGGAAGTAGTCCTGGAAGCTCTCCTCCAGGTCGGCGTGCTGGTAGAACTCAGGGCCCTGCTCGTCGAAGATCGCGTCGCCGATGCCGCTGAGGGTGTCGAACATCATCGACACGATCGTGCCGACCTCCCGGCCAAGGTAGTGCGCGACCAGCGCGACCGCGGAGCCGTTGACGCCGTACGAGCCGGTGGCGGTCCAGATGCGCTCCTCGGGGTTGCCGATCCACATCCGCCGGCCGACCGGCACGTTGATGCCCTCGGCGCGCAGCCCGCGGGCGACCGCGGCGACGCAGGTGACCGGGGCGCCGCCGAGGATGTCGGCCCGCGCGAGCACACCCACGCCGGAGCAGTTCGCGGCGATGACCTTGCCCTCCTCGTGGTGCCTGCGGATGAGCTTGAGCACCCGGTCGTCGGTGGCCAGGGCGCCGGAGCCGACGCCGCCGGGGACGTAGAAGACGTCGTAGAGCCGGTCGTCGTCGAGCGCGGCGTCCGGGATCACCTGGGTGCCCATCTGCATGGTGACCACGCCGGGGTTCAAGCTCACCAGCTTGACGTCCAGCTTCGACGGGGCGACCTCGCGCTGCCACGGGGCGATCGCGCCCGAGACCACCATGGACGCGCCTTTGAAGATCTCCAGCGGGGTGATCGTGTCCTGCTCACTGCACTTCTCGTAGGCGAGCACTGCGATCGACTCGATGTTCGTCATGTCGGTGCCTTCCTCGGGTTAGGGCTGATCGGAAAGTGAATTCGTAAGCTGAGTTGATCTCGCGGATTGAGGGAGCTGATACGTGGCGCGGTGCCGCGGCGCGGCGGCCGGTGCGACGGCGACCGCCGCGCCGCGGCTGATTCGGGCGGCTCAGTTCCCGCCTACCCCGCCGGGGTAGCGGCCGGTGCGCACCCACTCGTCGATGGGTCCGCGGTCGGCGGTGTCGACGTACTCGATGCGGGTGCCCAGCACCGGGTCCACCGCGGTGATGAGGGCGAACGGCACCGCGCCGGGGCCGGAGCGGAACGCGGCGTCGATGCCGATGCCCTGCTCCTGCAGCCGCTCAAGCCGCCCGCGCATGTCCGGCTCCCAGACCCCGTAGTAGAGGATCTTGCCCGCGTGCTCCGCGGAGGTGATGCCGGAGCCCGCGGCCTGGATCAGCTCGTAGTAAGGCGGCGCGGTGCGCGAGAAGACCGCGACCAGCTCGGCCGGGTGCGGATCCGGGTCCTCGAGGCGCGGGATCTGGAACACGGCAGGCTCGGTGAATTCGATGCCGAACACGTCCGAGTACCTGGCCACCGCCTTCTCCAGGTCCGGGACCACGATCCCGGTGTGGAAGAACGACGGGTCCGCCGGCGGCGCTGGCAGCAGCTCACGATAGGTGGTCACCTTCGGCGGCTCTTCGAGGCAGTCGAGCAGCTTGGGAATGAACTCACGCAGATAAGGGGTCTGCTTGTGGGCGTCCAACGCCGCCTCGTCGCGGTACTGCTCGATCACCAGGCGGCGGCGTCCCGAGGACTCGGTGCGCACGTAGTCGAACCGCAGGCAGCCGGGCTCATGCTCGGCGATGTCGGCGGCCAGCCGCGCCATCAGCGCGTCGAGCTCCTCCTCCTTGCCGGGCTTGACCAGCTGGGTGGCGGTCGCGGTGATCATCGCGACTCCCGCGCGGCGGCGAGCTGACGCACCGCCAGCTCGGCGACGCGGGCGGCCGAGGCCGGGTTCTGGCCGGTGACCAGGCGCCCGTCGGCGACCGCGTGCGGGGTGAAGTTCGGCGCCTTCGTGTGCTTGGCGCCGCGCTCCACCAGCGCCGTCTCCAGCAGGAACGGCACCGTCTCGGCCAGGCCCACCGCGGCCTCCTCCTCGTCCGTGAACGAGGAGACCTCGCGGCCCTCGACCAGGTACGAGCCGTCGCTGAGCCGGAGGTTGACCAGGGCGGCCGGGCCGTGGCAGACCGCGGCCACCACGCCGCCGCGCTCGTAGATCGCGGCGGCGAGGCCGGTCAGTTCGGCGTTGTCGGGGAAGTCCCACATGGTGCCGTGGCCCCCGGCGAAGAAGATGACGTCGTAGTCCTCGGCGCGCAGCTCCTCGGGCCGCGGGGTCGCGGCGAGCGCGGCCTGGTTGGCCGGGTCGGCGAGGTACTGCGCGACGACGGTGTCGTCGGGCTTGACGCCGTCCTGCGGCGGCCGGCCGCCCTGCACCGAGACGTAGGCGATGTCGAAGCCCTCGCGGCGGAAGACGACGGCGGGGTGCGCGACCTCGGGGACGTAGAAGCCCGTGCTGCGTCCGGTGTCGCCGAGCTCGCCGTGACTGGTCAGCGCGAACAGAACTGTGTTGGCCATGATGGCTCCTGGGTGAGTTGAGACGGGGTGGGATGAGACTTGGTACTGCGGCCGTGGCGGGTGCCGGACGGCCGGCGTGGTTGAAGCGGTGTGCTTGGTTTGAGAGGTCGTGCTGCCGGCCCGCGCAGCGCCGCGCCGGGCACGGACGGTCAGGCGGCCAGGTCGGCTAGGTCCGGCAGGCGCAGCCGCGGCAGACCGGCGCGCTTCGCCTCCGCCTCGTGTTCCGGGGTGTGATAGCCCCAGGTCGCCCAGAGTGCGCGGGCGCCGGTGCCGGCGACCTGGACCGCGTTGGTCAGGTTGTCGTCGATGAAGGTGCATTCGGCGGCGCTCACGCCGTACCGCGCGGCCAGGGTTCGTACCGCATCGGCCTTGCGCGAGGACTCGCCGATGACCTCCGCCACTGTGTCGTCGACCTTGTGGTGGCGCAGGATCCGCCACACCGAGTCCGCGTCCTTGGCCGTGACGATGCACACTTTTCCGGCGTGCCTGCGCAGCAAGCCGTCGACCCCGGGATACAGCGTGTGCAGTCCGGTCCAGTACTCGGGTTCCTCGTCGCGGCAGCGGGCGCGCGCCGCGGACGCCTGGGCGGTGAATTCGGCCACGAACACGTCGGCGATGCTGCGGTAGAGCCGGTCGAATCCGGCCTGGCTGGTCAGATACGCCGCCATCGGCCGGTGCGCCGTGACGAAGTGGTCCAGCGTGCGGGCGTAGTCGCGGATCGTGCGGAACCGCTCCAGGAACCCGCGCGGCATCGCCGGGGCGTACGCGCTGACCGGCGCGCTCGGCGCGGGCGGATGCACACCGAGCCAGGTGACCAGGGCGCATTCGGTCAGCGCGTCGCAGATCACCCCGTCGAAGTCCAGGATGAGCATGGCGGTTGCCCTTTCAGCGGTTGCCTTTCAACGGGAGCCCGGCGGCGGGCGCGGGCGGACGGCCGCGGTGAACCGGAGGGGGAGCGGATCCGTCCGCCCGCACCACGCCACGCCGTGACAGGTGCCTTAGGTCAGGCGGCGACAGGTTCGGCGATCTCGGCCGCGTGCGCGGCGGCGCGCGCCTCGACGGTGGCGAACACCGCCTGCATGAAGCGGCCCACGTAGCCGTAGTAGGAGCAGGTGATGATGTTCTCGTCCACCACCACGTCCTTCTCGTGCACCGTGGCCCCGGCGTTGATCACGTCATCGCGCAGCCCGATGTAGGCGCAGGCCTGACGGCCCTTCAGCACCCCGGCGCTGATCATGATCCAGGGGCCGTGGCACAGCCCCGCGACGACCTTGCCGGCGCGGTCCATGCCGGCCACGAAGTCGAGCACCCGGCGGTCCTGGCGCACCCGGTCCGGAGCCTCGTGGCCGCCGGTGAGGATCACCGCGTCGTACTGCGCGACGTCCAGCCAGTCGAACGAGACCAGCGGCGTGGCGGTCTTGTCCATCGGCAGCGGGACGCCGTACTTGCCGATGACGCCGGAGCCGTCCTTGGTGGCCACGTCGACGTTCCAGCCCTCTTCCAGCAGGCGGTAGTAGGTGTAGACGACATCGTGGTCCTGGAAGCCCGGACCGGTGATGATGACGGCGCTGCGGGTCATACTCGTTCGTTCCTCTCCGTGTGTGTGATCTGCGTGATCGGCGGGCGGCCGGGCCGGCCCGCGGTGTCTCAGCCCTCTGCCAGGCTGAGGTAGTACTGGTCCACGGCCGGCCGGCGCGGGTCCTCCCGGCGGGCGGCGAGGATCTGCAGCTCGCCGGCGACCACGCCGGACACGCCGAGCGGGATGTGGAAGAGGTCCTGCTCGCGGCGGCGGTAGAAGATGTCCATCCCGGCGCGGATCTCGAAGCGGAAGCGGCCGTCCGGGCAGCCGGTGCGCAGTCGGGCGCTGGGCAGGTACGGCACCGGCCGCGACGGGGCGGTGTCGTTGAGCTTCGCGTGCTTGCTCTCGTAGCCCTCGCGCTCGCGGTTGTAGCCGTCGCGCAGCCTGATCAGGTCGAACTTGTTGCGCGGCGCCTCGACCTCGACGAGGTGCAGCGGCTCGGTGCCGGTCGAGCGGGTGCCGTGGAACGCACCGGCCCCTATGCGCACCGCGGTGCCTTGCGAGACCGGCAGTTCGCCCGAGAGCGTGTTCATCACGCCTTCGCCGGCGAGGCAGAGCAGGTACGTGACCTTGCGCGGGTGCACGTGGGTCGACGTGCCGTGCCCCGGTCCGATGGACAGGTGCCAGACGTCGAGGAAGTCGTCCGCGAAGACCCGGTACTCGAAGCCCCACGGCTTCGGGATCAGCTCGTTGAGATGGTCGTCCTCGTGTAGGTTCTCGTTGCCGATGCGCTTGCCCGCGCGTACCGCGTCGGTCAACGCGGCGATGTCGCGCGGGCCGGGATCGACCCGTGCGAGCAGTTCCGGTTTATGTGCGACAAGAACGTCAGTCATTTCCAACTCCATTTCCTCGGCTTTTCGAGATTGAGCGCAGAAATGGCAGTCAGCCCGTCGGGTAGGCCATCGTTCTCCCCCGTGGAGCCGACGGCAAGAAAAATACCTGCGTTTCGCTAGAGCCAGCAAATAGAAAAGCGTATACCGGGTATAAGGAATCTAAGTACCCGTTTGCGTTATCATCACCGGGCACCACCCTCCGCAGCGCCGCGGCCGGGCGCAAAGCCCCGCCGCCGCGGCGCGAACCCGATGAAAGTCGTCTGCACCATGGGCACTGACCGACCCCGCGGCCTGATCGCGGTGACCAGCGTGGAGCGGCTGCCCAGCGGGCAGCGGGCGGGGTTCTGGCTGCCGGAGGCGGCCTATCCCTGGCGCGCGATGGTGACCGCCGGGTGGGACTTCGAGTTCGTCACCACCCGCGACGAGGAGCCGGCCCCGGGGGGCATCGACCGCTCCGACCCGCCGCAGCGGATGTTCCTCGAGGATCCCGAGGTGCGGCGCAAGCTCGCGGCCGCGCGCAGCGCCCGGCACTACGATCCGGCGGACTTCCCGCTGGTGTTCGCGGCGGGCGGGCCCGGTGCGATGTGGGACTTTCCCGCGGACGCCCGGCTGTCCGCGCTGCTGGTCGCGATATTCGAGGCCGGCGGCGTCGTCGCGGCGGTCTGCCATGGGGTTGCGGCGCTTGTTAACGCGAACAGCGCCGACGGTGAGGCGTTCGTGTCCGGGCGGCGGATGACCGGGTTCTCCAACCGCGAGGAGGAGGCGATCGGGCTGAGCGCCGCGGTGCCCTTCCTGCTGGAAGACGCACTGGTGCAGCGCGGGGCCAAGTTCGAGGCCGGGGAACCGTTCCGCCCGCACGTGATCACCGACGATCGGCTTGTCACCGGCCAGAATCCGGCTTCCGCCGCCGGAGTCGCGCAGTTCGCGACACAGCTGGCGACCGGCGATCCGCTGCCGCCGAACTGGCTTCGCCGGCCCGCGCCGTGACAAACAACCCCCGGATGTGACTAAATGGAGTCTCCTGACGCCCGTCCGGAGTGAGAGCTCGACGACGAGAGCGAACCCGGTGTACGGGGCCTGATCAGCAGTCAGGGTCCAGATGTCCACACGGGGAGCAGTCACCGATGCAACTGGGCTGGTTACGCACGTTCGTCATCGTCTATCGCACGGGCTCGTTCACTCGCGCCGCCCGCCGGCTGGACCTTTCCCAGCCCGCGGTCACCCAGCAGATCCGCGGATTGGAGCAGGAGCTCGGACGCCCGCTCTTCGAGCGGCACACTCAAGGCGTCAAGCCGACCGCGGCCGCCGAGCAGCTGATCCGCTCGGTACAGGGCCCGGTCGACGCGCTCGACGACGCGGTGCGCCGTCAGTTCGGCCTGGACCGCTCGCAGCGCCCGGTCTATCTCGGCGGCCCGGCCGAGCTGATCACCGCGCGCGTGCTTCCGGCCATCAGTGACCTGATAGCGGACGGGGTGCAGTTCCGCATCGGCCTGGGACTCGCCGACGACCTGCTGTCCGAGCTGGAGGCGGGTCTGTACGACCTCGTGCTGTCCACGGTGCGGCCGCGCCTGCGCGGGATCGAGGCCACCCCGCTGGTCGACGAGGTGTTCGCGCTGATGGGCTCCGCGCAGGTGGCGGAGCAGATTCCGGCCGAGGAGATCGAGCTGCTCGGGCCGGAGGCGTTGGACCGCTTCCCGCTGATCGCCTACGCGGAGTTCCTGCCGATCATCCGGCGCTACTGGCGCTCGGTGTTCGACGTGGGGGCCTCGATCTGCCCCGCGGTGGTGGTGCCGGACCTGCGCGGGGTACTGGCGGCGGTGCGGTCGTCGGCGGGGATCTCGGTGCTGCCAACCTATCTGTGCGCGGAGGAACTCGCCCGCGGCGAGGTGGTTCCGCTGCTGGAGCCCGAGATCCCGCCGATCAACACCTTCTACCTGGCCAACCGCATCGGTGCGCTGGGCCGCGAGCAGATCGCGATGGTGCACGCCCACCTGCGGATGAAGGCCCAGGTCTGGACCTGATCCCGATTCGGGGCCTGATCCTGTTGCTGATCTCGATGCAGGGCCTTGCGGTGCTGCCGCGCCGTCACACCCGTTCCGGCTGCGGCACCGGCCGCGCGGCCTCGGCGCCGGCACGGGCGCTCGCCCGACCGGTGGACGCGATCACGCCGACCGTGACGGCGCACAGCACCGCGAGCGTGACGCCGGCCGCGCGCAGCGAGGGCATCGTGCCGAGCAGCGCCACGCCGAGCGCCGAACCCGCCTGTCGCAGAGCACTGAGCACGCCTTGAGCGGTCGCGGCGTACTGCTGCGGAGCGGTGGTCGAGACGTCCGCGGTGGCCGCCGGGATCGTCAGGGTGCTGCCGATCGCCAGCGCGATCTCGGCGAGCAGGATCAGCGCGTACGGCGCGTGCACCCCGGCGAGGGCGAGCACGGCGCCGCACACGGTGTCCGCGGCGAGGCCGATCAGGATGATGCGGCGCGCGCCGACCCGTCCGACGATCCGGCCCACCACGATCGGCATGACGGCCATCGGCAGCGTCGCGGGCAGGAACTCGACCCCGGTGAGCAGCGGTGCCAGCCCGCGCTGATTGACCAGCCACTGGGTGAGGGTGAACAGGACGCCGTAGAACGCGAGGCTGGCCACCGCACCGGCCAGCAGGTCGGCGCGCACCCGCGGCAGGCTGAGCAGCGCGGGCGGCAGCACCGGCGCGGACGCCTTGCGCTCCCACCACGCGAGTGCGGCGAAGGCGACGAGGGCCACGGCTGCCGCGGTGATCGGCGCCGGGCGGCCCCAGCCGGAGGTTCCCGCTTCGACGAGCCCGTATGTCAGAGCCGTGAGCCCGACGACGGACAGCGCGAGACCGGTCCAGTCCACCGTGCGCTGCTGCGCGGGCCGTACGGCGGCGAGGCCGCGGGAGGCGACGAAGGCGATCAGCGCGATCGGCGGGTTGACCAGGAACACCAGCCGCCACCCGCCGGCCGAGACCAGTGCGCCGCCCACGATCGGGCCGCAGATCAGGCCGATGCTGGAGACCGCGGCCCAGGTCCCGACCGCGCGTGAGCGGCGGGCGGGTTCCGGGAACAGGCCGGCCAGCAGGGCCAGGGACGCGGGCACCACGCCGGCCGCCGCGACACCCAGCAGCGAGCGCCCGACGATCAGCGATGCGGCGTTGGGTGCCACCGCACACAGCGCGGAGAGGAAGCAGAAAGCGAGCAGCGAGACGCGGTACACGCCGCGGGCGCCCCATCGGTCGGCGGCCCAACCGGCGGCGAGTAGTAGCCCGGCGAACACGACGGTGTACGCGTCGACCACCCATGGCAGGCTGGCCAGCGGGGCGTGCAGGCTGCGGCGCAGGTCGGGCAGCGCGACGTTGAGGATCGATGCGTCGAGCAGGACCAGGAAGTTGCCCAGGATGATCCCGGCGAAGCGGCGGTTGACGCTGGAGGCCGCAGCGGCTCCCCCGCCCGCCGCGGGGCTGTGATCGATTTGTGCAGTCATGGCACCGAGGCTGGCAGGAGGCGCTGGAAAATGGCATAGCAGTCTGCTTATGACCCCGACAACAATCCCGATGGCACCGCGGCGCCCGCCCAATCGTTATTTCTTATCTCGGGATTTCACGGAGGGGAATTCCGGATGAAGGACATTTCCCGGATCGGCGTTCGTGCGGAAGGCGTTTCCGTGGACGGTTGTGCGGACGGCGTTTTCGCGGGCCGTGTCTCCGCGGGTGGCCGAGACCAGGTGGTCGAGGAATGCGCGGGTCGCGGGACTGACCGGGCCGCGGCGCGGCAGGATGCAGCCGATCGGCGGATGCGCCGGCGCGTCGGCCAGGCGGTGGATGTCGATCGGCGGGCCCGCCGCGACGGCCGCGGACTCGGCCAGCAGCGCGACGCCCAGGCCGGCCGCGACCAGCTCACGCACGCCTGCCGGGGTGTCGGCCTCGAAATCGATGCGCGGCACGTAGCCCGCCTGCGCGGCGGCCGCGGTGAGCAGCGCGCGCAGACCGGTGCCCTGGGGAAGGCACACGAACGGCTCGTCGCGTAGATCCGCGAGACTCAGGTCGCCGGCAGGATCAGCGTTCTTCGACCCCGGCCGGGTCGCCGGGGCCGGGCTCGCGCCGATCGGCCTGCCCGGTGGTGCGGCGACTACCAGCCTCTCGTCCGCGAGCTTGCGCACCGGGTGGGTCTCACCGGGTTCGCCGGACTCCCAGAGTTCGCTGTGCATCGGCCCGAGCACGAGGTCGAGTTCGCCGCGGTCGAGGGCGGCGCGCAGCTCGGCGATCAGCCCGGTGCGCAGGGCCAGGGCGACGCCGGGATGGCGCCGATGGAATCCGGCCAGCGTGGCCGGCAGGTCCAGGGTGCCGAGGATCGGAGTCGCACCGACGCGCACCCGCCCGCGCAGCACCGCGGTCAGCTCGCCGACCTCGGTGCGCGCCAGCTGCAGCTGTTCGAGCACTGACCTGACCCGGACCAGGAACAGCTCGCCTGCCTCGGTCAGCGCGACCCGCCGGGTGGTGCGCCGCAGCAGGGGCGTGCCCAGCTCCGCCTCGAGCCGCCGGATCTGCGCGGAGACCGCGGGCTGCGCGACGTGCAGTTGCTCGCCGGCCCTGGAGAAACTCCCGTGCCGCGCCACGGCCTCGAAGTAAACCAGCTGACGCAGCTCCACTCATTCAGAGTACTTCGCTATAAATCGCATCGCAAATGCGCCTTGGACTTATCGATCGCGACTCGTCATCCTGGAATCATGGAACGACGACGACTGGGCACCGACGGCTTGACGACCTCCGCGATCGGCCTTGGCTGCATGGGCTTCTCCCAGGGTTACGGCCCGGCGGATGACGCGGAGTCGCTGCGCGCGATCGACCGCGCACTCGACGCCGGCGTGACGCTGCTGGACACCGCGATGAGCTACGGCCAGGGCCACAACGAGCGGCTGCTTGCCCGCGCGCTCGCCACCCACCGCGACCGGGTCGAGCTCGCCACGAAGTTCGGCATCGTGCGCGGCGAGAACGGGGTGCGCCTCGACGGCCGCCCCGAGCACGTGCGCGAGTACTGCGACGCTTCGCTGTCCCGGCTCGGCACGGACGTCATCGACCTCTACTACTTGCATCGGGCCGATCCGCAGGTTCCGGTGGCCGAGTCGGTCGGCGCGATGGCCGAACTGGTCAAGGAGGGCAAGGTCCGGCACCTCGGCCTGTCCGAGGTGACTGCGCAGCAGCTCGAGGAGGCGGCCGCGGTGCACCCGATCGCCGCGGTGCAATTCGAGTGGTCGCTGCTGTGGCGGCAGCCCGAGGAGGACGTCGTGCCCACGGCGCGCCGGCTCGGTATCGGACTGGTTCCGTACAGCCCCCTCGGGCGCGGGCTGCTCACCGCCACGCTCGGCCGCGACCAGATCGACAGCAGCGACTTCCGCCGATCCGACCCGCGCTTCCACGGCGCGGATCTCGAGCGCAACCTCGCGCAGATCGAGGCGCTGCGCGCGATCGCCGCCGAGTGGGGCGCCACCCCCGGCCAGCTCGCTCTCGCCTGGCTGCTGGCTCAGGGCTCGGACGTCGTCCCGCTGCCCGGCTCGCGCAGCCCCGAGCGCGTGGCCGAGAACGCCGCGGCGGCGCAGTTCGTCCTCACCGAGGCGGACCTGCAACGCATCGAGGCTGCCGCGCCGCGCGAGGCGTGGTCCGGCGACCGTACCTCGTTCGCCGTCCCTGTCACGGCTCGTACGTGAGCGAAGCGATGTCGACCGCTGCGGCGACGTCAGCAGGAGAGGTCTGAGCTCGGGAGCTGGCCGGTGACCAGATATGTGGTGACCGCGGACGTCATGCACGCGTCACCTTGGCCGCTGAGCAACGGGGTATGTACGCGCTCGTTGACGGTGACTAGCCGGGAACCGCGGATGGCGGCGTGGGTGGCCAGCGAGTTGGGCAGGGGCACGGCCGCGTCCAGCGCAGCGGCGGTGATCAGCGCGCCGTGCGCCCGGTTGGCCGACAGCGGGATGGTGTTGTCCCGGTTGACCGGCCAGAAGGCGCACGGCCCGATGTTCGCGTTGGCCGGGCCGTAGACCGGATACAGGCTGCTGTATCGGCCGAGGTCGTCCTGATAGGTGTTTTGCTGACGCGGCCACGTGTTGTCGCCGCAGCGGAACGCCAGATTCACCGCGGTGTGGTTGTCCGCCGGTACGCCTGGTGTGCCGGGCAGCGCGGCCGGGAAGACGTCCAGCGGGACCGGGGGCGGCGAGCCGGCCCGGATGCTCACGAAGTCGATCGCGACGACCGGCCAAAGTTGCTGGAAGTAGGTTGCCAGCACGAGCAGGTAACCCAGGTCTCCAAAGGTCCACGACTGGCCGCCGGCCACGATGGGCTGCGCGT
>NZ_DASRGV010000003.1:0-58070 GCF_035650855.1 Actinocrinis sp. | reverse complement strand
GGGCGTCTGAGCCGAACCGCCCGAACCGAACTGAACCGCCCGGCCCGAGCCGCCCGGCCCGCTATCCGTCCAGTTCTTCGAAGAGCGTCAGCTGCAATCCGGCCGGCCCGTCGAGGCGCGCGTTGCGCGAGTTCCACGGAGTGAGCACCGGACGCGCCACGACGCTCGCCCCCGCCTCAGCCGCGACCTGAGTAGCGCTCTCCGCGTCCGCGACCTGGAACGCCACGCGGATGTGCCCGGCGGCGCGGTGGCCCACCTCCACCTCGTCGATGTAACGCGCGTGCGGCGGGTCGGCGATCTCCAGCGTGGCCCGGCCCGCTTCCAGGATCGTCACGCGGCCGCCCGGTGACGAAAAAGCCGCCCGCTGCGGTAATCCGAGGGTGTCGCGGTAGAACGCGAGTGCCGCCTCGTAATCCTCCGCGGTGACCACCAGCCGCAACTCGGCGACGCCGATCGTCGCTGCGGTGTTCGCGCCGGCATCTGAATCCGGCCCGGTCTGATCATTCATCGCAATTCGCTCCCGTCGATGCCGCGGACGCTTTGCAGTAGGCCCCAGACGAATTCGGCGCTCGCCGCGACCGGCTTGCCCTCAGCGTCGGGCGCGGTGAAGTCCATGGTCCAGCGGCTCGGCGCGGAACCGTCGCGATGCCGCACCGGGCCGAACGCCCGTTCCACGTCCCCGATGACGCAGGACCACGGCTTGAGATCGCCGATGCTCTCCAGCCGTGGCGGCGGGAACGCGGGATCGCGCACCAGCTGTTCGGCCAGTACCGCAGTGCCGATTCCGGTCAGCGCCTCGTACAGCAGGTCGGGCCACAGCGGTAGCTTCCAGCGGGTGGTCCGGCAGGTGACGTCGCCGAGGCGCTGCTCCGCTTCGGCGATTGGGGCGCCGAGGAAGCCGCGCAGCGCCGCCAGGCCGCCGCGATACGAGCGGGACCGCTGCATCCGCTGCCAGTGCGCGTTGACTTCGCGCATCTCGGTGACGCTGGCGTCCAGCTCGCGGCGGGCCTGCTCGACCAGCTCGGGGTGGTAGTCGGCCATCCGGCGCAGCAGCACGAGCTGGAACTCGCGGGCCGTGATGCGGATCGGAGTGCTCGGCATCGGCCCAGCATAAGTCGGGCCGATGCCGCCGCGGCGGCCGCCGCCGCCGTCCCGGCTCAGTCGCCGCCGAGATTCGCGTGCTCGCGCGCGAAGCCGAGCACCCTGCGCCAGACGTCGGCGCACTCTTGCTCGAACGCCCCGGCTCCGGCTTCGAAGAACCCGTGCGTCGTGCCCGGATACGTGATGATCTCGCGCTGGTTGCCCGCGGCCGCGAGCGCGTCGTCGAAGGCGGCGACCATGCCGGCCGGGATGCCCTCGTCGTCTCCGGCGAACATGCCGAGGATCGGCGCCGTCAGGTCGGGCGCGAGCTGGATCGGCCCGGGCGCGCCGCGTAGCGAATCCGGGAAGCCGTACAACCCGATCGCCCCGGCCAGCGCGAAGCGCCGGTGCGCGGTCATGAACGCGAACCGCCCGCCCATGCAGAACCCGAGCGAGATCACGGCGCGCCGCCGCCCGCCCGGGAGCCCGCGCAGGTGGGCGAGCGCCGCGTCGAAGTCGGCGAACAGCCCGTCGCGGGTGAGCGCGGCCAGGTGCGGCATGAGGTTCGGCAGCCCGGCGAACTCGGCCGGGCGGTCCCGGTATCCGGGTCCCGCGCTGCGCCCGAAGTAGTCGATCGCGAGCGCCGGCAGGCCCTGTTCGGCCAGGCGCCGGGTGAGCTGCTCGTAGAAGCGGGACAGGCCGCGGTTGTCCGGCAGCACCAGCATCGCCGGGCCGGCCGGGGCGTCGGGCAGCGAACGGAAGGCCGCGAGCGGGGCGCCATCGGTGGCGGTGAGCCGCAGCTCGGTGCTGGAAGCGGGAGTGAGCGGCGGGCCGTGGAACGGCGGAACGGCGTCTGCGTCGTAACACATGCCGACATGTTAAATGGAGAAACTGACACTATATCACATATAGATATTTTTGTCTAGATTAAGTGGATTGCGATTCGGTACACGCGGGTCGTGGCCTAGGAGACGGATCGCGCGCCGACCATGCGGACGGCCCGGGCGGCGAGTACGCATCCGGAGCGCAGCGCCTCGGCGAGGGACGGCGTCGTCAGCCATTGCCGGAGGAACCCGGCCGCGAAGGCGTCGCCCGCGCCGGTGCTGTCGATGGCGACGTCGGCGCCGAGCGGCACGGCGTCTACGTATTCGTAGTCGCCGGTCGAGCTACAGGCCAGAGCTCCGAACGCGCCGAGCTTGACCACCGCCAAGCCGCAGTGTTCGGCGATGGCGCGCGCCGCAGAGACCGAATTCAACCGGTGGATCGTGGCCGGGGATTGATCGGTCGCTGCGATCGGGGGCGGCGCCGAGTGCGCGGCCGAGGCGAGGGTGCGCGCCTCGGCTTGATTCGCGAACAGCACGTCGATTCCGTTGATCCAGTCGAGGAAGCGTTCGGCGCCGGCCGTCTCCAGCGGCCCGACCGACGCGGCGTCCACGGACGTGGTCATGCCGGCCTCGTGGGCCAGGTCCAGGGCGGCGAGGGCGGCCTCGCGGCTGCTCGGGCGCAGCAGGGTGTAGCCGGACAGGTGCAGGTGCGCTCCCGATGTGAAGACGTCGTACGGCAGGTCGTCAGCCGTCAGCGCTTCGTTCGCGCCGGCGTCGGGCACCATCGTGCGCTCGCCGCCGGGCTCGACCAGCACGATCACCGTGCCGGTCGGCCGCTGGCGGTCGATCGCGAACCGGGTCTCGACGCCGTGCGCGCGCAGGCCGTTCGCCGCCGCGCGGCCGGCCGCGTCATCGCCGACGCGCCCCAGCAGCACGCTGCGCGCGCCGAGGCCGGCCAGCCAGCTGGCCGTGTTCGCCGCGGCCCCGCCGCCTTCGACGCTGATGCGGGCCGGACTGTCGCTCGCCGGGACCAGCGGACCGGCGAGCCGCGCCACCAGGTCCGTCATGACGTCGCCGAGCAGCACCACGGTCGGCGCTCCCGAGGCGGCCTTCGCAGCAGGCTGATCTGAGGCCTCGGTTCCGGCAGGGTCCTGATCGGGCGCGGCGGCGCCGGCGGCGGATCGGTTCACTCCGGGTCGGCGCCGGCCGCGCCGCGCGCCAGCTCGGCGGCGATCTGCCCGGCGAGCGCGGCGTTGCGCAGCACCAGCCGCACGTTCGCGCGCAGGCTCTCGCCCCCGGTGTGCCGGTGGAAGAAGTCCAGCAGGAACGGCGTGACCGCCTTGCCGGTGACGCCCTGCGCGTCCAGCTGTTCGAGGGCTTCCTCGAGGACTCGCTCGTGCAGCTCCGCGTCGAGCTGCTCATCCTCCGGCAGCGGGTTCGCGATGACAAGGCCCTGATGGGAGAGCCCGAGCGCGTCGCGGGCCCGGATGACCGCCGCGACCTCGGCCGGCGAGTCGGCCCGCCAGTCGATCCGGTGCCCGGAGTCGCTGATGTAGAAGCCCGGGAAGGCGTTCGTGCCGTATCCGACGACCGGCACGTTCAGGCTCTCCAGGCGTTCGAGCGTCGCCGCCACGTCAAGGATCGACTTCACTCCCGAGCACACCACGGCGATGCCGGTGCGGGCCAGCGCGACCAGGTCCGCCGACTCGTCCCAGCTCTCCCGCGCGCCGCGGTGCACGCCGCCGAGCCCGCCGGTGGCGAACATCCGGATGCCGGCCCGCTCGGCCAGATGCGCGGTCGCCGCCACCGTCGTCGCCGCGCTGCCGCCCCTCGCCACGACGAAGCCGAGGTCACGCACGCTGGCCTTCGCCACGTCGTCGCGCTCGGCGATGGCCGCCAGCGCGGCTTCGTCGAGCCCGACGCGCGCGACCCCGTCCACGACCGCGATGGTCGCCGGCACGGCGCCGGAGGCGCGCACCGCCTCCTCGATCTCGCGTGCGACGCGCAGGTTGTCCGGCCGCGGCAGGCCGTGGCTGATGATCGTCGACTCCAGCGCGACCACCGCGGCGCCCCGCGCCAGCGCCTGCGCGACCTGCGGCGCGACCTCGAGGGCGGCGACGGAGGAGGAGTGAGTCAGCCCGCGTACGTCCATGTCGATCATCTTATCCGTCAGACTTCGCCGGCGCGGCGATAATGAAGCGGTGAACGCACAGCGTGACGCCGACGCGACGGGGACCGCAGCCGAGGCCGCGAAGACGCGGCCGGCGGCGCGCCCGGCGGCCGGCCGCAAGCCGGGCCGGCGGCCAGGAGGCGCCGACACCCGGCAGGACATCCTGGTCGCGGCCCGCGCCGAGTTCGCCGCGCGCGGCTACGAGAACACCAGCATGCGGGCGATCGCCCGCGCCGCCGAGGTCAACTCCGCGCTGCTGCACCACTACTTCGGCACCAAGGACCAGCTCTTCCTCGCCGCCCTCGACTTCCCGCTACAGCCGCGGGAGCTGGTCATCCGGGTCGTCGACGGCGACCGCGGCCGCGTCGGCGAGCGGCTGGTCCGCTTCGCCTTCGGGCTGCTCGAGCAGGCGGCGGCCCGCGAACGCGTGCTCGCGGTCCTGCGCGCCGCGGCCACGAACGAGCAGATGGCCCGGCTGCTGCGCGGCTTCATCGCCCGCGAGGTGGCCGGCCCGATCGCCGCGGCCCTCGACGCGCCGCAGCCGGAACTGCGCGCCGAGCTGGCGATGACTCAGATCGTCGGGCTGATCATGGGGCGCTACCTGCTCGCCGTCGAACCGCTGGCCTCGGCGCCGGTCGAGGAGCTCGTCGCGCTGCTCGCACCCACCCTGCAGCGCTATCTGGTGGGCTGAAGGCGACGCCGCGCCGAGCCCGTGCGGCGGTTTGACAGCGCGCCGCCCAAGCTCAAAACTAATCGCATGGTTAATTTCTCCGGCGCGGCCGCCTCCGCGCCCGCCGACGCGGCGGCGCGGACCGCGCCCGCACCAGCCGTCGACGTACGCGACCTGCGCGTCGTGCGCGGCGGACGGTCCGTGCTCAAGGGCATCAGCGTCGCCATTGCGCGCGGCACGGTCACCGGTCTGCTCGGGCCGAGCGGCTGCGGCAAGAGCACGTTCATGCGCGCGATCGTCGGCGTGCAGAAGGTGGCCGGCGGCGAGGTCCGGGTGCTCGGCCGCCCCGCCGGAGATAGGCAGCTGCGGCATCGGGTCGGCTACGTAACGCAGGCGCCCTCCGTCTACGCGGACCTGTCGATCGCCGAGAACCTGCGGTACTTCGCGGCGATCCTCGGAGTCCCGCGCGACGACGTCCAGCGCGTCATCGAGCAGGTCGGGCTCCAGGGCCGCGAGCGCGACCTCGTCTCGCGGCTCTCCGGAGGGCAGCGGGCACGCGTCTCGCTCGCCGCCGCACTGCTCGGCGCTCCGGAGCTGCTGGTGCTCGACGAGCCGACGGTCGGACTCGATCCGGTGCTCCGGACCGAGCTGTGGGACCTGTTCCACGCTCTCGCCGCGGACGGCGCCACGCTGCTGATCTCCAGCCACGTCATGGACGAGGCCACCCGCTGCGGAAACCTGCTGCTGATGCGCGACGGCGAGATCATCGCCGACGACACGCCCGCGGCGCTGCTCGCCCGCACCGGCGCGAGCGAGATCGAAGCGGCCTTCCTCGCGCTCGTGGCGAAACAGGGCTCTACGACGGTAGCGGGCTCTGATGCGCAGTCGTCCGATCAGCCCGAGCCGGTGAAGGGAGCAACCCGGTGAGCCAGTCGACTCCAGCACCGGCGTCCGAGCAAGCCGCCGCGCACTCGCCGTCCGTCACGCCCGCTGCGGCACCCGCCGCGACTCCGACGCCGACTCAGGATTCTGCGACCAGTGGCCGAGCACGTGCCAGCGTCCGGCGAACCGTCGCCACGGCCGGCCGCGTGCTCGCCCAGTTGCGGCACGATCCGCGCACGATCGGCCTGCTGATCATCGTGCCGTGCGTCCTGCTGGTGCTGCTCAAGTACGTCTTCGACGCGCAGCCGCGGACCTTCGACCACTCCGGGGCGCCGCTGCTCGGCATCTTCCCGCTGATCGTGATGTTCCTGGTCACCTCGGTCGCCACGCTGCGCGAGCGGTCCAGCGGCACCCTGGAGCGGCTGCTGACCATGCCGCTGGCCAAACTCGACCTGCTGCTCGGCTACGCCCTCGCCTTCGGCGCGCTGGCCCTGCTCCAGGCCGCCGTCGCCTTCGGCCTCACCCTCGGTCCGCTCGGCCTGCACGTCAGCGGCCCGACCTGGCTGCTGTTCGTGGTGGCGCTCGCGGACGGGATCCTGGGCACCGCGCTCGGCCTGTTCGTCTCGGCGTTCGCGGCCACCGAATTCCAGGCCGTGCAGTTCCTGCCCGCGTTCATCCTGCCGCAGTTCCTGCTGTGCGGGCTGTTCACACCGCGCGAGAACATGCAGACCGTGCTGCGCTGGCTCTCCGACGTGATGCCGCTGTCCTACGCGGTCGACGCGATGAACCGGCTGACCGCGCAGAGCGGCGTCAGCGGCCTGGTCGTCAGGGACCTGATCGTCATCGCCGGCATCACCGTCGTCGCGCTCGCGCTGGGCGCCGTCACGCTGCGGCGGCGTACTGCCTGACCGCCACCGCGCCGACGATGCCCGCGCCGACGACGCCCGCGCCAGCGCCGCGCTACGCCCTGGTGTGGCTCTTGCCCCGGTTCGCCCAGACCGGGGCGAGGGCCGCGATCAGCGCCATCGCGACGCCGATCTGCAGAATGTGCCGGATCCAGTCGACGCCGCCGGTGTGCCGCACGCCGATCCACGAGGCGATGCCGTTGCCGAGGAACGCCCCGGCGATGCCGAGCAGCACCGTAAGCCACACCGGGATGGCCTGCTTGCCCGGCAGCAGCAGCCGCGCCAGGCCGCCGATGACCAAGCCGGCGATCAGCGACCACAGAATCTGGAACATGAGCTGAGCCTCCACTCGCCGCGCGGACCGGCCGGATGCGGGCCGGGTCGGGTGTCAACCACCCTCACCAGTCTGGGTACCCAGCCGGGCCGACGGCCCACGCAGCTGCGCCGAAAGAGTGAGCGGCTCACCGTCTGGCTGAATCGACGCGGGGGATGCGCGCCTAGAGCTCCCGCGCGTAGTTGATCCAGGTGCGTTTCACGGTGAATCCCGTGCGCTCGTAAATGCCGAGGGCGCCGGTTGGGTTCTGCGAATCCACGCCCAGCGATGCGGTGTCGAAGCCCGCCTCGCGCGCGGTGTGCAGCACCCTCATCAGTAGCGCGCGCGCGATCCCGCGGCGGCGCGCCTCCCGCAGCGTGCCGAGGATCGTGACATGCGCGTCGCGCTCGCCGGTCGCCTCCGTCTTGGCCTTGGAGTACTTCGTCATCGCGAAGCCGACGACGCGCCCGGAACCCGCCGCCTCGCCTTGGCCCGCATCATGTGGCGCCTCCTCGGCGCGCAAGGCGAGGAACGAGAGGTCGGGGCGGAAGCTGACGCTGTCCCGGAAGGTGGCCCGCCACGATTCCGGAAGGGCCGGGGTCGTACCCCAGTGGTCTTGGAACGCGGCGTTCTTCGCGACGCGGACCTGCTCGTCCAGTTCCGCCGCGTACGGCACGATGTCAATGCCCTCAATCGGCCCCACCCGCGGCGGCTCCGCGGCGAGCGAGGTGTACATGCCGTAGTAGTACCGGACCGGCTCGTATCCGAGCCGCTTCAAGAGCGCGCCGGCCGCCTCGTTCGTCGAGGTGCAGCCGGTGTTCAGCACCAGCCGGCTGTCCGGATGCCGCTCTCCGTGCAGCGGCCGCGCCGCCTCAGCCGCCCAACGCATCAGCTCGGTGCCGAGACCGCGTCCGCGATAGGCCGGGTGAACGGCGCCGTGGAAGCCCATCCGGTGGATCTCATCGACCGCGGGGCGCACACGCAGCATGCCGAAGGCGACCATCTGCCCGCCGCAGAACCCGGCCAGCGATCCGCGCTGCGGATCGAACAGCGGCTCGGCGAAGATCTCGGCCAGGTCGTCTTCGCCGTAGTGCTCGTCCTCGTGGTCGACTTCTTCAACCGCACGGCCGAACTGGGCCCACACCGGGATGTCCTGCTCGATGAGCGCACGCCACGCGATGTCCACAACCTGCACGGTTCCATCGCCCTCGTTGCCCGGCAACCGGATTTCCAGCGCGCGCTCGGCGGCGCGGGGTCGGCGGTGCGGCGGGCGCCGGTCAGGACAGCGCCAGTCCGACCAGCGCGGCGACGACGCCCAGCGCGCTGGCGCCGAGCAGCGCGCTGACCACGCCGCGCCGCAGCACCAGCAGCCACAGCCCGGCCGCCGCGAGCACCGCGAACTGCCACGGCTCGGTCAGCGCCTTCCCGAGTGTGAACGCCGACCCGCCGATGGCGCCGATCGTCGCCGGGCCTGCGCCGTCCAGGAACGCCTGTACTGACTCGCTGCCGCGCAGCCGGTCGAAGCGGCTCGCGCCGAAGAAGACGAACAGGAACGAGGGCGAGAACGCGACCGCCGCGGCCAGCAGCGCGCCGAGCACCCCGGCGGCGCCGTACCCGACGACCGCGACCGTCTGGACCACCGGGCCCGGCGTGATCTGACCGAGCGCCACGGCAGTGGTGAACTGAAGCGCCGTCAGGAAGTGATATCGGTGCACCGCGTCCGCCTGCATTAGCGGGATGATGACGAATCCGCCGCCGTATGACAGCGCACCCACCTTGAACGCGGTCCAGATCAGGCCGCCGAGCCCGGCGGCTGCGGGCACCGCGCCGGCGGCGAGCGGCCACAGCGATACCTGCGCCGGCAGCGCGGCCCGCCTGCGCCACAGCGTCTCCGCGATGCCGCACCCGAGCAGCACCAGCACGAGATAGGGCCCGAGCACGATCGCCGCGGCCGCGCCGATCACCAGGTACGCGGTCCACCGACGCCGCTGCCCCGGACGGTGCGCCCGGCGCCGGCTGGCCGGCAGCAGCATCGCCGCCGCATTCAGCGCGACCGCCGCCACGGCCGATCCCGCACCGGCCGCCGCGCCGCGAACCCACAGCGGCGGGTGCCCGGACAGGAACAGCGCCGAGAGCCCGATGATGATCGCGAGGCCCGGCAGGATGAAGCACAGCCCGCCGACGATCGCACCGGGCACGCGCCGCAGCCGCCACGCGCACAGGATCGCCAGCTGCGTCGAGGCCGGCCCCGGCAGCAGGTTCGTCGCGGCGATCGCGTCCTCGAACTCCTCCGCGCCCAGCCAGCAGCGTTCTTCGACGCACAGCCGCCGCAGCAGCGCGATGTGCGCCGGAGGACCCCCGAAGCCGATGCAGCCGATCCGCCCCCACTCGCGCGCGATCGTGCCCAGACCTACCCGCTCGGGCGGGCGCTGCGCCTCGCCGATGGCCGGAGCGGGCGCATGCGGCGTCTGCGAATCGGTCAACGGGAGTCCTCGGCGGTGGTCACCAGCGGGAAGTAGCAATGACCAGACAATACCGTCGTGCCGCCGCATCCCCGACCGGCGCGCGCCACCCCCGCTTCGGGCCCGAGTCACGCCGCGGCGATCGGGTGCGGGCATAATCTGGAGGCGTGAAGAAGCTGATCAACGCGCCCGACAAGGTAGTCGCCGACGCGCTCGAGGGGCTGGCCGCCGCGCACCCCTTGCTCGCCGTGGACCTGGAGAACCGGGTGGTCACGCGCGCCCAGGGCCCGCGTCCCGGAAAGGTCGGCCTGGTCAGCGGGGGCGGCTCCGGGCACGAGCCGCTGCACGCCGGCTTCGTCGGCTACGGGATGCTCGACGCGGCCTGCCCAGGAGAGGTGTTCACCTCCCCGGTGCCCGACCAGATGCTCGCCGCCGCGAAGGCCGTCAACGGCGGCGCCGGCGTGCTGCAGATCGTGAAGAACTACACCGGCGACGTGCTCAACTTCCAGATGGCCGAGGAACTGGCCGGGGACGAGGGCGTGGAGGTGCGCTCCGTCCTCGTCAACGACGACGTCGCGGTCGAGGACTCGCTCTACACGGCCGGGCGGCGCGGCACCGGCGCCACCGTGTTCGTCGAGAAGATCGCCGGCGCGCTCGCCGAGCAGGGCGCGGACCTGGCCGCCGTCGCGGCCGTGGCCGAGGAGGTCAACGCGCGCAGCCGCTCCTTCGGCATCGCGCTGAGCGCCGCGACCACCCCGGCCTCCGGCCGGCCCGGCTTCACGCTCGACGAATCAGAGATCGAGATCGGCGTCGGCATCCACGGCGAACCCGGCCGCCGCCGCGGCCCGATCGCCTCCGCGGCGCAGCTGGCGGAGACGGCACTCGATGCGATCAGCGACGACATGCCGTTGAGCGGCAACGTGCTCGTCATGGTCAACGGCATGGGCGGAACGCCGCTGATCGAGCTCTACATCGTCTACCGCGAAGTGCAGCGGCTGCTGGCGGACCGGGGCGTCACGATCGCGCGCAACCTGGTGGGCAACTACATCACCAGCCTGGAGATGCAGGGCTTCTCGCTGACGGTCTGCCGCCTCACCGAGCAGTTCACCGAGCTGTGGGACGCGCCGGTACAGACGCCCGCGCTGCGCTGGGGACGGTAGCCGTTGACCACGTCACCGGCCGCGCCCGCCTTGGACACCGCCTTCTTCACCGCGTGGATCACCCGCGCCGCCGCCGCGATCGAGGCCGACCGGGTTCGCCTGACCGAACTCGACGCGGCGATCGGCGACGGAGACCACGGCACGAACCTCGACCGAGGCTTCGCCGGCGTGATGCGCGTGCTGGACACCACGAGCCCGCGCACGCCCGCCACGGTTCTCTCGCTCACCGGCACCACATTGATCTCGAAGGTAGGCGGCGCCTCGGGCCCGCTGTACGGCACCGCGTTCCGCCGCGCGGGCAGCGCCCTCGGCGACACCCCTGAGACCGACCTGCCCGGCCTCGCCTCCGCCCTCGACGCGGCGCTCGCCGCGATCCGCAAGCTCGGCGCGGCCCGCGACGGCGACAAGACCATGGTCGACGCGCTCGCCCCGGCGGTCGCCGCGCTGAACGACGCGGCGTCGAAGGCGACGCCGCTGCTCGACGCGCTCTCGGCAATGGTCGACGCGGCGCGGACGGGAGCCGAGGCGACGATCCCGATGCAGGCCTCGAAGGGCCGCGCGAGCTACCTCGGCCCGCGCAGCATCGGCCACGAGGATCCGGGGGCGGCGTCCACGGTCGTGATCCTCACCGCGTTGCGCGACACCGCCGTCGCCGCGGCATCTGACGGCGCATCGAATGGTTCGGACAGTGACTGAGCAACATCAGCAACAACGCACGGACGCGCAGGCTGCCGGGATGGTCGGCTTGGTCCTGGTCTCGCACAGTGCGCGTCTGGCTGAGGGAGTCACCGAGCTGGCGCGCCAGCTCGGCGGCGAGGCGCCGATCGAACCGGCCGGCGGCCTGCCGGAGGGCGGCCTCGGCACCAGCATCGAGCTCATCGAGCAGGCCGTGCGGTCGGCGGATCGCGGTGCCGGGGTTGTCATACTCGCCGACCTCGGCAGTGCCGTGCTCACGGTCAAGCTCCTGCTCGATGACGCCGCCGACCTGCCCGGCCCGGTGGTTCTCGCCGACGCGCCGCTGGTGGAGGGCGCCGTCTCGGCGGCGGTAGCGGCTGCGGCGGGCGCCGACCTCGACGCGGTCCGCGCGGCAGCCGAGGAAGCCCGCGATTTCCGCAAGCTCTGACCTCGTCCTTCGCCCCTCGTTCTCGCCGTCGCAAGGCCTGACACCGTCGCCGCAATATCCGACTCCCGCCGCGTGGCATGCTGGGACCCGTGACCGTGAACGTCGTCCTGCATCCCGCCGCCGATCACCCCGAACTGCTCGCCGCGCCGACCGCCAAGGCCCTCGCCGAGCACGCCGCCGCCCTCCCGCTGCCCGAGATCCAGGTCGGCGCGATCGACCCCGCGCTCGCGGACACCGCCGCATTCTGCGCCGAGTACGGCGTCGGTCTCGACGAATCCGCCAACTGCGTCGTCGTCGCGGCCAAACGGGCCGGCCAGACCACCTACGCGGCCTGCCTCGTGCTCGCCACCACCCGCGCCGACATCAACGGACTGGCCCGGCGTCACCTCGGCGCCCGTAAGATCTCCTTCGCGCCGATGGGCGAGGCGGTCGAGCTCACCGGCATGGAGTACGGCGGCATCACCCCGGTCGGCCTGCCCGCCGACTGGCCGATCCTCATCGACGAGGCCGTCGCCGCCGCGCCCCGCGTCGTGGTCGGCTCCGGCATCCGCGGCTCAAAGCTCTGGCTGCCCGGATCCGCCCTCGCCGCTCTGCCCGGCGCCGAAGTACTGCCCGGCCTCGGCACGGTTCCGGGCGCCCCGGCAACGCAGTGAACGCGCCGCGCGCCTGACCTGTCTCGCTCAGCTGGACAACCGGTCGGGCGGCCTCGCCGGGTTGTGATTATGCCTACGGCTAACGCGCTGCGCGCTGAAGAGCACCACCCGCCCACCCTGCTCCGCGTCCTCGCTGGCGCTCGGGCGCTACGCGAACGTGACGCGCTGCCGCGCACGCGCTGCGCGCTGAACGCTTCGCTGCACTGCGGTGCACGCCGCCTCGCTAGCGCTCGGCGGCTGCGGCCCCATCCTGGCTCGGTTCCCGTCCCTCTCCCGGAACCGGCTTGTCGGCGCAATAGCTCAGCGTCCGCGCCGTGGGATCGAGATTGCGCACTCTGGCCCAGGGATCCTCGACGGTCGCGCACTGAGCGCGGGCCTAGCGAAGCGTCCAGCGCGCAGCGCGTGCGCGGCAGCGCGTTCGGTTCGCGTAGCGCCCGAGCGCCAGCGAGGACGCGGAGCAGGGTGGGCGGGTGGTGCTCTTCAGCGTGCGGAGCCGCCGAGCGAAGCGAGGTGGCGGAGCGCGCGGCTACGGCGCGGTTGTCCCGCTCAACGGGACAGCCAACCGGTTGTCCCGTTGAGCGGGACAGTTCGGTGGTTGCCCAGCTGAGCGAGACAAGGTGCAGCTGCTTGTCGAGCTATCGCAGCGCGGGTATCACATCCTGGCCGTACGCCCAGAGCGTCTGCTCCGGCTGATCGTGCATCAGGTACAGCGCGAACTGGTCGACGCCCAGCTCGGCCAGCTCGGCGAGGCGGTCGCGGTGCGCGGAGGCCGGGCCGAGGAGGCAGAAGCGGTCCACGATCTCGTCGGGGACGAAGTCCGTCGACGGGTTGCCGGCTCGGCCGTGGTGGGAGTAGTCGTAGCCCTCGCGGCCCTTGATGTAGTCCGTCAGGGCTTTGGGCACCGGGCCGTCCGCGCCGTAGCGCGTCACCAGGTCCGCGACGTGGTTGCCCACCATCCCGCCGAACCAGCGGGTCTGCTCGCGGGCGTGGGCCAGATCCTCGCTGACGTATGCGGGCGCTGAGACGCAGATCGTGATGGTGTCCGGGTCGCGGCCCGCATCCTTCGCGGCGTCGCGCACCGTGCCGATCGTCCAGCGCGCGATGTCAGGGTCCGCGCATTGCAGCACGAAGCCGTCCGCCTGCTCGCCCACCAGCTTGAGCGCCCTGGGGCCGTATGCCGCCATCCACATCGGCAATCGGCCGCCGCGCACCCACGGGATCTTGACCATCACGCCGTTGAGCTGCGTCTCCCTGCCTTCCGCCAGGTCCTTGACCGCGCGCATGCACGCGCCGACCGTGGCCAGGCTCTCCGGCTTGCGGCCGACCACGCGCAGCGCCGAGTCGCCGCGGCCGATCGCGCAGACCGTGCGGTTGCCGTACATGTCGTTGAGCGTCGCGAACAGGGACGCGAGTACCGACCAGTCGCGGGTGCCCGGATTGGTCACCAGCGGGCCGACGCGCAGCCGCTCGGTCGCGGCCAGGATCCGCGAGTAGATGACGAACGGCTCCTGCCACAGAACCGTCGAGTCGAAGGTCCAGCCGTAGCCGAAACCGAGCTGCTCGGCCTGCCGCATCGTGTCGACGAGTCTGGTGGCCGGGGGGTCCGTTTGCAGGACGACGCCGAAGTCCATGACGCTTCCTCTCAGACCAGGTACTGGGACAGGCCGCGGCGCACGAACCGGCCGTGCCCCGCCTTGCCGTGGAACTCGCCGTCGCTGATGACCACGGAGCCGCGCGAGAGCACGGTGTCGACCCGGCCGGTGATCTCCATGCCCTCATACGCCGAGTAGTCCACGTTCATGTGGTGCGTCGCGGCGCTGATGGTCTGGTGCGCGTCCGGGTCGTAGACCACGATGTCGGCGTCCGCGCCGGGCGCGATGACGCCCTTGCGGCCGTAGAGCCCGAACATGCGCGCCGGGGTGGTGGAGCACAGCTCGACCCACCGCTCCTTGCTGATCTTCCCGGCGGCCACTCCCTGGTAGATCAGGTCCATGCGATGCTCGACGCCCGGCATGCCGTTGGGGATCTTCGAGAAGTCGCCGCGGCCGAGCTCCTTCTGGTCTTTGAAGCAGAAAGGGCAGTGGTCGGTGGAGATGACGGACAGGTCATTGGTGCGCAGTCCCTTCCACAGCGCCTCGGTGTGCTCGCGCGGGCGCAGCGGCGGGGAGGCGACGTATTTGGCTCCCTCGAAGTCCGGCTTGGCCAGATCGTCGAGCGCTAGGTACAGGTACTGCGGGCACGTCTCGGCGAAGACGTTCTGGCCGCTGTCGCGGGCCTCGGTCACCGCGTCAAGGGCCTGCGACGCGGTCAGGTGCACGATGTACAGCGGCGCCCCGGTGACCTTCGCCAGCTGGATCGCGCGGCTGGTCGCCTCGCCCTCCAGCTCTGGAGGCCGGGTCAGACCGTGGTAGACCGGGTCGGTGCGGCCTTCTGCGAGGGCCTGCGCGACCAGCTGGTCGATCGCGATGCCGTTCTCCGCGTGCATCATGATGACCGCGCCGTTCGCCCTGGCCTTCTGCATCGCCAGGAAGATCTCGCCGTCGGTGGAGTAGAACACGCCCGGATACGCCATGAACATCTTGAAGCTGGTCACCCCGGCCTCGACCGCGGCGTCCATCTCCTTGAGCGCGGCCTCGTTGACATCCGAGACGATCGCGTGGAAGCCGTAGTCGATCGCGCAGTTGCCCTCCGCCTTGGCGTGCCAGGCCTCGATCCCGGCGAGCAGCGACGCGCCCTTGCTCTGCACCGCGAAGTCCACGACCGTCGTGGTGCCGCCCCAGGCCGCCGCTCTCGTCCCGGTCTCGAAGGTGTCCGAGGCGAAGGTGCCGCCGAAGGGCAGCTCCATGTGCGTGTGCACGTCGATGCCGCCCGGGATGACGTACTTCCCGGTCGCGTCGATCACCGTGCCGGCGACCGCGCTCCACGACTCGGCCAGCGGGGTGCTCGGGACGGCCAGCGCGGCGATGCTCTCGCCGTCGACCAGGACGTCGGCGAGCGCCGAGCCGGTCGCGGAGACGACCGTGCCGCCGCGGATCAGGATGCTCATCTGGACCCCTTCCCGTCAGGCCTCGGTCAGCGGGCCGTAGCTGTCAGGACGCCGGTCCCGGTAGAAGGCCCACAGGTCACGTACCTCCTGCAGCTGGCCCATGTCCAGGTCGCGGACCACGATCTCCTCTTCGGTGTCCGACGCCGCCTCGCCGACCAGCTGCCCGCGCGGGTCGACGAAGTAGGACTGGCCGTAGAAGTCGTTGTCACCCAACGGCTCCACGCCGACCCGGTTGATCGCGCCGACGAAGTACTCGTTGGCGACCGCGGCGGCCGGCTGCTCGAGGCGCCAGAGGTACTGTGACAGGCCCCTGCTGGTAGCCGAGGGGTTGAACACGATGCGCGCGCCAGCCAAACCGAGCGCCCGCCAGCCCTCGGGGAAGTGCCGCTCGTAGCAGATGTAGACCCCGATCCGGCCGACCGCGGTATCGAAGATCGGATAGCCGAGGTTGCCGGGCCGGAAGTAGAACTTCTCCCAGAACCCGCGCACCTGCGGGATGTGGTTCTTGCGGTGCTTGCCGAGGTAGGTGCCGTCCGCGTCGATCACGGCCGCGGTGTTGTAGTAGACGCCGGGCTGTTCGTGCTCGTACATCGGCACGATCAGCACCACGCCGTTCTCCCGCGCCACCTCCTGCATCAGCCGGGTGGTCGGCCCGTCCGGGATCGCCTCGGTGTAGCCGAAGTACTCCGGTTCCTGGACCTGGCAGAAGTACGGTCCGTAGAAAAGCTCCTGCAGGCAGACCACCTGCGCGCCCTGCGCCGCGGCCGCCTGCACGTGCGTCACCGCGTTCTCGATCATGGTCTTCTTCTCGCCGGTCCACTTCTGCTGGACCAGCGCCGCCCGCACGATCTCCGACACCCTCACCACGCCCTTCCGTACAGTCCGCACTCATTACATGGAAAGCTCGTCACTGCTGCGCCGCCACCGCTGGCTGTGCGGCCACCCCTTCCCGCCGCGGCAGGGCCGCGAGCAGCAGGTAGAGCACGAGCCCGGCGCCGAACCCGACCGCCCAGCTGTAGGAGTACAGCGGCTTGAGGAACGGGATCAGCCCGTTCGCCGGGAACGGCCCGGAGGTGCCCGGCGCCGTGTTCGCCCCGCCGACCGCGAGCACCGCGCCGACCACGGTCGCGGTCACCGCCGGCCAGCTCCAGCCCGCCGCGAACCAGTACCTGCCGCCGCGCCGGTACAGGTCGGTCGGATCCAGCCGGGTGCGCCGCACGAACCAGTACCCTGCGACCAGCACCCCGGCCACCGCGCCGAGCACGCCGCCGTAGAAGTCCAGCCAGTCGAAGATGTACACATGCGGGTCGCTCAGCAGCTTCCACGGCATGAGCACCACCCCGACCACCCCGGCGATCAGGCCGCCGACCCGCCGCGAGATCACCTTCGGCGCGAGGTTGGAGAAGTCGTAGGAGGGGCTGACCACGTTCGCGGCCACGTTCACCGAGACGGTCGCCACCAGAAGGGTGATCAGCCCGAGCGTCACCACGAACGGGTTGGAGAACTTGGCCGCCAGCTGGGTCGGGTCCCAGATCGCCTTGCCGTAGATGATCGCGGTGCCCGAGGAGATCATCACCGCGATCAGCGAGAAGAAGGTCATCGTGGTCGGCAGGCCGAGCACCTGGCCCCAGGCCTGGCCGCGCTGCGAGCGGGAGAAGCGGGTGAAGTCCGGCATGTTCAGCGACAGCGTGGCCCAGAACGCGATCATCGCCATCAGCGAGGGCCAGAACACCGGCCAGAACCTGCCGCCCCAGCCGAGGGTGGCCGGCTGCGAGAGCAGCGAGCCGACGCCGCCCGCGCGGTAGATCACCCAGGCGAGCACCGCGAGGAAGACCACGAGCACGAACGGGGCGGCCCAGTTCTCGAAGCGGCGCAGCGTGTCCATGCCGCGCCAGATGATCGCCATCTGGATCACCCAGAAGATCGCGAAGGCGACCCACAGCGTCCACGGCTGCCCGAGCACGGAGGAGGCGTTCGTCCACCAGGAGCCGAACAGCTTGCCGGCCACGACGCTGATGCCCTCGCCGCCGATCCAGGTCTGGATGCCGAACCAGCCGCAGGCCACCAGCGCCCGCAGCAGCGCGGCCAGGTTCGCGCCGCGGATGCCGTAGAAGGCCCGGGCGAACACCGGGAACGGGATCCCGTACTTGGTGCCGGCGTGGCTGTTGAGCAGCATCGGGACCAGCACGATCAGGTTGCCGAGCGCGATGGTGATCAGCGCCTGCACCGGGTTCATCCCGGCCGCGATGAGGCTGGCGGCCAGGGTGTAGGTGACCAGGTTGTGCGACATGCCGATCCACAGCGCCGCGTAGTTGTAGAGGGACCAGGTGCGCTTGGCCAGCGGGACGGGCAGCAGTTCCGGGTTGGCGTACGGGCTGTCGGCGAGTTCGCCCGGGTCGGCGAGCTCGACCTGGCCCTCGGTTTCGAGAGAGGCCACGGCGGGTGCTCCGATCGCGAGTGGGACGGGGAGCCGTCACCTCCAGCGTCCCGGCGCGCGCTCGGCCGGCGCCCTGGCGTCTCGCCCGGGGCGCTGGTCGGATCGGCGCCGAACCTTGCTGGTGGAGGGCAAGATGATGCCCGATCCCGCAGATCGGCGAACCACGCCGGACGCTAAATCTTCCTGACGGCGTCCGCGGACCTCGCAAACGGTCCGTGTCCAGGGCGATACGCCGCGTGGAGAATTCGTCGGTTTCTACAGCGCGGGCCGCGTGAACCCGCGCGCCGCGGCCCGCAGGCTGCCTTGGTTCAGTCGTAACTCGCGGCCGGCGCCGGACCGTTGGCGATAACTCCAACCCGCGGCTTGCGGCGCGGCGCCGGAAGGGGGGTGTGATGTGGGTCACATTCGACGTGCAGGTGCGGCAGGATCCGGTCCAGCCACGCCGGCAGCCACCAGTTGGCCCGGCCGAACAGGTGCATGACCGCCGGGACCAGCACGGTCCGCAGCACGAAGGCGTCCAGCGCGACCGCGGTGGCCAGGCCGATGCCGAACTCGCCGATGACCCGCTGGCTGCCGAAGGCGAAGGCGCAGAACACGCAGATCATGATGGTGGCGGCCGCGGTGATCACCCGGGCGGTCTCCACCTGGCCGATCTTCACCGCGCGGGCGTTGTCCCGGTGCCGCACCCACTCCTCGTGCATCCGCGAGACCAGGAACACCTGATAGTCCATCGACAGGCCGAACAGGATCGCCACCATCATCACCGGCAGGAACGCCTCCACCGGTCCCGCGCCGCCCATGCCGAGCTTGTCGGAGCCCCAGCCCCACTCGAAGAACGCGGTCACCACGCCGAAGGAGGCGGCCGCGGCGATCAGGTTCATCACGGCGGCGGTCAGCGGCACCAGCAGGCAGCGGAAGGCGACCACGAGCAGCAGGAAGCCGAGCGCGGCGATCAGCCCCACGAACAGCGGCAGCTTGCCGCCGAGCACCGCGGCGAAGTCAGCGTAGACCGCGGTCAGCCCGCCGACGTAGACCTGCAGGCCGGTGCCGGCCTCGGCCTTGGGGATCACCTGCTCGCGCAGTGTGGTGATCAGGTTCGTGGTCTGCTTCGATTCGGGCGAACTGGCCGGCACCACGCTGATCACCTCGACGCGGCCGTCCGCCGACTGGGCCCCGACCTGCACCGCCGCGACGCCGGGTGTCCGCTCCAGCGAGACGACCAGGTTCGAGAGCGCCGCCTTGTCCTGCGCGAGCGCGTCCGGGCTCGCCGCACCGCTCCCGCTCGCGGGCGGAAGGTCGGCCACCAGCGTCAGCGGACCGTTCACGCCTGGGCCGAAGCCCCCGGCCATCAGGTCGTACGCCTTGCGCGTCGTCGTGCCCGCCGGGTCGTTGCCGGAGTCGGAGGCGCCGAGCCGCAGGGTGAGCACCGGTACCGCGAGCACCACCATCATCGCCAGCGCGAGCAGGCTCATCAGCCGGGGCCGCCGCTCCACCGAGCCGGCCCAGCGGCGCCACCAGCCGCGCTTGTCCTCGGTGCCATGCGTGTCCTCGCTCCAGCCGCCCAGTTCGAGCCGCCGCCGTTCACGCCTGCCGAAGACCCGCAGCCCGAGCAGGCCCAGCGTCGCGGGCAGCAGGGTGAGCGAGGCCAGCACGGTGAACCCGACGGTCACCGAGGCGGCGAGCGCCACCCCGTCGAGGAAGCCGAGGCCGAGCACCATCATCCCGAGCAGCGCGATGCACACCGTCCCGCCCGCGAACAGCACCGCGCGGCCCGAGGTGTTGACCGCCGTGCCGATCGCCTCCCCGACCGGCAGCCCGGAGCGCAGCGCGCAGCGGAAGCGGGTGACGATGAACAGGGCGTAGTCGATCCCGACGCCGAGGCCGATCAGCGCGCCCAGCGTCGGGGCGAAGTCCGCGACGTTCATCGCGTGGCTGAGCAGCCCGATCGCGAGGATGCCGCCGCCGACGCCCGCGACCCCGGTGAGGATCGGCAGCGCCATCGCGAACAGCGAGCCGAAGACCGCGAACAGCACGATCGCGGCGGCGATGATGCCGACCAGCTCGCTGTTGGAGTCCGGGCTCTGCTCGGTGCCCTGCACCGCCGAGCCGCCGACCTCGACCTGCAGGCTGCCGGTCGAGGCATGCTGCGCGGTCTGCACCAGCGTGCGCAGTCCGGCGGCGGAGGGGGCCGCCTTGCCGTCGGCGAGCTGGACCGAGGCGTAGGCGGTGTGCCCGTCGGCGCTGATCTGGCCGCTGCCGGCGCTGGTGCCGGCGTACGGGCTCGACACCGCGTTCACGCCGGGCATCCGGGCTATCGCGCCGAGCGCCGCATTGACTCGCGTCTCCACCTCGGCCGAGCGGACCGAGCCGGCCGAGTCGTGCCATACGACGGTGGCCGAATCCCCGTTCTGTCCCGGAAACTCCGCGCTGAGCAACTGGTACGCCTTGGCCGAGTCGGTGTTCTTCAGCGAGAACGAACTCGAGTACTTGCTGCCCGAGGCCACCGCCGCCGCGCCGAGGCCGAGCAGCAAGGCGATCCAGAGCAGGACTACGGCCAGGCGGTGCCGATGGCACCAGCGCGCGAGTGCGGTCACTCGGTGTCTCCCGGGGTCGAACAGCGAGTGTCGCGCGTGGTGCGGAAACGTGCTGTTGTGCGAAGAACGGCGGTCTATTCGGTTGAACGGGCGGGCGCGTCGCGGCGCCCCCGCGGGCCGGCCGTTTCGGCGCAGCCTGATGTACGAGGCCTTGTTTCACAGACTTCGGACAAAAGGTGATCACCCGGCGAAACGCGTGCCGAGTGGTGCACACCGACCACCATGACAGAACGAAGTGTTTTCCGGGACGGTTCCGGGGTAATTCTTACGATCGTTTCATCGCGCGGGAGCAGGAACGCCGATCTGACGTCGTGTTATAACGCTAGGAATTTGCGCGGTAACGCCAATAAGTGGGCGAGAAAGTGGCGAGAATCACTACGCCCGCCACGACGGCCAGGCCGCCCGCCGCGACCGCGGTCCTGGTGCCGAGCGCGGCGCCCGCGATGCCGTGCACCAGATCCGCCAGCCGCGGACCGCCCGCGACGACCACGGTGAAGACGCCCTGCATCCGCCCGCGCATCTCGTCCGGCGCCGCCATCTGCAGGATGGAGCCGCGGAAGACCATCGAGACGAAGTCGGCCACGCCGCCGATCGCCAGGAACAGGCAGGCGAGCAGGATCGAGCCGGAGAGGCCGAGCCCGAGCATCGCCAGGCCCCACGCCGCGACCGCGCCGATGGTCATCGCTCCGTGCCGGCGCACGCGGGTGTACGTCCCGGACAGCAGCCCGCCGACCAGCGCGCCGGCCGGCATCGCGGCGAACAGCAGCCCGAGCGCGAGGTGGTTGGAGGCGTAGGTGGTCGCGGCCATCTGCGGGAAGAGCGCGCGCGGCATCCCGAACACCATCGCGATCAAGTCGACCACGAAGGAGTTGAGCAGCAGCCGGTTCGCCGCGACGAAGCGGAATCCGTCGGCCACCTGGGCCCAGCCGGTGCGGCGGGCTTCGACCGGCGCATTCGGATCGGCGAGGCCGGAACCTGGGGAGTCCTCAGCCTTCAACGGCGGCAGCGCGGGCAGCCGGTAGACCGCCCACAGCGTCGCGGTCAGCCCGACCGCGTCGAGCAGGTAGAGCGTCGAGAGGCCGATGATCGGGATCAGCGCGCCCGCGACCATGGGTCCGAACAAGGCGCCCGCGAGCATGACCGTCGCGCCGAGCGAGTTCGCGGCCGGCAGCTCCTCCTCCGGCACCAGCCGCGGGATCGCCGAGCCGCGGGCCGCCGAGTTGACGCCGAACAGGCCCTGCTGCGCGGCCAGCAGCACGATCAGCGGCCACACCGAGTGCAGCCCGGCGGCCGCCTGCGCCCAGAACGCGATCGAGGTCACCGCGATGCCCGCGTTGGTCGTCAGCAGCAGCTTGCGCCGGTCCACCGCGTCGGCCACGGCCCCGCCCCACAGCCCGAAGACCACCAGCGGCGCGAGCGCGGCGAAGCTCGCGATGCCGATCCAGGTCGACGAACCGGTCACGTCGTAGATCTGCTTGGGTACGGCGACCGCGGTCAGCTGGCTGCCGACGCTGGTGATCACGTTCGACGACCAAAGTCGCCGGTATGCAGGGTGCCGCAGCGGCCGCGTGTCGATTGCGAACCGGGAGAACGCGCGGCGCGGGCGACCGGGCGCATCGGCGACCGCCGTCGCAGACGCGGCGCTTGATGCGGTAGCGGTGTGGGCCGACGGGTCGGGGATCTCTGCTGTTGGCGCAGCGGCAGAGGTGGGCATGGTACGGAATGCTACTGCCTTGCACCAGTTACCTAACGAACGGTCCGCTCTGTGAACGCGCACCCTTTCCGTTTACCTGTGCGCGCGGATTGACATTGCGGTAACAGACTCGTTCGACGACGGTGACGCGCCAGCGCTTTGCTCACTGACGACCCGCTAGCCAGGCGGGGCGCGTCTAGGGTTCCGCCGGCGCACGGTACATCGCCGTCGCCGGGCCTGGTCCGAGAGACGCAGGCGGCACAGCACGCCGACTCACGCGCTACGCGACGCACGAGCGCGTCGCCGCAGCGGTGATCGTCGGCAGGTGTCGTTCCACGGCGGGAGAAAAGCCCGGGAGGCCAGGTCGATCCGGCACGCCGGATCCCGGTCCCGGAGCGTGCCGTGACAGCATCCGCAGCACTCGCACATTCACAACCATTTGATACTCGGCTCGGTGTCGTCGACGACGCACCGGCCGCCGGGTCCCTCCGCCCTGGCCGCGAGCGTGCGATGACGCGCGTCGCAGTGCCCATTTCCGTCCCGCCCTGCTCCGTCCCGCGCCCAGAAAGGCGAACGCCGTGACCGCGACCGTCTCCCTCCAACCGCCGGGCGGCGTCCCGGCGTCCGGCGCCTCCGACGTCCACGACGCCGAGGACCTCGCCGGTTTCGGCTATCCGCAGCAGCTGCGCCGCAGGCTCGGCTCCTACGCCTCCTTCGCCGCCGGCTTCTCCTTCGTCTCCATCCTGACCACCGTCTTCCAGCTGTTCTCCTTCGGCTACTCCTTCGGCGGCCCGGCCTTCTTCTGGACCTGGCCGCTGGTGTTCACCGGGCAGTTCCTCGTCGCACTCTGCTTCGCCGAGCTCGCCGCCCGCTACCCGATATCAGGCTGCGTGTATCAGTGGTCGCGGCGGCTGTCGACCGGCCTGACCGGCCACTTCGCCGGATGGACGATGCTGATCGGCCAGATCGTGAGCGTCTCGGCGGCGGCGATCGCGCTGCAGGTGGTGCTGCCGTCGGTCTGGTCCGGCTTCCAGCTGGTCGGCGGCGACCCGACGCTGACGACCCGCACCGGCGCGACCAACGCGGTCCTGGTCGGCGCGATCCTCATCGCGCTGACCACCGTGGTCTCGGCCATCGGCGTACGCGTCATGTCCCTGATCAACAGCATCGGCGTCACCTGCGAACTCGTCGGCGTCGGAGTGCTGATCGCGCTGCTGTTCGCGCACGCGAAGCGCGGGCCCGGCGTCGTGCTGCACACCGAGGGCGTCCAGGGCCACAGCGCGTACATCTGGCCGTTCCTCGTCTCGGCGCTCATGGCGGCATACGTGATGTACGGGTTCGACAGCGCCGGCGAACTGAGCGAGGAGACCCGCTCGCCGCGCAAGACCGCTCCGCGCGCGATCCTGCGCGCGCTGGGCGCCTCAGGCGTCGGCGGCGCGCTGCTGCTCATCGGCGCGCTGATGGCGGCGCCCTCGCTGACGGACGGCAACCTGGCGACCGGCGGCCTGCCGTACGTGGTCACCAGCAGGCTCGGAACCGGCCCCGGAAAGGCGCTGCTGGTCGACGTCGCGATCGCGATCTGCGTGTGCACCCTGGCGATCCAGACCGCCGCGTCCCGGCTGATGTACTCGATGGCCCGCGACGGAGCGCTGCCCGGATCGACGCGGCTTGCCCGCGTTTCCCCGCGCACCGCGACGCCGGTGCTGCCGACCGTGATCGTCGGGGTCGCCGCGATCGCGGTGCTCGGCGTCAACGTCGGGCAGGCGCAGCTGTTCACCGCGCTGACCAGCGTCGCGGTGGTGATCGTGTACTGCGCCTACCTGCTGGTGACCGTTCCGCTGCTGGTGCGCCGCCTGCGCGGGCTGCCGAAGGCCGGAGCCGGCCAGTTCTCGCTTGGCCGCCTCGGGCTGCCGGTCAACGTCCTCGCCGTGGCCTACGGCGCGTTCATGGTGGTCAACATGGGCTGGCCGCGCGCCGAGGTCTACGACCCGGCCGGCGGCCACTGGTACCTGAAGTACTTCGCGCTGCTGTTCTGCGCCGGCGCCGGCCTCATCGGCTGGCTGATGTACCGCGCGGTCAACGCCTCGCGCACGCCTGCGGCCGGCGCCTCGCCGCTGGTCATCGGCGACGCCGCGCTGGAGGGGGCGGAGTGACGCGCAGCTTCGAGATCCCCGGCGGGGCGGCGGACTCGCTGCGGCTGCGACGTCGCAGGGCACTGACGCTGACTTGCCTGGGCGACGGTGCCAACGTGTCAATGCTCATCTACTCGGCCGAGAATCCGTTGGACCGCCTCAACATCCCGGACACTCTCAAAGCCCAGATGTCCGCGCGCGTCACGGCGCCGATGGTGCTGATGTCCGACATGGGCCGCGCGCTGGCCAGCGTCACCGGCTCCAGCCTCGACTGGCATGACGCGGTCACCGGCCACGGCCTCGACGCGCATGTCGAGCAGCGGCACGGCCCTTCCTCCTACGCCGCGCACGGCAACGACTGGCGGCGCAGCGCCCGCGCCGGGCTGCTCGACGAGTTGTGGAAGCACGGGCTCGGCGCACGCGACTTGCACGCCAGCGTCAACTGGTTCACGAAGGTCGGGCCGGCCGGAGACGAGCGCGGCAGCCTCGCGTTCGTACCCGGACACGCCGTCGCAGGGGACTGGGTCACCTTGCGCGCCGAGCAGGACCTGCTGGTGGTGCTCTCCACGTCACCGCATCCGCTCGACCCGGCCGAGAACTGGCAGCCCGCCGCGGTGCGCGTGACGGTCGAGGAGGTCGCCGCGCCGGGCGGCGGCGACCCGAGCCGCACGTTCCGCGCCGAGTCCGCCCGAGCGCTCGCCGTCACCGAGAGGAGCCTGCTGTGACCAAGGCCGAGTTGCTGTTCGACCTGACCGTCGCCGCCGGAGACGGCTGGATCGGCGAGGTTCCGGTCGGCGGCTCGTTCCGGATCACCGACCTGGAAGGGAATCAGGCTGTAGACACGCTGTTCTACGACGCCCGCGACTACACCAACCGGTACAGCGCGGTGGACACGATCCGCGAGCAGGGCGCGGTCTATCTCACCACCGGATCGGTGCTGCGCACGGTCAACGGCGACGCGCTCGCCACGATCGTCGACGACACCTGCGGACGGCACGACACGATCGGCGGCGCCTGCTCGCAGGAGAGCAACGTCGTGCGGTACGGCGAACACACCCGGCATCAGCACGCGTGTCGCGCGACGTTCCTGCGCCAGGCGATCGGCTGGGGTAGGGGACTGGACAAGCGGGACCTGACCCACAATGTCAACTTCTTCATGAACGTGCCGCTGACACCTGAAGGCGGCCTGACCTTCCAGGACGGCGTCTCCGCGCCGGGCAAGTACGTCGAGCTGCGCGCCGAACGCGACCTGCTCGTGCTCGTCTCCAACTGCCCCCAGCTGAACAACCCGTGCAACGGCTACAACCCGACGCCGATTCAGCTCACCGGCTGGGCCGCGCCGTGACGTTGCTGACGTACACCTCCCCGCCTCCCGGCCGGACGTCCGTGGCCACGGCTACAAGGTCAGCCGCAGACGGGATGCGTGGCCGGGCCGTCGAGATCCTTGAGCCCGGAACCCAGACCACCGTGCAGGACTTGGCCGGCCGGCGCGGGCTTTGGGGCGTCGGAGTGCCACCGTCGGGGGCGTTCGACGACTACGCGTGCGCGCTGGCCAATCTGGCCGTGGGAAACGATCCCGGTGCCGCGGCGCTGGAGGCGGTATTAACAGGCCCGCGGGTGGTGTTCCGGGATCGTGCGCTGATCGCGGTCGCAGGGGCCTGCCAATCGGTGCGCTTGGCGGGGCGGCGGCTGCGAGCGGGCGTGCCCGCGACGGCGCTGCCCGGTGACGTGCTCGACTTCGGCCCGTGCGGTCCGGCCGGTCTGCGCGGCTACCTCGCGGTACGCGGCGGCTTCGACGTGCCGCGCGTGCTCGGTAGCCGGGCGACCTTCCTGCTCGGTCGCTTCGGCGGCGCGCACGGCCGCGCGTTGGCGCCCGGCGACGTGCTGTCGCTCGGCCGCGAGGAGAACTGCGGCACTCCCGCCGACTGCGGGCCGCTAGTACCGCAGCTCACTGACACGTGGCGGCTACGCGTGATCCCGGGTCCGCACGGCGCGCCCGACTACTTCACCGACGACGCGCTCGCCGACCTGTTCGCGGCCGAGTGGAGCGTCGACCATCGCAGCGACCGCACCGGCCTTCGCCTGGTCGGGCCGCCGGTCCGCTTCGCGCGGGCCGACGGCGGCGAGGCCGGGCTGCATCCGTGCAACATCCACGACTCGGCTTACCCGATCGGCGGAATCATGGTCTCCGGCGACACGCCCGTGATCGTCGGGCCGGACGGGCCCAGTCTCGGAGGCTTCGTCGTTCCGGCCGCGGTCATCCGCGCCGACCGGTGGAAGCTCGGCCAGTTCAGGCCGGGGGACCGGGTACGACTTGAGCCTGTCACGCCGCAGCAGGCTACTGAGGCACTGACCGTGCGGGCCGCCGCGCTCGCCGACCTGGGGCGAGCGGCCGAGCTTGTCCGCGAGCCGGTCGCCGCGTCGGTCGCCACGCACGAACGCCCCGAGGCGTTGGAGCGGATTGCGGCGGCCGCAGACCGTCCGGAACTCACAGTGCGGCACAGCGGCGACCATCACCTGCTCGTCGAGGCCGGGCCGGCGCGACTGGATCTGACCGTTCGTGCTCGGATCCACCTGCTCGCCCGGGAACTCCATCGCAGGGGCCTGCCGGCGATCACCGAGAGCGTCGAGGGAGTCAGGTCTCTGCTGCTCGGGTTCGAACCCGCCAGGCTGCCCGCCGGCGAGCTCGCGGCCGAGGTCGCGCGCGCCTGGATGAAAGTGCCCGATCCGCGCGGCATTCGGCTCGACGTGCGCGAAGTGACCCTGCCGATCTGCTTCGACGATCCCGACGCGCACGAGGCGATGCGGCGCTACCAGCGCGGCGTGCGTCCGGACGCGCCGTGGTGTCCGGACAACGTCGAGTTCATCCGCCGCGTCAATGGTCTGACGACGCGCGAGGAGGTCTTCGAGATCGTCAGGGCCGCGTCGTATCTCGTCGTCGGGCTCGGTGACGTCTATCTCGGCGCGCCGGTCGCCGTTCCGCTCGATCCGGCGCACCGCCTGGTGACCACGAAGTACGACCCGCCGCGCACCTGGACACCGGAGAACGCGGTCGGCATCGGCGGCGCGTACCTGTGCGTGTACGGGATGGAGGGGCCGGGCGGCTACCAGCTGGTCGGGCGTACGGTCCCGGTCTGGCGCAAACCGCCGGCCGATGAACCGGGGAGGCGACATCCTGATCCCTGGCTGCTGCGGACGTTCGACGTCCTGCGGTTCGAGCCGGTCGGCCACGAGGAGCTGACCGTGCTGCGCAAGGAGATCGCCGAAGGGGGCAGGGAGCTGACAATGCGCCAGACGGCGCTGGACTTGGGCACGCTGCCCGGACCTGATGCGCCCATGTCGGACGAGGCGCAGCAGTTCACGCAGCGGCGAGTCGCAGCATTCGCGCAGGAGCGTCGGCGCTGGGCGCAGCGGGGTACGAGACAGTGATGGCGATGGACACCGAAATCGCGGACATGACGCCGGAAGGCCAGCCGCTGTGGACCCGGCTTTTTTCTCCCGACCGAGTCCTGGAGCTCGCGGCGCAGGCCCCTGACGACGGACCGCTCGCCCGCGTTCGCTTCGCGGTCAAGGACAATCTCGACGTAGCCGGAGAGCCGACGAGCGCCGCCTTCCCGCCGCTGGCCGGCTCGGCGCCCGCTCCGCGCCACGCGACCGCCGTGCAACGACTCATCGACGCGGGAGCGATCGCGGTCGGCAAGACCAACCTCGACCAGTTCGCCACCGGGCTCGTCGGGACCCGCAGCCCTTACGGCGCCTGCCACGCGGTCGGTCATCCAGCGCACGTCTCGGGCGGGAGCAGCAGCGGCAGCGCGGTCGCCGTCGCGCTGGGCCTGGTGCCGTTGGCGCTCGGCACCGACACCGCGGGATCCGGCCGCGTACCCGCCGCCTTCAACGGCATCGTCGGGCTCAAGCCGACCCGGGGTCTCGTCTCGACCACCGGCCTGCTTCCGGCGTGCCGGTCGCTCGACTGCGTCAGCGTCTTCACGCGCACGGTTACTGAAGCCCGCGCCGCGTTCAGCGCCCTCGCCGCATTTGATCAGCAGGACCCGTATTCGCGTGCACTGCCGGCGCACCAACCGCTCGTGCCGGTCGAACCGCGCGTCATCGCGGTACCCGACAAGCCACTCGACCTCGACCCGGCGCACCGCGAAGCCTGGGAGAAGGCGCTCGCCTACGCGAGCACGGCCGCGCAACAGGTCGTCAGCTTCGACCCGACGCCCTTCCTCGACGCGGCCTCCCTGCTGTATCAGGGGCCTTGGATCGCCGAGCGATGGAACGCGATCCGGGGAAAGCTGGGCGCGGCAGGTCTTGAGCACCCCGACCTGGACCCGGCGGTTCGCAGCGTACTGCGCGGCGGCGCGGCGGTCTCCGGGACCGACGCGTTCGCCGGTTTCGACCGGCTCGCCGAGCTGCGCCGCGCGACGGAAAGCATCTGGACCGTCGCCGACGCGGTCCTCCTGCCGACGACGCCCGGCCATCCGACTCATGCCGACGTCGCGGCCGATCCGCTCGCGGTGAACGCGCGGCTCGGCACGTTCACCAACTTCGTCAACCTGCTGGATCTGTGCGCGATCGCGCTGCCCGCGGGAAGGCGCGCCGACGGTCTCCCGTTCGGCGTCCAGCTGATCGCACCCGCGTTCCACGACCTGCCGCTGCTCGATCTGGCCGAGCGCTGGGCTGACGAGGCCGTGCAGAAGCATCCCGCGCAAAGGCCTGCGATACCTGCCGGCGAAACGCTCCTTGCCGTCGTCGGCGCGCACTTGTCCGGCCTCCCGCTCAACGGTCAGCTCCTTGCGCTCGGCGCTCGCCTGCGTTTCCGCACGCGCACCGCGCCCGGATACCGGCTGTTCCGCCTCCCCGGAAGCGGTGTACCGCGCCCCGGCTTGGCGCGCACCGGCGACGGACCGGCGAGCGGAATCGTCGTCGAGGTCTGGCAGCTCGACCACCGCGCGGTCGGCGCGCTGCTCGACACGGTCCCCGCGCCGCTCGGATTCGGCCGGCTCAGCCTGGCGGACGGCGACGACGTGCTCGGCTTCGTGCTGCAAGGCGAGGTGCCGAGGGATGCGCTCGACGTGACCGAGCACGGCGGCTGGCGGCAGTACCTCGCCAGCGTCGCCGAACGCTGATACCGGCGAGGCGAGCGTTCACGCCAACAGCAGGCGCACGCGCAGCCGCTACCGGAGCCTCAGCTTGACCGCAGCGCGGCGACGTGCCGCGCGAAGACGCCGCCCTCACCGAATGCGAGGTCTGCGAAGCGCTCGCCGATCCGCCGGTACCCGGCCGCGTTCGGGTGCAGGTTGTCGGGCAGGTCCGCGACGTCCTCGGCGCCGAAGAGCAGCCTGCCGTCGAGGTAGTGCAGGTTCGGATCCTGCGCCGAGCGCTCCTCGACGATCCGGGCCAGCGTCTCGCGGATCAGCCCGAGGCTGAGCCTGCCGAACGCGGTTTCCGCCGGGTCCGTGTTCGACACGAACCACAGCTCGGGGCGATGCGGATCGGCGACCGTCGGTCCCGGGCGGTCCTCGACCGGCGGGCAGATGATCGGGGAGACCAGCAGCAGCGGCGTGTCCGGGTGCCCGTCGCGGATCGTGTCGAGGAAGCCGTGCACGGCCGGGATGAACGCGCGCAGCCGGAAGGAGTCGGCGTTCACGATGTTGATGCCGATCTTCAAGCTGATCAGATCGGCCGGCAGATCCCTGATGGCGCGCGCCGTGAACGGGTCCAGCTGGGCGTGACCGCCGAGACCGAGGTTCACCACCTCGACGCCCGCGCGCCGGGCCGCGATCGCGGGCCAGATCTCGGTCGGCCGCTCGGCCGCGTGGCAGTGGCTGATCGAGCTGCCGTGGTGCACCCAGCGCGGCTCGCTGCGGCCGGCTGCGGCCGAGGGCAGGATCGCGCGGTCGGCGCGCAGTGCGATCAGATCGACGCGGGTGTGGTGCGGCAGCCAGATCTCGATCTCCTTGGCCGTGTCGCCGAGCCCTGCGAAACGCACCGTCCCGGCCCGGCCGGGCCTTCGCTCGACGATCGCTCCGGTCTCGTTCCGGATCTCCAGATCGCCGACGACCTGCGTCGCTCCGGCCGCTTGTACTGCGCCGTCCACGACCAGGTCGAACCCGCCGACGCCTTGCGTGATCGCGTCACCAGGCCAAAGCGGCTGCGTCGTCAGCACGTCGAGCTCGACCGAATCGGCGCTGGTGCAGAAGGCGAGGCGTACGCCGGAAGGCTGCACGACCATGTCCTCGACGCCCTGCTCCGGATACTGCGCCCTGGTCCAGGCAGGCAGGCGGCGCGGCAGCCAGCCGGCCGGCGTGCGCTCCAGGTCGAGCGCGCCGCGCAACAGCACCGGGCCGGACGCGAAGTCCGTGATGCCGAAGGCCGCGGGCCGCTGCTGCGCGGGAGTGGGCGCCAGATCGCGCGTCGAGTCGGTCACGTTCGGGACTTTACCGGTTCAGTTTCCCGTGGCGACACCGGAATCGACCCCTCGCGGAGGGGATTGCGAGGGGTCGATTCCGGATCGGGAAGCGGTCTTGGAGTGATGGGTCGGCGGAGCGTTGAGTGTTGAATAGGGGATCAGACCCGGTTTACCAGCGTGGCTATGATGCGGCCGACGGCGAGGTAGAACAGAGCGGCGAGGCCGTAGTTGATCACGACCGCGAGCTTGTAGTTCGACGGGGTGAACAGATCCCTGAACCATGCGGCCAGCGTGCTCGCCCAGTCCGCGTCCGTGCTCACGATGCTGTTTCCACCGTTCGCGCCGACGAGGACGAAGATGATGTGCAGCACGATGATCGCCGCGATGACGATGGCGGCGAGCTCCACGATGCGTCCCGCGGAGCTGCGGGTGGTTGCGTATCCGGCCATGCCAGCGGATGCCCGCGAAAGAACTATCGAAACGTGCGATCCCCTGGCGGGAGCAGGGATTTTCGGCCGCGATGATCGAATTCTGATGCGTTGCGTGCCGGATCAACGACCGTCTGTTCCGGGTGGTCCGGGATCAAGGACAGGAGGCTGATCCGGCGTACCGCGGCGTCGGGCCCGGCGAAGTCGCCGAGGGGCGCGGCGGGGGAGTGCGGCGGGCAGTGTAGAGCACTGCGACGGATACCGTCAGTCGCGCGCCGGGTGCTCGGTCGGCTGCCGCAGCGCCACGGCGTCCGTGGGCGGCATCGGACGGGGCCGGCGCGGCTCGCGCACTCCGCTCAGGCCGGGGTCGTCGGGGAACAGGCGTTCGTGGCGGCCGTCCCAGCCGCGCCTGCGCGCCGACCGGCTGCGCAACAGGTGGCGCAGCTGCCGGCGCAGGGCCCGCAGCCGGGGCCGGGCCCAGCGCGCCGGAGCGGTCAGCGCGAGCACGAGCGGATGCGCGCCGAACTGGAACAGCGCGAGATTGAGCCGATAGTCCGCGGCCGCGAACACGCCGCCGCGCTCGCGCAGGACGTGCCTGCTGCGCCGGGTCCGTTCGAGGGCGGGATCCCCGGCGAGCACCACGACGGGCGCGAGCAGCAGGGCCAGCAGACCCATCGCGACAAACCAGCCCAGACTGGAGAATCGGTTCATGGCCTCATCGTGACTCCGGGATCGGGTTCTGTGGCGTCCTGCTCGCGCACAGCGAACGCACCGCGACCGAAACGTGATAAACATGCCGTCATGACGGCTCACGAGAACCTGCTCGGCGGCCCGCCGCCAACCCTGCTGCCCGAGGACCCGGCCCCGGCCGAGCTGCTGGCCGCGGGAGCGGATCCGGTCAAGGTGGCGGCCGACCACCCGGCCTCCTCGCTGGCCTGGGCCGTCCTCGCCGAGCGGGCGCTGCACGAGGCCGAGCCGGTCCCGGCGTACGCCTTCGCGCGCACCGGCTACCACCGCGGGCTCGACGCGCTGCGCCGCAACGGCTGGAAGGGCCACGGTCCGATCCCGTGGGAGCACGCACCCAACCGCGGCTTCCTGCGCGCGCTCGGCGCCTTGGCGCGGGCCGCGGAGGAGATCGGCGAGCAGGACGAGGCCAAGCGCTGCGTCCAGTTCCTGCGCGACAGCGACCCCGTCGCAGCACGGGAACTCGGCCTCTGACGGGCCGGGAAGACTGACCGAGCCGACAAAGCGTGTGATCTGACGGACTCGTGGTCCGGCACGCCGATGACCGGTGATCGGTGCTCGACGCAGGCAGCCTGCCAGGCCGAAAATGCGGCGGCCGTTCGCGGGGCCGCCACTAGGATCGCGCCATGGACGAGATCGCCAGCCATCCGAACGTGCGCGCCGTCGAATCGGCGCTGAGCGCGGCCGGAATCGAGCCGCGGGTGCGCGTTCTGCCCGAGACCGCGCCGACGGCGCTGGCCGCCGCGCAGCAGATCGGCTGCCCGGTCGCCGCCATCGCCAACAGCCTGGTCTTCGACGCCGCCGGCGAGCCGCTGCTCGTGCTCACCAGCGGTGCGCACCGGGTCGACACCGGAAAGCTCGCCGCGCGCCTCGGCGTACCGAAGCTGTCGCGGGCCAGCGCCGACTTCGTCCGCGCGCACACCGGGCAGGTCATCGGCGGCGTGGCGCCGCTCGGCCATCCCGCGCCGATTAGGACCCTGATCGATGAGACGCTCGCCGGCCACCAGGAGATCTGGGCCGCGGCCGGGCATCCGCACACGGTCTTCCCGACCACGTACGACCAGCTGCTCGCAGCCACCGGCGCCGAGCCGGTCGCGGTTGACTGAGCGGTGAACTGATCGGCTTCGGATCGCTCGCGCCGCTCAGCCGACCTGCACGGATCGCTTCGCCAGACCCATCCAGAACCCGTCGATGACGCTGCGCTGCGTGGACAGCTCGTCCGCGGCGGCGCCCAGCGTCACGAACAGCGGCGCGAAGTGCTCGGTGCGCGGGTGGGCGAAGCGGCCGGCCGGGGCCTTGTTCTCGAAGTCGAGCAGCGCGTCGACGTCCTGCGCCGCGAGCGCGCGCCTGCCCCAGTCGTCGAACTCGGCCATCACCGAGGAGACCTGGCCGCCCATGCTCAGCGCCCGCAGGTTGTGCGTGAAGAAGCCGCTGCCCACGATCAGCACGCCCTCGTCGCGCAGCGGCGCCAGCTTGCGCCCGATCTCGAGCAGCCGCCGCGGATCGAGCGTCGGCAGCGAGATCTGCAGGGTCGGGATGTCAGCCTTCGGGTACATCTCGACCAACGGCACGTACGCGCCGTGGTCAAGGCCGCGGTCCGGCACGTCCTGCACCGGCGTCCCCGCGCCGCGCAGCAGCTTGCGCACGCTGTCGGCCAGCTGCGGCGCGCCCGGGGCCGCGTACTTGACCTCGTAGTAGTGCTGTGGGAAGCCCCAGAAGTCGTACACCAGCGGCACCGTCGTCGTGGCGCCGAGGGCCAGCGGCGCGTCCTCCCAGTGCGCCGAGACCATCAGGATCGACTTCGGCCGCGGCAGGTGCTTCGACCAGTCGGCCAGCTGCCCCGGCCAGATCGGGTCGTCCGCGAGCGGCGGCGCGCCGTGACTCAGATAGATCGCCGGCATGCGCTCGCCGCGCGGCTCAGCCGCCGTCTCGACCGCTGCCGTCTCGACCGCTGCCGTCTCGACCGCTGCCGTCTCGACCGCTGCCGTCTCGACCGCCGCCGTCTCCGTCACCGCGTCCTCGGCCCCGTCCGCGTTCATTGCTTCGTTGATTTCGTTAGTGCTCGTCTCACTCATCGCCGTCCCGGCTCCCTTCTCCTTCGTCCTCTCCGTTCCGTCACGCGGGCAGGTCGAGGGAGTGGTGCGTGTGCGAGACCTTCGCCTGCAGGTAGCGCAGGTTGGACTCGGACACGTGCACACCGGTCGGCAACTGCTCAACGATGTCGATACCCAAGGCGTCGAGCTGGAGCGCCTTGTCCGGGTTGTTGCTCAGCAGGCGGATGCTGTCGGCGCCGAGCGTGTGCAGCATCTGCGCGGCGGCCGTGTAGTCGCGCTCGTCGTCGCCGTGGCCCAGGGCACGGTTCGCGGCGTAGGTGTCGAGGCCCTGGTCCTGAAGCGCGTACGCGTCCAGCTTCGCGTACAGGCCGATGCCCCGACCCTCTTGACGCAGGTAAAGCAGGTAACCGCCGGCCTTGGCGATCCGCTCGGCGGCCTCACGCAGCTGCGGACCGCAGTCGCAGCGCTGGGAGCCGAACACGTCGCCGGTCAGGCACTCGGAGTGCGGCCGGACCAGCGGCGTCTCGGCCGTCGCGTATTCGCCGAGGCCGAGCGCCAAGTGCTCCTTGCCGTCCGCCAAACCGGTGAAAGTGAAGACGTCGGCCACGGTCTCCCAGCCGTCGGGGAACCGCAGCGGCACGCGCACGCTGGTGCGCACAGCGGCGGTCGGAACCGCTTCGGCGGGGGCGGTCTCGGACGGCGCCGACGACGGCCCGAAGCAGGGATGGCGCTCGGCGACCGTGGTGACTGGCGACATGCTCGCGGCTCCTTAGCCCGGGGCGGATCGACTTCCAAGCTGCTGCAACCGCAGCCTAGGCACAAATATTTCAACTCTCAAGTTTTTTCTGTCCCCGCTGCGCGGGGCACTAGGGTTCCCTCGAAGGCGCGGGCGCCCGGCGGACGTCCGCGTCCCACCGTCCGTCTCCGAGAGAGGACCGACCGATGGCCGAGCGCGCCCCCAACCCGTACGACTTCCTGCCGCAGAAGCCCACCTTCCACCTGGCCAGCGACGACATCGCCGACGGCGGCACCATCGCCGAGGCGCACGTCTTCGACGGCTTCGGGCTGACCGGCGGCAACACCTCGCCGCACCTGCGCTGGTACGGTGCGCCGGAGAGCACCGAGGGCTACGTCGTCACCGTGCTGGACCCGGACGCCCCTACCGGCAGCGGCTTCTGGCACTGGGCCGTGGTCAACCTGCCCGCCCACGTCTCCGAGCTGCCGCAGGGCGCCGGCTCCGGCGACGACAAACTGCCCGGCGGCTTCCACGTCCGCAACGACTACGGTACCCGGGCGTACGGCGGTCCCGCGCCGCTGGCCGCGCCCAAGCGGCACCGGTACATCTTCACCGTGCACGCCCTGGACGAGCCGCTCGAGGTCGATGCCGACACCACGCCGGCCGCCATCGGCTTCAACCTGTTCTTCCACACGATCGCCCGCGCGCAGCTGATCGCCGAGTACGAGGTGCCCGAGTCCTGAGCGGCGGCGGATAACCGGTGGCGGCCGGGTCGCGGCGCGGCGTATTAATGAGCCCGATATGAAAATGAGTGACAAGCAACTCGTACGGCTCTCCAAGTGGATCTCACTGCGCCTGCGTCACGACCCGGCGGGCATCGGCCTCGCCGTCGACCGGGCCGGCTGGGCGGCCGTCGACGAACTCATCGCGGCTTCGGCCCGGCACGGGCTGCGCTTCGACCGCGCGGCCCTGGAGACCGTGGTCGCGCAGAACAACAAGCGCCGGTTCGAATTCGACGAGACCGGTACGCGGATCCGGGCCCGGCAAGGGCACTCGATCGACGTCGAGCTCGGATATGCCGACGCCCCGCCGCCCGAACTGCTCTATCACGGCACCGCCGACCGATTCCTGCCCGAAATCCGCCGCGCGGGGCTGCTGCCGATGGCCCGGCACGACGTTCACCTCTCGGCGGACGTCTCGACCGCGCATGCGGTTGGCGCACGGCACGGCAGGCCGGTCGTGCTCACCGTTGATGCGGCAGGCATGGCGGCGCACGGACACACGTTCCGTGTCACGGGCAACGGCGTCTGGCTCACGGCTGCCGTCCCGCCGCGATATCTACGAGAGCCGTCCGCGTTTATGTGAGCCCTCTGAATCTGCGTGAGTCCTCCGCTGCGTGAGCCCTCTCGGTCAGCCGAGCAAGCCCGTGGCGCCGTCGGTGAGCTCACGCAGGATGTCGGCGTGTCCGGCGTGCCGGGCGGTCTCCTCGATCATGTGCGCGTAAATCCAGCGCAGCGAGACCTGGCCCAGTTGTGCCTGCGGCACCAGGTGGTCGAGCTCGAACTTCGCCGCGATCTCCCGCGACCGGGCGCAGGCCGCGTCGTACGCCGCGATCAGCTCCTCGACGGACTCTTCCGCGCCGACCGCGAACGTGGCGTCGGGATCGGGCAGCGGCGACGGCTGCTGCGCGAGGATCTGCTCGAACCAGATGTTCTCGACGATCGCCAGATGCTTGAGCAGCCCGGCGATCGTCGTCGCCGAGGGCACGAAGCTGCGCTGGGCTTCCTCCGCGGACAGCCCGGCGGCTTTGCGTCGCATTATCGCTCGCTGGAGGTCCAAGGAGGCCTCCAGCACCTGGCGTTCGCCGCCGGCCGCGGAGCGCGCTGAAGCAAGTACGTCAGGGTGCGTCATCGCTCCACCGTAGTTTTCGCGGACCGGCGCCGCCAACCATTAACCGGCCAGGAACGAGATACGCAGCGTACGCGTGCGGTTGTCCGTGTTGGTGTCCACGATCACGATGCTCTGCCACGTGCCGAGTTGCGGCTCTCCGCCGAGCACGGGAATCGACAGCGAGGGGCTGATGAACGCGGGCAGCACGTGATCGCGGCCGTGCCCGGTCGAGCCATGCCGGTGGCGGTAGCGATCCACCGGCGGCAGGACGTCGTCGAGGATGGCCGAGAGGTCGTCCTCGGTGCCCGAACCGGTCTCGATCAGCGCGAGGCCGCACGTCGCGTGCGGCAGGAACAAGTTCACGAGGCCGTCGCCGCGCCCGTGACAGGCATCGGTGACCTGCCTCGTCACGTCGGTGATGAGGCGGCTTCCGGTCTCGACCTTCAGTGTTCGGCTGTCCATCACTACCACCGCTTCGATCTGCTACGGCTGACGCGGGTCGTAATGGCCCGCGGTACATAACGTGACGCTGCGGTAAGAACCTTGTATTGCGCGCCCGGGATGCTCACCGGCAGGCCGCGGTTCAAGTCCCGCAGCGCCGCCTTTACTACGTCATCCGCATTCAGCCACATCCAGCTAGGGATGTCGCTCGTCTCGATCTCCGCGCGCTGATGGAACTCGGTATGCGTGAAGCCGGGGCACAGCGCTATGCACCGCACTCCGCTGCCGCGCACTTCCGCGGCGACACCCTCGCTGAACGAGACGATCCACGCCTTCGCCGCGCTGTAGGTGCCGCGAGGCACGAACGCGGCGACCGAGGCGACATTGATCACGGAGCCGCGCTTGCGCTCGATCATCCCGGGCAGCACGGCGTGCGTGAGGCGCATCGTCGCGCGGATGTGCACGTCGACCAGCGTCTCTTCTTCCTCCACGCTGCTCTTCAGGAAGCCGTGCCCCAACCCGAAGCCGGCGTTGTTGACGAGGATGTCGACGGGTGGCGCGTCCTCTGGTTCGCCTTCGCCGCGCAGCCGCGCCGCGACCTTGGCGCAGCCCTCCGTCGTCGAGAGGTCAGCCGGGAGCGTCTCGACGTGTGGTGCGCCGCGCCCGCGCAGTTCCTCGGCGACGGCGTCCAAGCGCGCCGAGTCGCGGGCCACCAGCACCAGCCGGTGCCCTGAGCCCGCGAACTCGGCGGCGAAGGCCTTGCCGATTCCGGCCGTGCCGCCGGTGATCAATGCCGTCGTCATGGCGACAGCTTCGCATGCTCCGGCGGCACGGCGCGAGGGCACGTGGCGGACAGGCCCCGGCGCGTCACCCGGCCCCTGGAGGCGCGCCGTCGCGGTGCTCTATCCGCTCTCTTCGCTCGCTCTACCCATTGGCTCGTCCTCCGCGTCGGCCTTGCCGCCGCGCGGGTGTGACGAACCGTCAGCTGCTATCCGAGGTCAGCGAACTGGCCGTCGGCCATTCCCGCCACGAAGGCCTGCCACTCGGCCGCGTCGAAGACCAGTGCGGGCCGGGAACGGTCCGTCGAATCCCGGACCGCCACATGCCCGGCCTCCAGCGCGGCCAGCTCCACGCAGCTGCCGCTGCCGCTGCTGTGGCTGCTGATCCGCCACTGCGCGCCGGACAGGTCGAGGGCGTACTTGCCGCGGCGCGGCGCGTCCGCGGGGTCGGCCGCGCCGGCGGCTTCGATCTCGGTTCCCTTGTTCATGTCAACTCCTTGGTTGCATCGTGAATCAGGGTGCGTGACTCGCGCGGGCCTAGCGCAGACGCCCGCAGATGATCGAAATATACGTTATAAAGCTTTACGTCACATTCGTCCTCTACGTAGCACGCGGTGGTGTGCTGCTCCAGGTAGACGACATCGGGATCGTCGTCTCCGGGGAAGGACAGAATCGTGAACGGCATGTCCAGCCCCGTGTGCTCTCCGGCCGTGAACGGGATCACCTGCACGACCGTGCCCGGATCCACGGCCCGCTCCAGCAATCGGTTCAGCTGGCTGCGCATGGCCTGAGTACCGCCCACCGGACGGCGTATGGCCGCCTCGTCGAGGATCACCCACAGTTGCGGCGGGTCCGCGCGCTCCAGCAGCTTCTGGCGGTCGAGCCGCAACTCGACCAGCCGGTCCACCTCCTCGGCCGGCGCTTCCGGGCGGCAGCTGCGGATCAGCGCCCTGGCGTACTCCGGGGTCTGCAGGAGACCCGGCACCAGCTGGTTGTGCATGAACCGCATCGCGCAGGTCTCCGCCTCGAAATCCAGGATCGGGGTGATGTGGCCGGGAAGCACGTCCCGGTACGACTGCCACCAGCCGCGCTTGCCGCTCTCCCGGGCGATCTCGATCAGCTCGTCGCGGGCCGGCCCGGCGCCGAGGCCGTAGAGGTCCAGCAGGTCGGCCACGTCGCCGTGGTGCACCGCCACCTGGCCGGTCTCGATCCGGGAGACCTTCGAGGCCGACCACCGGCCCAGCGGCGCGAGCCGCTCGGCCACCTGCTCCCCGGTGAGCCCGGCCGCGATCCGCAGCCGTTTGAGCTCGCCGGCCAGCCGGCGGCGGCGCACGGTCGGATAGCGGCCGGGCATCACGCCCGCCCCCTTCGGCCCTGCCCCTGCGCCTTGCGATACAGCGCGCTCCGGCGCCGTGTCAGCCTGCTTCGCCAGTACAACGACAGGGCCTCCCACGCTTCTCGGACCGTGCGCCGCCCGCGGGTACACGGGCGCCGCGTTTACGGCGCCGATCCTGACGTCTCAGGAGCCACCGGGTGAGCGGACTACCGCGTATTCACCTGAAAGAGTTGCAGTAGTGCAATTTGCATCGGCAATCGCGTGAACGCTTCGTAGCATTCCGTGCAGGCCGCGCAACGCACGGCGCAACGCACGCGGAATCGGACACGACGAGCGGGACCAAAGGTGGCAGCCCGATGAGATCGGCAGCGGCGGCGCAGACGGATCATTCCGCGTGGACCCCGGCGCTGCCGGGCTGGAATCCAGGCGCAGAGCCCGGAGCAGCCCCGCAGGCCGCCCTTTCCGAGGCGCCCCTTCCTGAGGCAGCCGTGGATGGGGCGCTGGCGGGTCCGGGGGCGCTTGAGGCGAGGACGCGGCCGGAACGGCGCACCGCCGTCAATCGCCCGCCGGCCGTCTCAGCGCGCTGGCAGTTTCCCGCGCAGCCGGTGCACGCCCGGATGGCCCGCATCTGGCTGGAAGCGTGGATCGCGGACCGCGGCCTCGGCCAGGACGCCTGTTACTGCGCCGCCGTCGCCTTCAGCGAGCTGGTGACCAACGCGGTGCTGCACGGCGCGGGGCCGGTCACCGTCGAGGTCGCCATCGCGGCGGGCCGCATCGAGTGCGAGGTCAGCGACGGAGCCTGCGACCTGCCCGTGGTCTGCCAGGCCGGCGACGACGACGAGCACCACCGGGGGATGTCGCTGGTCGAGGCGCTGACCGCCGACTGGCGGGTCCGGCTGCGGCCCGAAGGCGGCAAGGCGGTCGCGTTCGTCGTCGAGGCGTAGCGGCCGAAACCGGCCAGGTGCGGTGCGGTGCGGTGCGGTCGGCCGCACGCGGGCCGCTGAGCGGCGCCGCCAAATCGTCGAACGCACGATCGATTGCTGCAATTGCGAATGCCTCGCCCGGCCGCTCTTGCGTTCAGTGCGGAAACAGCTACGCTGCGCAGCGGTTCACCTAGAATTCACCGCGGCAGGCTTCCGGGCCGGCCGCCATCGGCGGCGCCGAGCGCGCCGCGCCGCGGATCCAGGGGAGGGGCGGAACTTGACAGCCAGCAGTGCACCGGAGCTGTGGGGCGACACGGACACCACGAAGGCGCATCCCGCACGCGTGTATGACTACTGGCTCGGCGGCAAGGACCACTTCGCCGCGGACCGGCTCGTCGCGGAACGCGCCATCGCCAACGCCCCGGAGGTGACCCAGGCCTGCCGGGAGAACCGCGCCTTCCTCGGCCGGGCGGTGCGCACCCTGGCCGAACGCGGCGCGCGCCAGTTCCTCGACATCGGCACCGGCTTCCCGACCATGGGCAACAGCGACGAGGCCGCGCACGCCATCGCGCCCGACGCCCACGTGGTCTGCGTCGACAACGACCCCGTCGTGCTCGCGCACAGCCGCGCCCTGCTGGCCCGCCGCAGCCCCGAATGCACCACCGTCCTCGCCGGGGACCTGCGCGAGCCGAAACGGATACTGGCCGACCCGCAGCTGCGCGCGGTGATCGACTTCGACCGACCGGTCGTGCTGCTGCTCATGGCGATCCTGCACTTCATCCCGGACTCCGCCGATCCGGCCGGCATCGTGGCCGCATTCCGCGACGCGATGGCCCCCGGCAGCCATCTGGTGCTGTCGCACGCCACCTACGACTTCAACATCAAAGTGCTGAACAACTCGCGCGTGTACAACGACGCCACCGCGCCGTTCATCCCGCGCAGCCGCGTCCAGATCGCCGAACTGCTCACCGGATTCGAGGTGCTCGAACCCGGCCTTGTGGACGTCGCGCAGTGGCGGCCGGACGGCAGCAGGCCGATCCCGCCGCAGCACCTCAACATCTACGGCGCGGTCGCCCGCAAGCCGTAACCGTCCGTGACCAGCCGGTAACCATGATCGAATCAACAGCAGGGCTCTGATGTGCTCTGCGGCCGAACGGAGAGCAAGTATATACGTAGGCTACGATGCGTACCATTGCCGATTCCCCCATCTCAGGTATATAGTCCCCGGCAGCGCTTTATACGGTAGTTGCACGGTCTCGCTGCGTATGCGCGGCAGGAATCCCCGGGCTGCGCGACCTCGTTCCACGGCGACGCAAGGCGAAGCCGTCCGAGTACGGGTCCGCACCGCGCCGTCCTTCGAGGAGGTTCGACCGTGTCCACCCTCGTCCGACCGGTGGTGATCAGGGCTGCCCACGGCCGGGGCCCCGTGCTCGCTCCCGCTCTCCCGCAGCCGGTGGCCGACCCGCCGATCGGCCGCGAGGAGCTGCTGCGCCAGGCGCGCGAGCGGCTGCGCCAGGGGCCCGGGGCGCTGCTGCACGGACCGGCCGGGATCGGCAAGTCCAAGCTGCTGACGGTACTGGCCGCCGAGGCCGCCGCCGCCGGGGTCAGGGTGCTGCGCTGCACTCCGGCCGAGGCGGAGCTGCGCCTGCCGTTCGTCTGCCTGATCGACCTGCTCGGCCCGGTTTCGGACGAGACCATCGCCCGGCTGCCCGGCGGCATGGGCACCGCGCTGCGCGCGGCCCTGCTGCGCGGCACCGTGCCGCACAGCGACCAGGACCGGCTGAAGGTCCAGCTCGCGGTCCTGCACCTGCTGCGCGAGCTGTCCGCGCGCATCCCGCTCTGGCTGGTCATCGACGACCTGCAGTGGGTGGACCGGCCGACCGCGCAGGTGCTCGGCTTCGTCGCCCGCCGCATGGCCGACCTGCCCGTGCGCGTCCTGGCCGCGGAGCGCGCGCCCGAGGGCGGCTCCCCGGCCTACGTGGACCTGGTGCCGCCGGACATCGCCGAGTTCGCCGTCGCGCCGCTCGGGCTTTCCGACGTGGCCGCGATGCTGGACCAGTACACCGGCGCGAAGCTGCCGCCGCCGACCGTGCGCCAAATACACCGCGCCTCCGGCGGCAACCCCTTCTACGCGCTCGAACTGGCCCGCGCCCTGCCCCCGGACCAGTGCGCCCTCGCCCCCGGCGAACTGCTGCCGATACCGTCCCGGCTGCGCGCGGTGCTGCTGCGCCGGCTGCGCGAACTACCCGACCCGACCCGCTCGGTTCTGCTGCTGGCCAGCACCGCGGACCGGCCCACGCTCACCCTGCTCGGCAAGGTGGACGGCGAGGCCGACTTCGCCCACCACCTCGCGGTGGCCGAACGGCTCGGCGTCATCAGGGTCGGCGCGGACGGCCTGATCCAGTTCGAGCACCCGCTGGTGCGCGCCGCGATCTACGCCGACGCCTCCTCCAAGGCCCGCCGCGCCGCGCACGCCGACCTGGCCTCCGCCGTCGTCGAACCGGTCGAACGCGCCCGGCACCTCGCCCTCGCACACCCGGCCGAGAACGAGCAGGTCGCCGCGACCCTCGCCGAGGCCGCCGCGTCCGCGCGCCGCCGCGGCGCCCCCGCGACCGCCGCCGAACTGGCCGCGCTCGCCGCCCAGCGCACCCCCTCCGACGAGGGCACGCTGCGCACCGAGCGGCTGCTCGCCGCCGCCGAATACGCCTGCGACGCCGCCCTGCGCGGCGAGGCGCGCAGGCTGGCCGAGCAGGTCCTCGGCCAGAGCGCCTCCCCGGCGCACCGCACCGCCGCCCGCATCCTGCTGCTGCGCTGCGCGGGCAACTCGCTCGGCGAGGTGGGCCCGCTCATCGCGCAGGGCCTTGCCGAGGTGGCCGGCGACCCGGGGCTCGAGGCCAAGCTGCGCTGCTGGTCCGCGCGGGTCGAGCTCGTCGTCGGGCACGTGATGGCCGCCGCGGTCTTCGCGCGCGAGGCCGCGCAGCTGGCCCGCCGCGCGGGCGACCCGCTCACCGAGATCTCCGCGCTGACCACGCTCGCGCACAGCCACGGCCTTACCGGTGACCCGGCCGGCCGCGCCGCGCTGGAGCAGGCATTCGAGCTGGCCGCACACAACCCGGCCGCCGCCTGGGGGCCCGCTGGGCTGTGGGAGCCGGTGCGCCGCGAGGCCCTGTACGACATGCAGGCCGACCGGCTCGCCTCCGCCGAGCGCAAGGTGGCCGCGCTGCTGGACCGGGCCGGCGACGCGATCGGCGTCGAGGACCTGTGCACGATCCTGATCACCCAGACCGACATCCGCGTGCGCGCGGGCGCCTGCCGCGGCGCGACGCAGAGCGCGCAGCGGGCCCTGCGGCTGATCGAGGACTTCAGCGACGCCTGCGGCCCCGTGCTGTTCGCGGCGGCCCTGGCCGAGACCGCGGGCGGCACCCTGGCCCGCGCCCTCTACTACGCCGAGGCCGGTCTGGCCGCCTCCCGAGCCGACGGCGACCAGCACGGCCTGGTGCGCAACCTCGCCGTGCTCGGCCGCATCCACCTGCTGGCCGACGAGCCCGCGCGCGCGGTCGAGCCGCTGCGCGAGGCCGAGGAGATCGAGCGGCGCATCGGCATCACCGACCCGGCCTCCGGCAACTGGCACGCCGACCTGGCCGAGGCGTTGGTCGCGATCGGCGAGCCGGAGGAGGCCGCGGCGCTGATCGCGGCGGTCGGCGAGCAGGCCAGGCGGCTCGGCCGGCGCAGCGTCATCACGGCCCTGGACCGCTCGGACGCGCTGCGCCTGGCCGCGATCGGCAACCTCGCCGAGGCCGCGGTACGGCTGCGCGCGGTCGCCGAGCAGCAGCAGAACCTGCCGCTGGAGCGGGTGCGCACCCTGCTCGCGCTGGCGCAGGTCGAGCGCCGGCGCAGGCACCCCGGCGCGGCGCGCGACGCGCTGGCCGAGGCGCACCGGCTCGCCGCGGACGCCGGCGCGACGCTCTGGGCGGAGAAGGTCGAGCGGGAACGCGGCCGGCTCGGCGATCCCATCGCACAGGCCGGAGCGGGCGCGGACAACTCCGCGCTGACCGGGGCCGAGCGGCGCTGCGCCGAACTGGCCGCGGCCGGAGCGACCAACCGGGAGATCGCGGCAGCGCTGTTCGTCAGCGTGAAGACGGTGGAAGCGACGCTCTCGCGCAGCTACCGCAAGCTCGGCGTGCGGTCACGCACCCAACTGGCGCGCATGCTCGCCGAGGCGACGCCTTCGCCGGCTCGGCTGCGCGCGAGCTGAGTCCCTCAGCTACAGCGTCAACGCCTTAGACAGTCGCGGGGCGCGCCGGTGTAACCGGCGCGCCTTCGCGTTTGCACAGTTCGCGCAGTGGGCGGCGCTCGTCCGGCCCGCCGACGGATTGGGCACATTACCACGATGTTTCGTGATATCGGCGGGCCTGGGTTGAAGACAAGGGTTTTCCCGCTTATGGCAGCACCCTGTCCCGCCTAGCGTGAAAGGCGTGTTCACCGGCTTGCGCCAGCCAGTAGAACGCGCCCTGCACGACCCGCCATGCCCACCCGTGGAGGAGCACTAGTGAAAGTCCGTCATCGGCTGCTGAGCGCACTCGCGGCGCCGATACCCGTGCTGGCCCTGGCTGCCGCACCGTCCCACGCTGCCGCCGCACCGCGCGTCGCCCTCTCCGGCGACGTGGTCGGCGCGGTCAGCCACTCGACCCGCCTCGGCGATCTGGCCGCGAACGCGCCGGTCTCGGTGGCCGTCACCCTCGCCCCGCGCGACCCGGCCGCGCTCGACGCGTTCATCGCGGCGGTCAGCAACCGCAAGAACCCGCTGTACGGCAAATACGTCACCCCCGCGCAGTTCGCCGCGCGCTTCGGTCCGACCGCCGCCACGGTGAACCGGCTCACCACCTACCTGCACTCCCAGGGCTTGAAGGTCGGCAACATCGCCAAGGGCAACCTCGTGGTGGACGCCTCCGGCACCGCGGCGCAGATCGCCAAGGCGTTCGGCACCCACCTGTCCAATTACCGTCAGGGCTCGAAGTCCTACTACGCCAACGACGCCGCGCCGACGCTGCCCTCGGACGTCGCCGCCGGCGTGGTGGACGTCTCCGGCTTGAGCAGCTACGTGAAGCTCCAGCACAAGTCGGTGACGCCGGCCGCGGTCCAGCCGCGCGCGACGAACTTCACCCCGGCCAAGATCCGCAGCGGCTACAACCTCAGCTCCCTGATCAGCGCCGGCTACAAGGGCACCGGCAAGAGCGTCGCCCTGGTCGAGTTCGACGACTACGTGCAGTCGTACATCACCACCTACGACAACAAGTACTCGCTGGGCGTCTCCTCCAACCCGTCCCGCGTCACCGTCGACGGCGGCTCCGGCGGGGTCGGCAGCGGCGAAGTCGAGGTCGAACTCGACATCGAGGTCGTGCAGGCCATCGCGCCCGGCGCCCCGATCAAGGTGTATGAGGCCCCGAACACCGACGCCGGCGAGCAGGACCTCTACGCCGCGATCGTCAGCGCCGACGTCCCGGCGACCTCCAGCAGCTGGGGCGCCTCGGAGCTTGACCGCACCAGCTCGAACCTGAACGCCGTGCACACCGTGCTCCAGCAGGCCGCCGCGCAGGGCCAGTCCATCTACGCGGCCTCCGGGGACAGCGGCTCGCACGACGCGCAGAACGGCGCGACCGCGGTCGACTACCCGGCCTCCGACCCGAACGTCACCGGAGTCGGCGCGACCAACATCACCGAAACCTCGACCGGCGCGTACAGCAGCGAGTCGGCGTGGTCGGGCAGCGGCGGCGGCGTCTCGGTGACCTGGGCCAAGCCGAGCTTCCAGTCGGCGCTGTCGGGCAGCTACCGCTCCGTGCCGGACGTAGCGACCGACGGCGGCCCCAACAGCCCCTGGTACATCTACTCGGCGGGCAGCTGGCAGCAGGTCTGGGGCACCAGCGCGGCGGCCCCGAGCTGGGCGGCGTTCACCGCGATCTACGACCAGTACGCCGCCGCCAAGGGCAAGGCGGCGCTCGGGTACGCCAACCCGACGCTGTACTCCATCGGCGCGGGCTCGACCTACTCGAGCGCGTTCCACGACGTCAAGAGCGGAAGCAACGGCGGCTTCAGCGCGGGCACCGGCTACGACCGGGTCACCGGCTGGGGCTCGTACAACGCCGGGAACTTCATCACCGACGAACTCGGCTGAGCCCGCCGCACACGGGCTCGCCTCCAAGGCATGCGCCTGCTGAACACCTCACCGATAGCTGCCGTCGGTCGCGGCACATGCACTCGGACGGCCTCCGGACCCCGGTCCGGGGGCCGTCCGGTGTCACCGGCACCGGCCGGGAGCCGGTCGGCGGCCGGGTAGGACCAAAGGATGAGATGCTGCCAGGTGCAGCGGGCACGACACTGGTGAAGGCACCAGTGCGCGGCACAAGAAGGGCACTCATCCATGACACGAGCGATCGTCTACGACGAGTACGGCGGACCCGAGGTCCTGCGCCTCGCCGAACTGCCTGATCCCGAGCCGGGCCCCGGCCAGGTGCGCATCAAGGTCCGCGCCGCGGGCGTGCAGCCGGCCGACACCAAGCTGCGCAGCGGAGCCTGGAAGGACTGGGCGCCGGTGACCTTCCCCGGACGGCTCGGCAACGAGGCCTCCGGGGTCGTCGACGCGATCGGCCCCGAGGTCACCCAGTTCGCCGTCGGCGACGAGGTGCTGGGCCCGGCGAACGGCGCGTACGCGGACACGATCGTCGCCTCCGCCAAGCTGCTCGCGCTCAAGCCCGGCGCGCTGACCTGGAGCGAGGCGGGCGCGCTCTCGGCATCCGGACAGACCGCCTCCACGGTGCTGGAAGACCTCGCGGTCAAGCCGGGCGAGACGGTCCTGGTCAACGCGGCGGCCGGCGGCGTCGGCCTGATGGCGGTTCAGATCGCCGTCGCCCGCGGGGTGCGGGTGATCGGAACGGCCCGCGAGGCGAACCACGACTTCCTGCGCGAACTCGGCGTCATCCCGGTGACCTACGGACCTGGCCTGGCCGACCGGGTCGCCGCCGCGGCGCCCGAGGGCGTGGACGCGGCACTGGACGCGGCGGGCGGCGAATCGCTGGAAGCCTCGCTGCGGATCGTCGGCAACCCGGAGCGGGTCGGCACCATCGTCGACCAGGCCGCCGCCAACCGGCTCGGCGTCAGGGCCCTGGGCACCCGGCGCTCCGGCTCGCGCCTGGCCGAGCTCGTCGCCCTGGCCGCGGCGGGCGAGCTGCGCGTCTTCGTGTGGAAGGAGTTCCCGCTCGAGCGCGCCGCCGACGCGCACCGGGAGAGCGAGGGCCGCCACCTGCGCGGCAAGATCGTGCTCGTGCCCTGATTCGCCCGTTGCCGCACGCTCCACCAGCCACGGCCGTCGCACCGCGAACCGGTGCGACGGCCGTGCAGTATCCGACGTGTGACGGGCGTCACAGGCCGGGCCGGAAAACCGGCTTGAGTCTCCAGTAACTGGAACCGGAACCGTAGAAGCCATGGAAGACCGCGCTACGCAGCGGCTGCTGACGATCGGGGAGCTGTCCCACCTGACCGGGGTGCCTGTGCGCACCATCCGGTTCTACTCGGACACCCGATTCGCCGGAGCCGCGCTCGTCGAGCCCGCCGGGCGCAGCCCGTCCGGCTACCGGCTCTACGACCTCGAGGCGGCAGCCCGCCTCGAGCTCGTGCGCACCCTGCGCGACCTGGACATCGACCTGCCGACCATCGCCCGCGTGCTCGCGAAGGAGGTCAGCGTCGCCGAGGTCGCCCGCGCCCACGCGGACGCCCTCGACGCCACGGTCAAGGTGCTCCGGGTACGGCAGGCGGTGCTGCGCGCGGTCGCGGTCCGCGGATCCGACTGGATGGAGATGGAACAGATGCACCGACTGGCCAAGCTGGACGCCGCCGAGCGCAAGCGCATCCTCGACGGCTACCTCGACAAGGTCTTCCGCGGCCTGGACGAGGAGGAGTCCGGGCGCGGGGCGTTCGAGCGGATGATGCGCGCCGCCTTTCCCGACCTGCCCGAGGAACCCACCGCCGAACAGGTCGAGGCCTGGGTGGAGCTGGTCTCGCTGATCCAGGACGAGGACTTCGTCGCCCGCTGCCGGCAGATGGCCGAGCACGGCGCGCAGAAGCGCCGGCGGCTGTCCGACGAGAAGTGGAACCGGGTGCAGGCCGGATTCGGCACCGTCCTGGCCCCCGAGGCGCAGAAGGCCTACGCCGAGGGCGTCGACCCGGTCTCCGACGCCGGGCAGGCCCGGATCGAGGCGATCATCGCCGCGTGGGCCCAAGTCGTCGGCATGCACGACCTCGAGGCAGGGCGCAGGGAACTGGTGGAGAGCATGGAGGCCAACCTGGACCGGCGGGTCAACCGCTTCTGGGAGCTGGTCTCCGCCGTCGCGGGCAAGCCCGACCTGGCTTCGCAGGGCGCGCCCTCGTTCGAGTCGATGGAGTGGCTCCTCAAGGCGCTGCGATCCGCGTCCTGATGTATTTCTGACCGGCCGTCAGAACAGCCTTCTGATGATGGTCCACCCCGCGTTCCCGCATCGTTATCAAGAGCGGGCCCGCGGGGCTGGACAACGTGCCCTGCGATACGTCACCCTGCCCTCTGCATCGCACGGAACAAGGGTTTCGCGCGGAATCTGGGGTGGGGAAAGGGACATGAACGGCTTCTTCAAGTTCGTCATCCGCGGCAACGTCGTCGGCCTGGCCGTGGGCGTGGTGATCGGCGCGGCCTTCAGCACGGTGGTGGGGGCGTTCGTCTCGGCGTTCCTGTCACCGCTGGTGGACTGGGCGACCAGCGGCGTCGGGGACTACAGCAGGATGGCGTTCCACGTCGGCTCGGTCACCTTCGGCTACGGGGCCTTCATCAACGCGCTCATCGCGTTCGCGCTGACCGCGTCCGCGATCTACTTCCTCGTGGTGCTGCCGGTCAACAAGATCAGCGAGGAGCTCAACCCGCACCACGACCTGACCAAGGCCAAGCGCGCCTGCCCCGAGTGCCTGACCCAGATCCCCGCGATGGCCCGGCGGTGCAGCGCGTGCACGGCCCGCGTCGAACCGATCCTGGACGCGGACTCCGACAAGCTCATCGAGAGCACGCCCGGCGAGATCGAGCTGGGCGCCTCGGCCGCGCTGTCGGTCAAGGCGGTCGGTGCGGTGGCGAAGGCCGAGTAGCGCCGACCGGCCGGATCACGCGGCGGCACACACGGGCCGCGCCGTAATGCGCGGCCCGTAGTGGTTTCACAGCACCTTGCCGCCGTACATCTCGCCGAGCGGATCCGCCAGCAGTTCGATCCGCGCCCCGTCCGGGTCGCGGAAGTAGAGCGAGACGCCGCTCTCGACCTGGCACGCCACCCCGGCCTCGGCCAGCTTCCCGCGCAGCCGCTCCCAGCGCTCGGGCTCCACCGAGATGGCCAGGTGGTGCAGCCCGCCGAGCACCTCGGCGTACGGGCCGAGGTCCAGGCCGGGCAGGTCGAAGAAGGCCAGCAGGTTGCCGTGGCCGATGTCGAAGAAGAAGTGGTTCGAGCCGCGGTAGTCGCGGTTCTCGAAGATCTCGGTGAGCGGAAACTCCAGCAGCTCCTGGTAGAAGCGCACCGTGCGCTCCACGTCCGAGCACAGCAACGCCACGTGGTGCACGCCCCGCGCGCTGCTGCCCGGGCGCTGCTCGCGCAGATACGTCGCCCGGATCCGCGCCCGCTCCGCTTCGATCCGGTCATAGTCGAGTGCCGTGCCGTCAGGTGCCATCTCGCGCCCCTTCACGCATTCCCCCTGCTTGCGGCGACTCTACCGCCGCGCCGCCGGTTAGGATGGTTCACATGACCGGGGCAACGGGCACGCCCGATACGGGCACCCCCCAGCCGCGCTGGCTGACCGCCGACGAGCAGCGCACCTGGCTCGCATTGCTGGCCGCGATCAACCTGCTCGACGAGGACCTGGACCGTCAGCTCCAGCGCGACGCCGGCATGCCCCATACGTACTACATGGTGCTCGCCGCGCTTTCCGACTCGCCGGGCCGCCGCATGCGGATGAGCGACCTCGCCTCGCTCAACCACGCCTCGCAGAGCAGGCTCACCCACTCGGTCAACCGGCTGGTCGCGGCCGGATGGGTGCGCCGGGAGAAGTGCACCGGCGACCGCCGCGTGGTCTACGCCGTGCTCACCGACGCCGGTTTCGAGGTGCTGAAGGCGGCGGCGCCGGGGCACGTCGAGGCAGTGCGCAACGCCCTGTTCGACCGGCTGAGCCCGGAGCAGGTGCGGCAGCTGCGCGAGATCTGCGAGACCCTGATCGCGCGCCGCGGCGGTTCGCCGCGCTGGCCGCACCCCGACGACGCCGCCGAATGGCGCGCCGAGGCGACCGCGGACGAATGCGTGTAGCGCGGCAGCCGCACCCCGACGACGCCGCAGCCGCCGGACGTCCGGCACCGCCGCCCGGGCGAGCGAGGGACCGCGGGACGGCAAAGCTCAGAACCGGTCAGGACTCCAGCGTCGCAGGGTCCGTATTCGCGCCGCTGATGACGACCACGACGCGCTCGTAGACGTCCGGCACATACGCGCCCGACTGGATCGCCGCGAACGCGGCCGCGGCGCCGTACTCGGCCGGGATGCGGCGCTGATCCCACAAGGCCCGCCGGGCGCGCACGATCTCCTCATCGGTGACCTGTACCGGGACGCAGCCGGCCGCGCGGGCCAGATCCAGCGCCAGCTGGGAGATGCGCCGGGCGCCGAAGGAGTCCCCGGCCGGCGTCAACGCGCCCTCGGCGCCCGGGGCGTCGATCGGGAACCCGGCCTCGAGCGCGGCGCTCAGCGTCCTGCCGCGCTGCGGCTCGACCGGGACCACGCGGATGCCGGTGTGCTCGAGCGCGGCGCAGGTGCCCGCCACCAGGCCGCTGCCGACCGGGACGATGATCGTGTCGATCTCCGCGCCGATCAGCTCGCTGATCTCGGCGGCCAGCGTGCCCGCGCCCACCGCGATCATGGGGTTGTCGGACGCGTGCGAGTAGAGGGCGCCGATCCGTTCCGCGTGGTCCGCGGCCGCCCGGGCCGCCAGCTGCGGATCGCCCTCGACGCTGTGCACCTCGGCCCCGTACTCGATCAGCCGCCGCATCAGCCGCGCCCTGGCGGCCCGGTATCCCGCGGCCCGATCAGGGGTCTGCGCCTCCGACTCCTCGGCGATGAACACCGTCGCGCGGCCGCCCGTCTCGCGCGCCGCCCACGCGCAGGCCACCGCCGCGTTGCCGTTGCCGCAGACCGCCGTGACGGTCCCCGAATCCGGCAGGGCGCCGTGCTCCAGGTGATACAGCGCCAGATTCGCCGCGCCGCGCGCCTCGAAGCTGCCGGTCACCTGGGTGCTCTCGCAGGCCAGGTAGAGGCTGGACTCGTCGAACGGTTTGACGTCCGCGGCCACCAGGGTCACCGGCCGGATCCGCGCCGCGATCCGCCCGGCCGCGGCCTTGACGTCCGCCGGGCCGATGGGCGGGGTGCCCGTGAACGGACTCGTACTGGCTGGCCCGGCACCGACGTTCATCTTCGACCACTCGTTTCCTGGCGCGCGATTCTCGCAGCGGGCGCGAAGCCGCGAGCCGGGGGCGCGAAAGCCGCGAACCCTGATGCCACCATCCGGCCTGGTCGGCTCCTTCCGAGCTGATACACCGTAAGTTACGCTGTATCCCATGGCTCGTCCATCTCTCGGCGAAGATTCGCTCTCGCTCGACGTGATCGCCAGGGCGGCGCTTCGCATCATCGACTCCGAAGGCGCCGACGCGCTGAATTTCCGCAGGCTGGGCAAGGAACTCGGCGTCGCGCACATGACGGTGTACCGCAGGCTCGCCGAATACAAGGTGCCGCTGGACGGCTGTGTTCTCGACTATGTTGTCGGAACGATTCCGCAGCTGCCCGCCGATGCAACATGGGCCGACGCGACCGAAGCGCGCTTCACCGCCCTCTACGAACTCATCGTCGCCCACCCGGGCATCGTCGCGATGCGCCGCGGCGGCCCGTGGCTCGGTCCCAAGGTGATGCAGCGGCTGATCGAGCCGCAGCTCTCCGCGAACCTCGCCGCCGGGATGACGCCCGATCAGATGGTGCGGGCATACCGGCGGATGTACCTGTTCACCCTCGGCTGCGCCTGCTTCACCGACCACGCGACGCCCGACGCGGTCGTGCAGCGCACCAAGGCCGCCATCAGCGCCCTTCCACCGGAGCAGTTCCCCGCTGTCACCGCGCACCCGGAGGCGATCCTCAAGGGCGTCATCGACCACGAGGTCTTCTACGGCGGGCTGCGCCAGCTCATCCGCGCCGCCGACCCCGGCCTCGAATAGCCGCACCGCCAGTCGCACCGCCGCGCGAGCGTCGTCGGCCCCTTCGATGACGCGGCTTTTCCGGGAAGTCACCGGAAGAGACGAGGCGCGCTAGACCATCGGCATAAACCTCTTTCCGTTTGGGCGAAGGACCCGGCACCGCCCGCGGCACCGGTCGTTGCACGGGCCGACCCGATCCCTGACGCCGCGTCGCGCCGGGCCACGCCCCGAGGCGCGGCCCTGCGGCGCGCCCGCGCGAAGGAGAGCCCTGATGAAGCCTGCCGGTCCGGTCGAGTCCGAGGACGCGCGATGAGCCGCGTCGAGATCACCGTCGCGCAGTACCGCGGCTACGGCTACGACTGCCGCACCCTCGTCAACGCCGAACCCGAGCTGCCGCCGATCGTGCTGGTCGGCGGCGCGTTCCAGCAGAAGGGCGCGTGGGGCCGGCTCGAGACGCTGCTGGCCCGCTCGGCCTCGGTGGTGACCGTCGACCTGCCCGGCTGGGGCGACGCGGACCTGCTGCCGGCGCGGTACTCGACCGCGTTCCTCGCCGAGGCGCTGCACCACGTGCTGGAACTCGCCGGGCACCGTCGCGCGCACGTGTTCGGCGGCTCCTACGGCGGCGCGATCGCGTTCCGCCTCGCCCAGCACCACCCCGAGCTCGTGCAGAGCCTCGCGCTGATGGGCACCGGCGCGGCCGTCGACGAGCCGCTGCGCTCCGGGCTGCTGCGCACCATCGCGCTGCTGCGCGCCGACCGCGTGGAGGAGTTCGCGCAGTACTCCGTCTCGCTGCTGACCAACGACGACCCCGCCGCGCGCATCATCCGCGGCCCGGCCGTGCGCCGCATCCTGACCGGCGTCTTCGGCGGCATCAGCGCCGACGACGCCGCCAAGTTCATCGAGAACACCCTGCGCCTGCTCAAGCACGAACTGCACGGCGGGTACCCGCTGGTGACCGTGCCCGTCCTGCTCGGCACCGGAGAACACGACGACTTCACCACGCCGCGGCAGTGCCGGGCGCTCGGCCGGTACTGCGCCGACGCCCGCTTCACCGCGCTGCGCAACGCCGACCACGCCGTGCACCTCGAAGTCCCCGACGCCCTCGCCGACCTGCTGCTGCGCTTCTTCTCCGGCCGGTCTTTGGAGGGATCGGCGGCCTGGCACTCCGTGCAGCGGTGTGACGTTGGACACTATGAGAGGGAAGACACTGGGACGGAACACAACCGAAGCGCGGCCGTCCGCGGCGAGCGCGACGCTGGTCCGCGGTGGAGCGCCGAGGAGGATGAGGCGGATGAACAGCTACGGGACGGCGGACGCCGCCCGAGTGGTACACCCCGTGACATGCTCCTCGACAGCCGCACCGGGTCGCGTGACAGCGGCGTCGCGGCAGGCGCCGCGCCGGCGCCGTACGCGACCCGGCCCGCGGACCCCGAACCGGCGGCTGCGCTGGGTTGATGCGGCCCGGTCCGATCCGTCACCCGGGCGCGCTAGCTCCACGTGCGGCCCTCTTTCGCGACGCCGTCATTAACGCATATGGTGATCGCGCACGCGGCGGAGGGTTGGGAAGCATGGCACGACCTATTTTGACCCCCGGAGACGTGCATTCGGAGGGCCGCGCCGCCGCCCGAATGTGCGTCCGCGGACCGGCCCGCCGCAGCTCCGTAGCGCAGCGTCGCCTTCCGGGCGCGCCCAGTAGGCCGCGGCGTGCGCTGCGCCGCGCGGGATCAGGCGCGGAGCGCCTGCCTTGACCGCGGCCGAGGCGGTGGAGTCGGTAGCCCGGGCGTGGACGCGCGCCATCGCCGACACCAGCTACGTCACCTACACCCCCGCCGAGGCCGACGCGCTGCTGTTCGACCACACCGGGCAGGCCGCCGCCGCGCTGCGCGGGGACCGGGATCCGGCCGCCGCCGGTCGGGCCATCGGGGCCGCGCTGGTCGCCGGGCACTACACCGATCCCGCCTCGCTGGCCGCCACCCTCTCCGTGTTCGCGCAGCACGGCGCGCTGCTCGGCGGCGGTCCCGCCGAGCTCGGCGCGCTCCAGGGCGGCATCGCGGCCGGCTACTCCACCGCGCTGCGCGAGCTGACGCTCAATCAGCAGGAGGCCATCCGCAGCGCCGCCTTCGCCGCCCGCGACGAGAGCGAGGCCCGCTTCCGCGCGGTCTTCTCCTCCGCCCCGATCGGCATCGGCCTTGCCGACCTCAACGGACTGGTCGTCGAGGTCAACCAGACCCTGGCGACCATGCTCGGGCGCACCCCGGAGAGCTACCGCGGCCGGCACATCCGCGAGATCGCCCAGCCCACCGACCCGCCGGAGCTGTGGGCCGCCCTGTCCGAGGTGCTGCGCGGCGAACGCGACTTCTACGCGGTGGACAAGGAGTTCTCCCGCGCCGACGGCACCAGCCTGTGGACCCACCTGCGCGCCACCGTCATCCGCGACGAGATCGGCCGCCGCCGCTTCCTGCTCGGCCTGTTCGAGGACATCACCGAGCGCCGCTCGATGCACCTGCACCTGCGCCACCAGGCCACCCACGACCCGCTGACCGGACTGCCTAACCGCACGTTGTTCTTCGAGCACCTCGAGGAACTGCTCGGCAGCGCCGACCCGGAGTGCAAGGTGGCCCTGTGCTACCTCGACCTGGACGGGTTCAAAGAGGTCAACGACACCCTCGGGCACGTCGTCGGCGACCAGCTGCTGGTCGGCGTCGCGCAGCGGCTGGCCGAGTGCGCGGAGCGGCCGGGCCGGCTGGTCGCCCGGATGGGCGGCGACGAGTTCGTGATGCTGCTGGCCGACCACGCGGACGCGGCCTCGGCCACCAAGGCGGCCGACGAGATCCTCGACGCGCTGCGCCGCCCCATCTCCTTCGACGGCCGCGAGATCCCGGTCTCGGCCAGCGTCGGCGTGGTCGAGCACTCGATCGGCGGAGCGCACCCGACCGAGCTGGTGCGCGCCGCGGACATCACGCTGTACTGGGCGAAGGCCGAGGGCAAGGGCCGCTGGGCGCTGTTCGACGCCGACCGCAGCGCCTCGGAGATCACCCGCTACACGCTCAGCGCGGCGCTGCCCGGGGCGCTGGAGCGCGGCGAGTTCGTGGTCGACTACCAGCCGATCGTGGACCTCAAGACCGGCGCGGTGTCCGCGGTCGAGGCGCTGGTGCGCTGGCGGCACCCGGACTTCGGGCTGCTCAAGCCGGACCGGTTCATCGGCCTCGCGGAGGAGACCGGCGTCATCGTGCAGCTCGGCCGCTGGGTGCTGGAGCAGTCCTGCGCCCAGGCGGCGAGCTGGGGCCCGGTCGGTCCGGACGGCGCGCCGCCCGCGGTCAACGTGAACCTGGCGGTGCGTCAGACGCACGATCCGCACCTGGTCGCCGACGTGTTCAAGATCCTCGACGCCACCGGCCTGCCGCCGCAGCAGCTCCAGCTTGAGATCACCGAGAGCGCGGTGGTCGGCACCGAGGACGGCTCGCTCGACGTGCTGCGCGAACTGGCCAAGGCGGGCGTGCGCATCGCGATCGACGACTTCGGCACCGGCTACTCGAACCTGGCCTACCTGCGGCAGCTGCCCGCGCACATCGTCAAGATCGACGCCTCCTTCACCGCGGGCCTGCGCGCGGGCGGCACGGACGGCCACGTCGACGAGCAGATCGTCGGCGCGCTGGTGTCCCTCGCCCACGGCCTCGGCATGTCGGTGACCGCGGAGGGGGTCGAGGACCAGGAGCAGGCCGCGCGCCTCGCCGCCCTCGGCTGCGACTCGGCCCAGGGCTGGTACTTCGCGCGGGCCGTCCCGCCGGAGCAGCTGACCGGACTGCTCGCGCTGCCGGTCACCGGAGTGCCGGCACCGCTAGACCGCCGCCAGGCGCGGTAGACACCGCCGGGTGGGAAAGGCCGTGCGAAGCGCGGCGAGAAATGCCGTGGCACCGGCGGCGGTGCGTGCCTTACGTTCTGCCGGTGAGTAACCGCACTTTCCGCATCACCGTGCGCGGCGCCTTCGACGGTTTGACCGAGGCGCAGCGGGCCGAACTTCTCGCCGACGCGGCAGAACACGACGTGCTGAACGCGAGGTTCACCCCGGAGGGGAACCTCAGCTACGACCTCGCCGCGCGCCCCTTCTTCTCCTTCCGGTTCCTCGACTCCGGGGAGCAGGAAGAGGATCTCGTCGAGGCCGCGAGCCGGGCCGAGCAGTCGGCGCGTGCTTGGCTCGACGCCCGCGGATACGGATACAAGAACCTCAAGTCGCAGGCTGAGGACCTCTCGCAGGCTCCGCTCGGCAAGCGTCAGCGCCGCGCGGCTGCGCGAGAGCTCGGCTGAGGGCGGCGCCGCGGGGGAGGGGCGCCCTCCCGTGCCCGAATTCCGGCGGCCGCGGATGTCAGGAGCGCGCGTACGCGACGCGGCGGGCGGTCTCGAGGATCTCGAGTGAGCGCACGGCGTCGGTGGGGTCGACCGGAGCTGGCGCCCCGTCGAGCAGCGCGGCCGCGATCGCGGCGTAGTAGTTCTCGTATGCGCCCGGTTCCGTTTCGACGGTCTGCGTCGCGCCGGGCGTGCCCAGCGTGCCGAAGCGGTCGGGATCGTCCGCGCCCCAGTCCTTGTCGCCGGGTCGCTGACCGCCACGCAGCGCGTCCTCCTGCACGTCGAGGCCGTACTTCACATACGCGGCCTGCGAACCGAGGACTCGGAACCGCGGTCCGAGGTCGCTGGCGACCGCGCTCATCCACAGATGCGAGCGCACGCCGTTGTCGTGCTCAAGCGCGATGAACGTGTCGTCGTCCGACTTGACCCCGGCGCGGCGCACCTCGGTCTCCGCGTGGCGGACCGTGGCCGGGCCGAAGAGGTGCAGCGCCTGATCCACCAGGTGACTGCCGAGGTCGTAGAGCAGCCCGGCCGCCTCCTCGACGCCGCCGAGCTCGCGCCAGCCGCCCTTGGGCGTCGGCCGCCAGCGCTCGAAGCGGGACTCGAACCTGGTCACCTCGCCCAGCCGGCCCTCGTCGATCAGCTTGTGCACGGTCAGGTAGTCGCCGTCCCAGCGCCGGTTCTGGAAGATCGACAGCAGCAGTCCGGCGTTGCGCGCGGTGGCGACGAGCTCCGCGGCCTGTGCGGCGGTCGGCGTCATCGGCTTGTCGATCACCACCGGCAGCCCGGCCCGCAGCGCGGCGTGCGCGAGCGGGGCGTGCGCGCTGTTCGGCGCCGCGACGACGACCAGGTCGGCGATGCCGGGATCGGCGAACAGCTCCTCGGCGTTCGCCAGGACCCGCACGCCCGGATGCTCCGCGCGCGCCTGGTCGGCGCGTTCCGGCGACCCGGTCACGACCGCCGCGACGCGCATGCGCGGCTCCGCGGCGACCAGCGGAGCGTGGAAGACCGCTCCGGCCAGACCGTAGCCGATGATCGCGACGTCGAGAACCGGAGCCGAAGCCGAGTCAGACATGCGGTCAGCCAATCACAACCGCCCGCGCTAAGACAGCGGTGGCCCCGCTCACGCGGAGCGGGGCCACCAGTTGCCGCTCAGGCCTTGGGCGTCAGTCGATCAACAGGGTGAAGCTCTGCGTGACCGTCGCCCCCTTCTTGATCTTCACGGTGGCGACCTGCGGCTGGTAGCCGTCCTTGGCCGCGATCACGGTGAGCGGGTTGTTGCGGTAGTCGAGCCACAGGGCGTAATGACCGGTGACGTCGGTGTGCAGGGTGTAGTGGGTGGCCCAGGTGTCGATTTGGACCGTCGCACCGGGGATCGGCACGAGCTTGCCGCTCTTGTCGGTGTACTGCACTATTCCGGTGATCTTGCCCCACGTCGCCGGCGGGCTGACCTTCATGCTCACCGGGACCTTGTCCAGCTTGTACGGGGTGTCCGAGCCGAGCGTGAGCGCGGCGGTGTACGTGCCGGGCTGCACGATCGACGGGTCCGCGGCGTTGAG
>NZ_DASRGV010000002.1:0-3706 GCF_035650855.1 Actinocrinis sp. | reverse complement strand
GGATGACCCTTCGGGTCGTCGTAGAGCAGGGCGATGGAACCCGGCGTGTGGCCGACCAAGTGGATAACGCGCAGCGGGATGTTGCCGACGTTGATCGTCTCGCCGTCGCGTAGGCGGAGGTCGGTATGGACTGGGATACCGTCCGCGTCGTATTCGCCTGCTGCGGTACGCGCACCGGTCGCGTCGACGACTGCTTGCAGCGCCTGCCAGTGGTCCGCGTGCTGATGGGTCGTCACCACCGCGGCGAGCGAGCTGCCGATCGTCTGCAGGAGGCGGTCCGGTTCGGCCGCCGCGTCGATGAGCATCTGCTCGTCGGTTTGGCGGCAGCGCAGCAGGTACGCGTTGTTGTCGTAGGGACCGACCGCGACCTTGGTGATCATCAGCGGGGCGAGTTCGCGCACCTCCGCGGGGCCGCCGACCGTCACGTTGCCGTGGTAGCTCATGAGCCGTCCTTTCGCTTCGGGCCGTCAGTTCCAGGCCGGCAGGGTGGGCAGGGCGTCGAAGGGCTCGACGACCAGGCCGTCGCCGTTGCTGCGGCCGATCAGCCAGGCCAGCAGCGCCGGCTCGGGGCCACGCACAAGCAGGTGTTCCTTCTCCTGCGGGTCGCAGCCGACGCCGACCGTGCGCGCCGTGTCCTCTGCGTGGAGGCGGAAGGGCGTCTCGGCCTTTGTGGCGTACGCCGGGTTGGTGAAGCGCTCGGCTGCCATCTCCAACGCGGGACCGGTGAACTCGGCCGGCCAGTGCGCGGGGGAGAAGCCGAGGTCGAGGTCCACATGGTGGATGTAGACCTCCTCCAGACGCCACCACGGGATGCGCCCGGCCGGTTGCGGGCCGCCGGTGGGACGCTCGACCTTGGCCTGCCACTGCTCGGGGGTGAGGCGCGCGGCCGCCTCGACGAAGCGCTGTCCGGCCTCCCGCAGGTCGGTGGTCAGCTGCTCCGCGGTGCGTCCGGCTCCGGCCTCGATGTCCTTGTTCCGCTGCCCCGGGTTCGGGTACGCCTCGTGCCGCTCACCGGTAGCGGCCCAGGTCAGCAGGTTGCGCAGGGCGTCGGCGTTGCGGGCCAGGTGGGTCAGCAGGTGGCCGCGGGTCCAGCCCTCCAGCGCGCAGGGCTCGCGGACCGCCTGGTCGTCGAGCCGCTCGGCCGTGCCGAGCAACTGGGCCGTCGCCTCGGTGATCTCGGCCAGCAGGGCGGTCGGGTCGAAGTCCGGGGAGCGCGGATCAATCGTCATGGTTCCTACTCTCCCGCAGCCCGCCCCGGCCGCGCCACGCGCGGGAACACCAGCGCGCCGCGGGCGCTTATCCGGAACGAAACAAGTCTGTCGGTGGGTCCGCCTAGCATGTTTGGGGGAGTGTTGGGCGGGTTCAAGACAGTCGGAAGTATGGGAGCCACCGGTGACGGACAAGCTGGTCGTGCGTGGGGCGCGCGAGCACAATCTGAAGGACGTCTCGCTCGATCTGCCGCGCGACGCCCTCATCGTGTTCACCGGTCTATCCGGCTCCGGCAAGTCCTCCCTCGCCTTCGACACGATCTTCGCCGAGGGCCAGCGGCGGTACGTCGAATCGCTGTCCGCGTACGCCCGCCAGTTCCTCGGGCAGATGGACAAGCCGGACGTCGACTTCATCGAGGGCCTGTCTCCCGCGGTGTCGATCGACCAGAAGTCCACCTCGAAGAACCCGCGCTCGACCGTCGGCACCATCACCGAGGTCTACGACTACCTGCGTCTGCTCTACGCGCGCGCCGGGCGGCCGCACTGCCCCGAATGCGGACGGCCGATCGCCCGGCAGGCCCCGCAGCAGATCGTCGAGCGCGTGCTCGAACTGGAGGAGGGCACCCGCTTCCAGGTCCTGGCCCCGGTCATCCGCGAGCGCAAGGGCGAGTACGGGGAGCTGTTCAAGGACCTGCAGACCAAGGGCTACAGCCGGGCGCGCGTGGACGGCACCGTGATCCAGCTCGCCGAGCCGCCGGTGCTCAAGAAGCAGGAGAAGCACACGATCGAGGTGATCGTGGACCGGCTCGCGGTGAAGGGCGGTGTTGATGGAAAAAACTCTGCGAAGCGGCGGCTCACCGACTCGATCGAGACCGCGCTCGGCCTGGCCGGCGGAATGATCACGCTGGACTTCGTGGACCTGCCCGAGGACGACCCGCAGCGCGAGCGGATGTACTCAGAGCATCTCTACTGCCCGTACGACGATCTGTCCTTCGAGGAGCTCGAGCCGCGCTCCTTCTCGTTCAACTCCCCGTTCGGCGCCTGCCCCGAGTGCACCGGCCTCGGCATCCGGATGGAGGTCGACGAGGAGCTGATCATCCCGGACCCGGAGCTGTCGATCGCCGAGGGCGCCATCGCCCCGTGGACCGCGGCCGGGCAGGGCTCTGAGTATTTCGGCCGGCTGCTGGAAGGCCTGGCCGACGAACTCGGCTTCGACCTGGACGCCCCCTGGCGCAAGCTGCCGCCCAAGGTGCGCAAGGCGATCCTGCAAGGCCACAACCACAAGGTGACGGTCAGTTACACCAACCGCTTCGGCCGCACCCGCAGCTACTCCACCGGCTTCGAGGGCGTGATCCCGTGGATCGAGCGCCGGCACAGCGAGGCCGAGTCGGACAGCGCCCGCGAGCGCCACGCCGGATACATGCGCGAGGCGCCGTGCCCGGCTTGTAAGGGCACCCGGCTCAAGCCCCTGGTGCTGGCCGTGACCCTGGGGGAGAAGGCCGACGGCGACGGCGGCGGAAAGTCGATCGCCGAGGTCGCCTCGATGCCGGTCGGCGAGTGCGCGCGCTTCCTCAAGCAGCTCAAGCTCAGCTCCCGTGAGGCACAGATCGCCGAGCGGGTGCTCAAGGAGGTCAACGAGCGGCTGCAGTTCCTGGTCGACGTCGGCCTGGACTACCTCTCCCTGGACCGCGCCTCGGCCACCCTGGCCGGCGGCGAGGCCCAGCGCATCCGGCTGGCCACCCAGATCGGCTCGGGCCTGGTCGGCGTGCTGTACGTGCTCGACGAGCCGTCCATCGGCCTGCACCAGCGCGACAACCACCGGCTGATCGAGACCCTGGTGCGGCTGCGCAACCTCGGCAACACCCTGATCGTGGTCGAGCACGACGAGGACACCATCAAGGTCGCCGACTGGGTGGTGGACATCGGCCCGGGCGCGGGCGAGCACGGCGGGCACGTGGTCGTCTCCGGCCCGGTCTCCGACCTGCTCGACTCGGAGGACTCGCTCACCGGCGCGTACCTGTCCGGCCGGATGCGCATCGAGGTGCCCGGCCAGCGCCGCCCGGTGGACCCGAAGCGGGTGCTCACCGTGCACGGCGCGCGCGAGCACAACCTCAAGGACATCGACGTCAGCTTCCCGCTCGGCTGCTTCGTCGCGGTCACCGGCGTGTCCGGATCCGGCAAGTCCACGCTGGTCAACGACATCCTGTACACGCACCTCGCCCGCGAGCTGAACGGCGCGCGGAACGTGCCGGGCCGGCACACGCGCGTGGACGGCGACGACCTCGTCGACAAGGTCGTGCACGTCGACCAGTCGCCCATCGGCCGCACCCCGCGGTCCAACCCGGCGACGTACACCGGTGTCTTCGACCACATCCGCAAGCTGTTCGCCGAGACCACCGAGGCGAAGGTCCGCGGCTACCAGCCGGGCCGCTTCTCCTTCAACGTCAAGGGCGGCCGCTGCGAGAACTGTGCGGGCGACGGCACGATCAAGATCGAGA
>NZ_DASRGV010000001.1:0-5127 GCF_035650855.1 Actinocrinis sp. | reverse complement strand
ACGTCCTCGGTCATCACCGCGGCCTTGACCGCCGCCCGGGCGTTCTTGCCGATGGTGAACACCCCGTGGTTGCGCATGAGGACCGCGGGGGAGCGGTGCCCGGCCAGGGTCTCCACGATGCCCTTGCCGATCGACTCGTCGCCGATGAGGGCGAAGGGGCCGACCGGGATCTCGCCGCCGAACTCGTCGGCCATCGCGGTGATCACGCACGGGATCGCCTCGGCGCGCGCCGACCAGGCCGTCGCGTAGGTCGAGTGCGTGTGCACCACGCCGCCGACGTCGGGGCGGTGCCGGTAGACGTAGGCGTGCGAGCCGGTGTCGCTGGACGGCTTGTATTCGCCCTCGACGACGTTGCCGTCCAGGTCGCACAGCACCATCGACTCGGGGGTCAGGTCCTCGTAGTCGAGGCCGCTGGGCTTGATCACCATCAGCTCCGCGCCCGGCACCCGAGCCGAGACGTTGCCCGAGGTCCAGGCCACAAGGCCGTTGGCCGGCAGCAGCGCGTGCAGGGCGCAGACCTCCTCGCGCAGCCGGGTGATCTTCGCGCGCAGCAGGGTGTCGATCTCGCGGGACTGGATGCTCATCGGGCCTCGCCCTCGGTGGACTCGGACTGGGCGTGCGCTTCGATCCGCAGTTCGCGCAGCCGGTGCAGTACCTCGTTGGCGCCGCGCCCGAAGTAGTCGTGCAGGCGCAGGTATTCGGCGTAGAGCGCCTCGTACGCCGAGGCGCGCTGCGGGTCCGGGGTGTAGGCTGCGCGCTCGATCTTGCCCATCGCCCGCGCGGCGGCCGGCACGTCCGGGTACGCCCCGGCGGCCACCGCCGCGTGGATGGCGGACCCGAGCGCAGGACCCTGCGACGAGCCGATCAGGCTCAGCGGCCGCCGGGTGATGTCCGCGTAAAGCTGCATGAGGAAGCTGTTGCGCAGCAGGCCGCCGGCCACCACGAACTCGTTGACCGGGACGCCGCTCTCCTCGAACGCGTCGATGATCACGCGGGTGCCGAACGCGGTGGCCTCCAGCAGCGCGCGGTACACCTCGTGCGGCTTGGTGCTCAGCGTCAGGCCGACGATCACCCCGGACAGGTGGTGGTCGACAAGCACCGACCGGTTGCCGCTGTGCCAGTCGAGCGCGACCAGTCCGTGCGCGCCGACCGGCTGCGCGGCCGCCTGCTCGGTGAGCAGTTCGTGCACGGATATACCGCGCTCCGCGGCCTCGGCCTGGACGTAACCGGGCGTGGACTGCTCGGTGAACCAGGCGAAGATGTCGCCGACGCCGCTCTGCCCGGCCTCGTAGCCCCACAGGCCGTCGACGATGCCGCCGTCGACCACGCCGCACATCCCGGGCACCTCGGCCAGCCGCTCGCCGTTCATCACGTGGCAGGTGGAGGTGCCCATGATGGCGACCATCTGGCCGGGCTCGATGGCCTGCGCGGCCGGGGCGGTCACGTGCGCGTCCACGTTGCCGACGCAGACCGCGATGCCCTCCGGCAGGCCGGTCCAGGCGGCGGCCTGCGCGGTGAGCGACCCGGCCCGCGCGCCGAGCGGGGAGATGCCCGGCGCGCCGGGGGCCAGGTCGAGCTTGTCGTTGAAGTCGGCGAACCCGGCGTTGAGCGCGGTCAGGAAGGTCGCCGAGGGGCGCACGCCGTCCTGCAGGATGCCCTTGTAGCCGGCGGTGCAGGCGTTGCGCGTCTCGACGCCGCACAGCTCCCACGTGATCCAGTCGGCCGCCTCGATCCAGCGCTCGGTGCGCGCGTAGAGCTCGGCGTCCTCCTCCAGCAGTTGCAGGCCCTTGGCGTACTCCCACTCGGAGGAGATCTTGCCGCCGTACCGGGCGATCCACGGTTCGGGACGCTTGTGCGCGAGCGCGTTGATGCGGTCTGCCTGCGGCTGCGCGGCGTGGTGCTTCCACAGCTTGACGTAGGCGTGCGGCCGGTCGCGGTACTCGTCGAGCTCGCACAGCGGCGTGCCGTCGGCGAGGGTCGGCAGCACGGTGCAGGCGGTGAAGTCGATGCCGATGCCGATCACCTGCTTCGGGTCCACCCCCGCGTCGGCCACCGCGGCGGGCACCGCGCGGCGCAGCACCTCGCGGTAGTCGTCAGGGTGCTGAAGCGCCCAGTCCGGCGGCAGCGACCGGCCGCCGGCCGCCCCGGGCAGCGCCTCCTCGATGACGCCGTGCGCGTACTCGTGCACCGCGGTCCCCAGCTCCGCGCCATCCTCGACCCGGACCACCAGGGCGCGTCCCGACAGCGTGCCGAAGTCCACTCCGATCACGTACCGGTCCCCACCGCCATGATTGTTAGCGTTAACAACCATGTCGCGCCTCTGTCATAGTCGAACCTTCCTCGGGATCGCCGCCGGCCGCCCTCGCGGGCCCGGCTTGTCAGTGCTCGTCGCTCGTCGTGCTCGTGCTCTGCGGATGGTTCACAGGGCGGGACGCGCCGCGGAGGCGCGCACCACCAGGCCGGGGTCGATGGACACGCGTACCGCGGCGCGTCCGACTCCGGCCAGGTCGGCGTCGATCAGCTGGATCAGCGAGCGCAGGGCCCTGCGGCCCAGCTCGTCGAAGTCCTGGCGGACCGTGGTCAGCGGCGGCCCGAAGTACTCGGCCTCCGGGATGTCGTCGAACCCGATGACGCTCACGTCCTCGGGCACCCGGCGGCCGGCCTGCTGCAGCGCGCGCAGCAGCCCGAGCGCCATGTGGTCGTTGGCGCAGAAGACCGCGGTGATCTGCGGGTCGCGGGCGATCCGGTGGCCCAGCTCGAAGCCGGTGCGGGCGGACCAGTCGCCGCCGGTCAGCGGCTCGGGCACGCTCGCGCCCCGGGATTCCAGGGTGCGCCGCCAGCCGATCTCGCGCTCCTGCGCGTCCAGCCAGGAGGCGGGCCCGGCCATGTGGTGCACGGTGCGGTGGCCGAGGTCGAGCAGGTAGGAGGTGGCGCGCTCGGCCCCGCCCTCGTTGTCCACGGCCACCGAGGCCAGCGAGGAGTGGGTGCCGCAGCCGACCGCGACCAGCGGCACGTCCGAGGGGACGTTGGCCAGCGCGCCGACCGCGGTGGTCTGCGGGGCGATCACGATGATGCCCTCGACCGCCTGGTCGCGCAGCCGCTCCACCGCGTCGAGCACCGAGCGGCGGTCGAGCGCGGCCAGTGCGGCGACGGTGACGAAGTAGTCGTGCTGCTTGGCGGCCTGCTCGATGCCGTAGAGCATCGAGGCCGGGCCGTAGAGCGTGGTGTTGAAGCTGATCACGCCGAGCGTGTTGGTGCGCCGGGTGACCAGGGTGCGGGCGGCCGCGTTGGGCCGGTAGCCCAGCTCGCGGATGGCGGCGAGCACCCGGTCCCGGGTGGCGGGCCGCACGTTGGGGTGGTCGTTGAGCACACGGGAGACGGTCTGGTGCGACACGCCCGCGATCCGTGCCACGTCGGCCATGACCGGTGCCCGATCGCCGTCGATGACGCGCATGCCTGCTCCGCCTCCCTCCGTGTCCACGGCCACGCCGCCGCGGTGGCCCGAGTCTAGGTCTTCTGCCCACTGAACGTGGTTCACGAGCGCCGTCGACCGGCCTCGATGGAGAATTGTTAGCGCAAACATTCCGGGGGGTCAAGGGTCCGCAACGCGATCGAAACCAGTCGTTGATCTGGCCGGATTGAACCGGCCCCGACCGCCGGCCGGGTAACTCGGGCCGAACGGGCGAATTCGGACGATCACGAGCGCGCGCCTCTGAGCAGCGGTTTCGCTAGACTGAGAGGTCAGCGGAGGGGGAAAGGGAGCTTCGGTCCGAACCCAGGCTTGAGGCGGTCGACGTCGTATCAACGCATGAAACTGTGACCGCCGCGCTGCGGGCGGCGGGCTGCGTCTTCGCCGAGGACGAGGCGCGGCTGCTCCTCGCCCAGGCGGACACGACCCACCAGCTCGACCGCATGGTCCGGCGGCGGGCCGGCGGCCTGCCGCTCGAGCAGGTGCTCGGCTGGGCGCAGTTCTGCGGCCTGCGCATCGCGGTAGATCCCGCCGTGTTCGTGCCGCGGCGCCGAACCGAGCTGCTGGCGCGCGAAGCGGCCAGGCTCGCCGCGCAAGTTTCACAGCACGCGCATTTGGTCGTCGTCGACCTCTGCTGCGGAACCGGCGCCTTGGGCGCCGCGGTCGCCGCCGGCGTGCAGCGACCGCTCGACCTGCACGCCGTCGACATCGATCCGGCGGCCGTCGCGTGCGCCCGGCGCAACCTGGCCCCTCTCGGCGGACAGGTGTATCAGGGCGACCTCTATAGCGCGCTGCCCGAGACGCTGCGCGGGAAGATCAATGTTCTGATCGCGAACGTGCCCTACGTGCCCACCGGCGACATCGCGCTGCTGCCTGCCGAGGCGCGCGACCACGAGCCGCGCGTCGCGCTCGACGGCGGCAGCGACGGCCTCGACGTGATGCGGGCTGTCGCGAGTCAGGCATCGCGATGGCTCGCGGTGGGGGGCCACTTACTTGTCGAGGCCAGCGAGCGGCAGCTGCCGGCGGCGATGCAGGTAATAGTGGACAGTGGCCTGTTGCCGCGGGTTGTCCTCGACGACGAGATGGACGCCGCGGTCATCGTCGCTACACGCGCGGAGGTGACATTGAGGTGACCGAGCAAGCGGGAAATCGCGCCGGCGATCCGTTCGGCGGCCGGGAGCCGACCAGCCACGAACGGATGACCGGATTGCCGTGGGACGCCTCCTACCGCGACGGGCCAGCGCCCTGGGACATCGGCCGGCCGCAGCCGGTGGTCGTGCGCCTGGCCGCGGAAGGCGCCTTCGCCGGCCCGGTACTCGACGCGGGCTGCGGGACCGGCGAGAACGCCCTGCACATCGCCGCGCTCGGCGTGCCGGTGCTGGGCTTCGACGTAGCGGAAACGGCGCTGGCAGCCGCGCGGGAGAAGGCGGCGGAGCGCGGGATCGCGGCGGAGTTCACCGCGGCCGACGCCTTCGCGCTGGACGATCTCGGCCGCACGTTCGCCACGGTGCTGGACTGCGGACTGTTCCACACCTTCCGCGGCGACGAACGCACGAGATACGTGGCCGCGCTCACGTCGGTCACCCAACGGGACGCGACCCTATATGTGCTGTGTTTCAGCGACGAGGGCCCCGACACCGGCCCGCACCCGGTCAGCC